>CAMXLV010000071.1 GCA_947244675.1 uncultured Clostridium sp. | reverse complement strand
TTCTATCATAATTTTATGAAAGTCTTTTAGATCTTCTTTTGTTCCTTCTTTTATTGTAACACCTTTTTTAGTTGCTAAACGAATATTGTATCTCCATTTTTGCTTAAATCCTGCCATAATTTCATCTTCTGTTTTTCCTTTTATATCTAATCGAAATACATATCTTGGTTGAATTTCATCTTTAAAATCTTTGGCATCATCTTTTATACGATATCCTAAATTAGTTACTATGTTTCTAAAATCTTGATCATCACTTATAATATCTGGTTCCATTCTAAGAACAATGGCTTTATATTTCTTAGCTAATTCTTTTGCACCATCTGTTAATTGTTTCATTATTTCCATATTATGAATATCACAAACAGGTCCTCTTGATGAGTACATGATGTTTCCAAAGATTGGCATTTGGCGAATCCACACACAAAGTGATCCAATAATTTCTCCTTTATTTCCTTCTGCTAAAATAACTTCTGGCTTCCAATTTGGCTTTTTTACTTCTGCCCACTCTAATGATTGTTGAAAATTTCCTCTCTCATGTCTTTCTAAAAATTCTTTATATGCTTTTTCATCTTCTTTACTGTTTACAAATCTCATTTTTTCTCCTTGTCCAATTGGAAACAGTTTCTAAGTGGGACTTTTTTTCTTGGTTTTTGTCTCCAATTTTTTATCTCTTTTTTCATTATTTACAATATATTGGTATTTTACACTAATTTTTTAAAATTTACAAGTTTTATAGAAGAAAGTTTAAATACTTATTGAAAAAACAAATTTTTAATGATATTATTTTCCTATATTATTTAAGAAAGAAGGAAAAAAAATGAAAGAAAAGAAATCCATCAATATCAATTTTTCTACGTTTTTTTTAGTTTTAGTTATATTAATTATTTTAGTAATGGGATTTTTTATGTATAAACTTTATCAAATACGATCTGATGGTTTATCCAATGAATTTACTTCTAATGTTTTGAATGAAACTTCTACCATAAATGGACTAACAAATGAATCAGCAAACGTCTCTTCTCAAAATATAACTACTAATAACTCTAATACACCCAATATACCTTATGATGTAGAAATTTCACTATCTCAGTTGGAAAATATTAATGTTATTGATAATGCAGAAATAGAAGCTTTTTATGAAAAATATTCTAACAAAATACTAAAAGTAACTGGATATGTATCTGGCTTTGGAGATGAATATAATTCTTCTATTGGTATTCCTTTAGCAACTGGTGTTAATATTGGAAATGAACAAACTTATCAAACACAGGTATATGCTTCTGGTGTAACTTATGATTCAAATGTGATTCAAAAGATTCATTCTTTACAAACAGGTGAAAAGATTAGTTTAATCGGCACTCTTCCTACTGATTTTTGGTCAATGCCAATAGAATTATATCTTACTGATATAATAAAAGTAGATAACTAGAAATATGATAATAACTTTCTAGTTAGAAATGAAACAACTTACGAAACTCTTTATATAAGTTCGTAAGTTGTTATAATTTGGAGCAATTTAAGAAGGTTCATTTAATCAATTTTTACGTATTAAAACATGATAATGATATGAATCAAACAAACCTTTATTATCATTATAGTAATCTACCACTTGATATATATTAATAATTTCAAAATCTTTAAATAACTCTTGCACTAAATTATAATTTACATAAAAATGTGGTATTTTATATTCTGGTCCTTCTTCCATTTTCAATCTTGTATTTTCGTCAATTAAGGGCCAATCTTCTTGTTTAAATCCCCATGTATCTTTTGATCCTAATGTTAAATAACATTCTCCATTATTTTTCATTACTCTATAAAGTTCTTTAATGACTTGTTTCATTCCTTCTGTATCTGTATGAGAAATTACATTTCTACAATAAATACAGTCAAATTGTTTATTCTCATAAGGTAATTTAAGCATATCCCCAACATTATATTCAAAATCTAATTTTTCCTTTTTAGCCCATTCTCTAGTTCTATTAATTGCTTCTTCACTTATGTCAAAACAATTAACTTTAAAGTCATTTTTTCCAAATAAAATCGAATGTCTACCTAAACCACAGCCTAAATCAAGAAAGTCTTTCTTTTGTTGTGATTTCCATCTATTCAATAAATAATAAGATTCTATGCTTGGATTTTTCCAAATTTCTGCTTTATCATCTTTAACAATTTCCCAATTCCAACCTTTTGATTCTATCATTTTATTCCTCCTATTATACAATTTGTTCTAAATTAGCTAACTCTTCATTTTCAAATGTAAGTTTTAATAAACATGGTGATGAGATATCTAATTCTTTTCCTTTATATTCTAGTTTCATATTTTTATTTACTTCACACCAATTCAATAACAAAAATTTTATTGAACCACCATGACTAATTATTGCAACTCTTTTTTCTTTATACTTTTCCAATGTTTCATTTAAAAATTCTGTCATTCTTTTATTTGTATCTTCTGCACTTTCTCCATCTGAGGTTTTAAATTTTGGATATGCTAATTGTTCTTGTGAAGGATCTCTTGTCTTTTTATCTTTCATAAATATAGCTATTTCATCCAAATTTCCTAATTTTCTTTCAGTTAATCTATTGTCAAGATTAAGTGGTAAATTATTTTCACTTGCAATATATTTTGCTGTTTGCTTTGCTCTTGTGTAGCTACTACTCCAGATTACATCAATATTTTTAAGTTCTACATTTTTACTAAGATTTTTTGATGTTTCTTCTCCTTCAATTGATAAGATTTCTTTTTCATTAATCATCTGACTTGTTTCATCTGTATTTCTTATACCATTTTCATCAATTGTGTCTGCATGTCTTATTAAATAAATTATTGTTTTTATACCAATATATTTATTATTTCCCATTTAAAACCTTCCTTTCCAATTGATTAAATTATATCAATAAAACCTATATATTACAACGAAACAGACAACTTTTTTAAACTTTTGGCACAATTCCTGGTATATATTAGGTGCATTCTAATTAGGAATACAAGAATATTGATGTGTTCTTTGGAATTCTACAATTCCTCAGATACCAAGTGAAAACGAGTCACATATAGGATTACGATCTGGTTATTAGAAAGTGTGAAAATTTTTAAAATAATAGTAAACTTGTCCAGTATTTTATTCATAGTAGGTAAATAGAGTATTGATATATCACTTATAGTTTTTTTATTGTATATACTTTTCTGCCCTCTCCATTTATGCAGAACAAAAAGAGCTTAACAATTTATTTTTGGTTTGTAAATAAATTGTTAAAATAACCACAAAAAACAATATCAAAGAAAGAACTTTCTTATGAAACCTATTAAATTATTAAATAATCTATTTGTTAATGATGGCTCAAATCACTATTTTAACCCTATTTATAAAGTTCAAATTTCTGCTAGAGATATAGTTAAACCTATTGTTGTTTCTACTTTTAAAGAACTTGATAATGAATTTAAAGAATCTACTTATAGGAAAACTTGATATTTTATTAATAAATCTAATGTCTTTAGAACATTAATCACTATTGTGGAAGAAATTACTTTTAAAGTTAGTTCCTCCAGCTATTTTATCTATTACTTCTGCAACTGATGTACATATTTTTGTAATTCTTGATTTTACAAGTTCCTCTGAATTTTTCATACAAAATCCATTGAATGCTTCTAGCATTTCTAAACCATTAAAACTATCTCCTACTGTAAAAATCTTATTTTCTTCAATATTTTCTATTTTAGAGATTTGTTTTATAGCTACTGATTTATCTGTGCTTGAAGATATTATTTCTATACAATTATTTAATCCTGTAATAAGATAGCTTTTTACAAATTTTTTGTATTTATTGTTTAAAATATTGTTAAATTTTAATTGTTCAGCTTGATTATTGCATTTTATATGTATTTTGGTAATGTTATCTTGATTTATACTTGTTCTATTTTCAAGACATTTGCAAACAAATATATTTTGGGCATCTACCAAATTAAATTCATTTTTTATATCTTGTTTAGCTTTATTATCAATAGGATAATTTCTAATTAACCTATGTTTTTTATCTAATAAAGTTGCTCCATGATTTATAATTAAGTAGTCATATTCAATATCAAATTCTTCCAATTTTTTCGTAAAATCATAGAATGATCTTCCAGTGGCAATGGCAAATATATTTCCTTTATTTCTAAATTCTTTTACCTTTTCAATATTATATTTTATATTTTCATCATCTATAAAAAATGTTCCATCATAATCACTAATTAAAAATTTCTTCATATATATTAATCCTCACTTTATAATTGTTGAAAGTATATCATAAATCGACATTTTAGTAAACAACTATATAAGTATGTAAATAAATTGTTAAAATAACTTCAGAGTAGTCCTATACAATTATTCTTTTGTCCCCCCTCTACATTAAGTATTTTTGTTAGTCCTCCGCCATAGCCTGATGATGAATACAAATTTTTCGAAAAATATACCCTATTCTCATAGTGTTCCTCCCACATTCTGCTTGAGAAAAATAATTGACTCATCAACTGTTAAAATTAGAATAGCATAAAATAAAAAAACTGGCAACTAATTATTTCTAACTAGTCGCCTCCCATAGCAATTACTGGAACTTTCGTTCCTCCCACAGCAATCTTAATTGATTACTTTCCATAATACTATGATACTATATTTTACGCATTAAGTCAATGTTTTATTCAAAAAATTCTAAACCTATTTTTTCATTGATTAAGCTCAAATATTTTCCATCAATTTTACCGATAGTACCATTAAAATTTAATCTTAATATACTTACTTTTTTCATTCTTGTAATATTAGCCCATCTAATCATATTTTTAAATCTATATATACTATCTATTTGTATTATTTCTGTAATCTTACTTTTTTTCTTTTCACATTCTTCAAATGTAATTTTTCCATTTTTATATTCTTGTTCTATTTTTATATATTCTTTAGGTATTTTAGAAGATACTGGTAAAACAAACAATTCATTATTAAAATTTTTCAATATTATGGCAGGATGCATTCCTCCAAATTCATTACCTATATTAAAGCCAAAATCTATCCATACCACATTTCCTCGTTTAAATAATATTTTTTTCGCCAATAATAGAATATCACTTTTAGAAATATTTATATTATTAAATATATAGTTGTTATTCTTTAGTATATAATTGTCATTTACTATATTTTTTAATTTCTTATCTAATCTTTCATAAGTATACTTATCAATTTTGTAATTCTTTAATGTATATTGAATCATATTGTTATATATAAATTCTTCATCTTTTTCATTTTCTATTTTTTCTGTTTTATCTTTAATCCAAGTAAAATATAGTTTTCCTCTTTTTATATCTTTATTTAGTTTTAGATTTTTTCTAAATTCTCTTAATTTTTTCAAACAATTTATATAACTTTGTTTCACTAATACACACTCCTTGCAATGTAATTTTACTTTGTATAGTATATCAAACTTTTGTTCTTTTATCAATACGTTTTAAACAATTTATAACAAATTTTGATAGAAAACAATATATGTATATTATAAATGAAATAGTCATATAAATATTGATAATTCAATACTCATATGACCATTTTACTATTAACAGATATTTCTATTTATAAATGTTTTCTAAATTCTCTTAATTTTTTCAAACAATTTATATAAGCCTGTTTCATATAATAATCACTCCTTGCATTTTGCATATTGTATCAAACTTTTGTTCTTTTATCAACTATTTTTATAATTTTATTTATAAATTTAAATAAAAAATGGCAACTATACATTTTCTAATTAGTCGCCTTTTATAACCATTATTAGTAGTACTGTTAAAATTCTTGTTGTTTTTCTAATTTGAATTGATTTGTACTTTCTAGTAATTTTATTCGTTCTTCTGGATCCTTATTGATATTAAATCTTTGATAAAAATCCATTAGTTTAGAATATTCATCTTTTTCACACTTAGGTAATACTGTTCTTTTTGTGTCATATTTTATTTCTCTATTTCCATACCAACATAAATATAATTTGTGAATATACTCTTTAGGTACTTTTTTTAAGACCTCAATGAAATTACTGTGTGAAACTGGAGAATATTTTCCTTCTTCATATAACTTATACAATAAAGTATATGGTTTTATATTAATTGGAAATAAATTTACTTTATCAATACTATTTTCAAAACACCATTCAATACTTTGTATTGTATCTCTTATTTGTTCTTCTGTAGTTAAAAATGGAGCTCCAAAAATAACATTAGCTTCTGCTCCAAATCCAAAAGATTTTATTAGATTAACTCTTTTTACAAATTCCGCATTATCTATGTATTTATTTAAACAATTTTCTCTAACTTCTCTATTAGAACTCTCTAGTCCTAATTCAATTACTACTTCTTTATCTTTTAATTTTTGTTTTATTACTTCTAAAATTGAAGGATTTATAGTTAAATAATGTGTTTCAAATATTATTACGTTTGCACTTATCTCTGATAATTTATCTAATATCACTATAATGTTTTCCATTGGCATTTCTTGTGTATCTAAAACACTACCAAGACTATTTAATAATACTACATTTGGCATTCTGTCTAGGCTTTCAAATATTTCGTTCATAATTTCTGTTATATCTGTTTTTGTTAAATTTTCTTTTCTAGTTTTTCCATAATCGCATATTATACAACTTCCATTTTTACTACATCTACATCCCTTACTAAAGAAACATATTTGTAATACTTTTCCATCAAAAAAAGTATCATATTTCTTGTCAGTAAATCCTTGATTTTGTTTTTCTTGTATATGGATTTTTATTAATTCTTGATTTAAAAATTTCCTTTCTATTGGATACCTTATGCTATTTAAAAAACTATTTCTACTGTTTTCACTCATATATTTATACTTCCTTTTTATACTATCCTTCTTTACTGTGACATAAATACATTTTAATCTATTTTATATCTAATTGATTAAAACATTAACTTAAATTTTATCATTCTTTTAAATTCGTCAGACACTGTCTGACGAATTTAAGTATATCATAATTTTTCCATTTTTTCATTAAATTTACAAAATAGTTTGTAACTATTTTATACAGGGCTTGGGACTTAGTCCCAAAATACGAATTTTGACTAGGGAGGAAAAATTCAGTGCTTGTTAGGAAGTGTATGGGGGTACAAAAATCATTTTTAGCTTAAATTTTTCCTCTAACTTTTTCATTTTTGATTACTAATTACTGCACCTATTTTATAATTTTCTTTCTTTGATTTTGAAAAAGTTTTGTTATCTTTTACAGCAACTAATCTTATCAGTTTTTGTTTTTCTTTGTTCAATTTTATTTCAATTTCTTCTTCATTTTCATTCATATTTTTTGAAAATAATTCATAAAATTCTATTTCAAATTCTTGATTAAGTCTTGTAATATAATCATCTAATTGTTCTTGATTTATATTAACACTTGTCCTTATTTCTTTTTCTTTTTTGTTTACTTCAATAGGTACATAAACATCTGCTATTCCTAATGCAAAAAACTTGGTTAGTTGTTCAATATAACTACTTCTAAAATTTATTTTATCAATATAAAATTCTCCGTTTTTTGTTCTTTAATAGTGTCATTGATTCAATAAATTTTGAAATAAATTCTTGCTTTTCTTCTTTGGATTTTTTGTTCCATTCTTGTTTTAAAGTTTCATTTAATTTGTTATCTTTTATTAACTTTTCTCTTTCAATATCTCTATCAGCCATTAGTTGTTGTGGTGTAAATGACAGACTGTTCATATTCAAGTTTTCATATTTTTTTGTTTCTAAAATGTTTATTTTTTCTTCAATTATTTTATAATCTTCGGAAAAGTCTTCCATTTCTACTATGCCACTTACATAAGCCTTTTTTATTCTTTCCTTTTGTTTTTGTAATGTGTCAATTTCTTGGTCTAACTTTTCTATTTTTGTTTCCTTTTTGTCAGCTAGTATTGGCAAAAAATATTTCTTAACTGTCATATCATACTCGACTAACTCAAGAATAAATCTTTGTAAACATTCTTCGATTTTATCTTCTCTATAATAGGTCTTACAATGTTCGCAAGTATAATACATATATTTTTTCTTTGTTCCTCCAGAGCCTTTGCATTTCATTATTCTATTACATTTAGGACATTTTAGTTTTTGAAAAAATATATAAACTCTATCTCTTGTATAACTTCTTTGATTTTTCTCTTTTTGGTATTGTGCTTCGTTCCACATAGCACGACTTATAATAGGCTCTACTACATTCATATAAACTAAAGTATCTTTAGTGTTTGATTTTCCTTTTTCATAATCTCCCATATAAACTTTATTATCTATCATTTTCATAATGGTTGTATCTTTCCAATGTTTAGGGTATAAAACCTTTTCTTTATTTAATGTATTGCTTATTTGCTGATAGCTTTTTCCCTCAAGATACATATTAAATATTCTTACTACAATATCTTTTGTAGTTTCATCAATTACAGTTTTCTTATTGTTATCTTTTTTATAGCCTAATGGTACAATTCCAGGTAAATGACCAGATTTAATAGCACCATTTAGTCCAAATTTTGTTCTTTCTGATACTATTTCAATTTCTAATTGTGATAATACTGTTAGCATACGCACAAAAAATCTACCGTTAGCACTACTCGTATTTACATCATCTTTATCACACACTAAATAGGTATTGTGCATTTCTAATTGTGCAATAAGTTCCTCTAAATCACGAACTGAACGAGTAACTCTGTCTAACTTATAAGCTACAATATAATTGATTTTGCCACTTTTCATATCTGCTAACATTTCTTGAAATGCTGGTCTATCTTTAATATTTTTTGCTGATATTCCAGCGTCTTCATATACCTTAAATACTTCATATTCTTTAAATTTACAAAGTTGTAATAACTTTTCTTTTTGCTCTGCTAGACTAAATCCGTTAGTAAGTAAGCCTGAGGAACTTCCCCTCAAGC
>CAMXLV010000070.1 GCA_947244675.1 uncultured Clostridium sp. | reverse complement strand
TATTTTTTATTTTATCACGGAAGGATTTATTTACACAACTTTTTCTATACTCTCGTAGCTAATTATTAATTGAACTGGCTGTAAGCTCCAACGACGTATCTGTTCGAATTAAATTGAACAGAATTGATACCAAAATCAATTATACCATTTATTTCAATTAAAAGATTACATATAAAAGATATGCATTTACTAAAATTTGTAAATACATAAAAAGCCCACTAGTATCAGCAAAATGAATATTATCCTATATTTTTTTTATATCCAAAGCAACAGCATATGCATAGTATTCATTCCACAAATAAATATTATATATATCATATTCATCAATATTACTATAATCTATAATATATTTTCTTAATCCTTTTATCATTTCATATACATTTGCAATATTTGTTTTCTTACGTTGTATCATGTCATCAAATAAAATGATAATTGACATAATTATTAGAATTGGAACTACAAATAATGTAAGCCCCAAATAAATGAAGAACAAAGAATTAACAAAAAATGATATTGCCACAATGGTAGTAGTCCAAGAAAAAACGCCTAACAAAGAAGACTTTATAAATGATATGGTTACAATAAATAAAGAAAAGGCAATAGTACTAAAGAAAGGTATAGTTATAAAATAGTCAGTTATTTTTGTAAAACCTTCAAATTCAAATATCAGAGAATAGCATGTTACTAAAAATAAAAAATAACACAATAACGTATTCTTTATATTTGTACTTCTAGTAATTTGTTTTACATCTTGCTTCTTGTCAAAATATTCTCTGATTTTGTAATTAAAATGTCTTTTGATTTTTCCAAAATTTCCAAATATTTTTTCATTCTTCATTATTTTTTTAAATTGACTTAAACTTTGTGTAGTGCCAATTTCTAAAAATGAGCTATTAAAAAATATTCTTAATGTTTCTATTTCTAAATTTGTTGCTTTTATACTTTTGACAATAGTAAAAATATAATCTGATTTATTTGTAGATGGTTCTACTTTTATAAATCCCTTACATACAAAATCCAATACTGTAGCAATAAAATGTTCACATTTAATAGATTTGTTATTTAAATACCCTACTATTATTATAGGATATTTGATATATTCTTTATCTCTAAAATATTGTAGGTTATATTCTGATTTATCTATTCCAGAATATTTTATAATTAAATAAATAAAATATATAATTAATACCATAATTATAATATAATTTAAAAACATATTATCACCAAAGTTATTTTAACATATGTTGATTATTTTTTCAATTTATACTATAATTTATTTGGTGATTTTATGTTTGATCATGATATGATTATGATAGTGTTAATTATAATATATATTATATGTGTAGTTATAGAAATAAAAGCATTAAAAAGAAATAATATAGACATTTTTTACAAAGAGAATTTTTTATTGATATTAATTAATGCTATTGTTTTCCCTTTAGCAATATTTTCCTTGATTTTTGGATATAATGCAGTTAAATCAATATCATGGGATAATAAAGAAGAGGTTTTATTTAGTGGATATTTTTTTACATTTATATTTGCTTCTTTAGCTTATATTGTTCATTATATAAAAAGTAAAATATATGCTTTTATAACAAGAAAAAATAAATTAAGTTTTTTAAATTTAAAGACCATATATGATAAAAATGATAAACATTAAAAATATTTTATATTTTATATAATATATTAGAAAGATAATACTGTTCTGAACCCAATATATAAAATTACGTTGAAATTACATTGAAATGAAGATTAAGAGACAAACAAGCTATATTAGATAGTAATGTAGCTAGATTATATAGAGAATAGCTATGATATCAGATTTGTTGAAAAATAATATAGTTGTTCAAATAAGAATAAATGTTAATTAAAAAAAAACAATGTGGAAGCTGTTATTCTAATCTCTAATTATAAATTTAATTAGGAGAATTACCAAAACTGAATTCTCCTAACTTTCTAATAACTTTAGAGTAATCCTCTAGCTAGGATTAATGTCAATACCTTTTATCAGCTGGACACTTATCAATAAAATATTGTATAATAGCAAATAACCCTATATCAGAGAGTATTTTTATGTATTCTATATTAGGATAGATTTTATAGGGATCATGTATAACTAAATCTAAATAATTCTTATTTATCTGAGAGACGAAAACAATATTCCAAATTTTTTTTATATTTATATCATCAAAGAATAAATTATCAGCATTACTAGTAATGTATTTTATAATTTCATTTAAATTTAAATCTCTATTTTTACCAATAATCAATTTGTCCCATTTGTTTGCATTCATTAAAAAATAAATACTAGTTTGCTTTAGTAAAGCTCTTAGCGAAAAGCAATAGGATATAGGATAATATTTATAGTCATTTTTTCTTGAAAAATGTTGGATTTCATATGATAATAATTTTATTCTATTTGCTCTTTCATTTTTAAAGTCTAAATGATCAATATTAATGTTTGAAAAAATAATCATATCTTCCTTTTTTATATTTGATTCTGGTGGTAAAATTTTTTTGTTATCTAATTCTGATAAAGTAATTTGTTTTATAGTATCATTTTGCTGTTCTTTTAGAATTGTTTTTGATTCAATTGTGAAAGTATTCGTTAGATTATCTTTTTTTGGCATTTTTACATTAAAAGAATCTTTTACAGTATCTGTGTACAAGTACTCTTTGATTTTCTTATTACTTTGAACCGATTTATAGTTTATTTTACCATTTTTTATATCATCTACTATTTCTTTTAGTTTTTCTTCTGTATAATTCATAGACGATGTAAAAGTTAAAACATTATCAATATTATCAATATTTAAAAAATTTTTTGACTCTAATATTTTTTCTAATGTTGAAGTTGGAAAATTATTAGGTAAGTTTTTAAAAACATCAGGTAATAAATCTTGAGCTTGTGTTATGAGGTTTTTTAATCCTAATTTTTGTTCAAATCTTTTAATCATTATTCTATCCCATTGCATAGCACCAGAAGCAGTAGTATGTATTGATTTTATCATTGGTGCTGCTTCCTTAAAACCTGGAACGATATAGGAAGGAACTTCAAAGAAATCTTCTTGCACTTTTTTAGAAAATTCAAATACAGTATTAATTTGGGCATAGGTAAAATATTTTAAGCTTGGCATGACAGTTGGATTTTTTAAGATTTTTAATGCTGTAATTCTTCTATTTCCATCCCATGGTATATATCTTTTTATATTTTCCTTATATTCAAGTATAACTGCTAAGGTTGGGATAAAACCAGACTCATAAATACTTTTTATTAAATCAAACATTTTATTTGCAGCTTCTTTGTCTCTAATTAACTGCTTCATTATAAGTTCTTCACCCATTTCTGTAATAGTAAGTTGAACTGCATCATGTCTTGGATTTTCAGGATTAATCATGATATCTTCAATTTTAATTATTTGAAATTCTTTTTGTACTTTCATTATTATACATCCTCTTTTCATAATTTAATTTACAATATTTTACTATAAAAATGTAAAAAAAGCTACATATATGGCATAAAATGGCTAAATAGAACATTTGATGTTAAAAATAGTAATTTCTTATGATAATATACTTTATGTGAGATATTGATAAATTATCCTTTCATATTTACCAAAATCATTGTACAAAAAATTAATATAAGCCTTAAAATTTTAAAGAATATCTATAGAAAAAAAAGAGAATCTATGATACAATAAGAAAAAACAACAAGAAGGAGAAAAAAATAATGGGATTTTTTGATAAACTAAAACAAGGAATGAACAAAACAAAAAATTCATTTGATGAAAAAATAGGGAATGTATTCAAAAGCTTCCGAAAAATAGATGAAGATTTTTTAGAGGAGCTAGAAGAAATCTTAATTATGTCAGACATAGGAATGGAAACATCTGTGAAAATTATAGGAAACCTAAGAGAAAGATTAAAAAAGGAAAAAATACAAGAGGAAGAAGAAGTAAAAAAAGTCTTACGTGAAGAAATGCAAAAAATATTAGAAGTAACAGACATTAAATTAAACTTACAAACAAAACCATCTGTTATTTTAGTAGTAGGTGTCAATGGTGTTGGAAAAACTACATCAATAGGAAAAATAGCTAATCGCTTAGCAAAAGATGGCAAAAAAGTAGTAGTGGCAGCAGCAGATACCTTCCGAGCAGCAGCAGTAGAACAATTAGAAATATGGGCTAAAAGAGCAGGAGCAGACATTGTAAAAAGAGAAGAAGGTGTAGATCCAGCATCTGTTGTATATGATGCTATCAAAATAACAAAAGAAAAACAAGCTGATATTTTAATTGTAGATACAGCAGGAAGACTGCACAACAAAAAATATTTAATGGATGAATTAAACAAAATACAAAAAGTAATCAACAAAGAAATGGAAGAAGCAGACAAAGAAGTATTATTAGTAATTGATGGAACAACAGGGCAAAATGCCATTTCACAAGTAAAAGCTTTTCAACAAGAAGCTAATATAACAGGACTTGTATTAACGAAATTAGATGGTACTGCCAAAGGTGGGGTAGTAATTGGAATTGTGGAGGAAAATAAAATTCCTGTAAAATTTATTGGCATAGGGGAACAGATTGATGATATGGAAGTCTTTCAAGCTAGTGATTTTGTTAAGGCAATTTTATAAATTGGCAAAAAAGGAGGAAATTTTGTGGAAGAGAACAAACCAAAGGTAGAAACAATAATGGATACAGCGAACACAAAAGAAACAAAAAATAAAAACAAAAAAGAAAAAAATAGAACAAGAATGATATTAGTTATTTTATTTTTAATTGTATTTGCAGGAATTAGTTATGTACAATTAAGAGGAAGCTATTTAGAATACTTAGAATTAGGAGAAAAATATGTAGATATTTTTCACACAAATATGATATACAAATATATTATTATGGCAATTAATTTTGTAGTATTATATGGAATTATATATTTTACCAACCGAGGAATCAAAAAAGGATTAAAACCTTTTTTTGAAAAAGAAAATAAACCAATGCCAAAATTATTAAATAAATCATTAGCTTTAGTTATATCTGCCATTGTAAGTATCATAGTAGCTACCACTTTAATGCAGAAAGTCATGCTAGTGATGAATAGCACAGCATTTGGAATACAAGATATGATTTTTAATTTAGATATTTCCTATTATATCTTTCAAAAACCAGTAATAGAAGCAATTGCTTTATATTTTACGGTATTAATGGTAGGGCTTTCTATTTATATGGCATTATACTATGTTATTATTTTCAATCGATTCTTTGATGGAATTGATGGAAAAATGCTAAAGCAAAGCCTATTTATGAAAAAATTGACGAGAAATATTTTACTAGTTATTGTAGGAATTGCTATTATGACTTTATTAAATACACAAAATATGGTATTTGGTAAATTACTAACTATAAATGATGAGATAGACATTGTAGGAGCAGGTCTTACAGAAACAACCGTGAAATTATGGGGATATATTATATTTGCTTTTGTAATTGTAATATTTTCTTATCGAGCACTAAAATACTTTAAAGAAGGAAATAACAACAAAGTATTAAAAAACTTGGCACTCATTCCAAGCTATTTAGTAATATTATTTATTGTGATGATGATATTTGATTTACTATTTGTTAGCTCTAATGAATTAGACAAAGAAAAAGAATACCTAGCAGAGAATATCAATAGTACAAAAAATGCTTATCGTATTAATATAGAAGAAAAGAGCATTAAAAATTCAGGAACCATAACAAGTGAAGAAGTAGAAAAAAATAACAATACAATTAGTAATATACCAATCATTAGTCAAAATGCTGTTTTAAAAACATTAGAAGATAGCCAAACAGAAACACGGATATTTTTCTTATCGAAATGCTAATTTAGCAAAATATAAGGTAAATGGAAAAGATCAAGTGGTATATATGGCACCAAGGGAAATTGCTAATTCTGGAAGAACCTATAATAACAAAACTTATGAATATACACATGGAAATGGAGAAATTATAGTATCAGCAACAGAAAGTACACGGAAGCGGAAACATACAATATATTCAAAGAGAAGTATCAGGAAAAGATGAAAAAATAAAAATAGAACAACCCCATATTTATTTTGGATTGCAAACTGACGAAATAGTTGCAACCAATGCTAAAAATAAACAAGAATATGATTATACAGATGAAAATGGAGAAGAACACACATCAACTTATGAAGGAAAAGCAGGACTAAGTTTAGGATTTTTGGATAAACTAATTTTAGGAATAACAAAAGGTGATTTAAAATTAGCATTTTCCAATGAAATTACGAAAGATAGTAAAATATTAATGAACCGAAACATCATTGCTAGAGTAAAAAAAGCACTACCTTATTTAATTTATGATGAAAATCCTTATACTGTTGTCAACAAAGAAGGAAGAATTATATGGGTAATAGATG
Source organism: uncultured Clostridium sp. (assembly GCA_947244675.1). The sequence continues at coordinate 2,823 of CAMXLV010000070.1, read as the reverse complement.
CATATACTGTGTCAAACCAATATCCTTATGCACAATACACAAATATTGAACATGATGGAATCAAAGAAAATATCAATTACATTAGAAATTCTGTAAAAGTATTAGTTGATAGTTATGATGGTACATTATCTTATTACATAACAGATCGAACTGATCCAATTGCAATGGCTTATCGAAACATATATGATACTTTATTTGTAGACTTAGATCAGCCAATTCCAGACGACATAACTAGTCATTTAGTTTACCCAGAATTTTTATACAAAGTACAAGCAGAAATCTTAAAAGTATATCATAATGTAAAACCAGATGTATTATATCGAGCAGATGATTTATGGGATATTGCCAAATATAATAGTGTGAAATCAACAAAAGCAACTGGAACTTATATGGAACCATATTATACCATGTTAAAAACGCCAGAAGAAGAGCAATTTCGGATTAGTACAAATTTATACACCAAATGAAAAACAAAATCTTATTTCTTACTTAGTAGGAAATGTACAAAATGGTAATAATCAATTAAAACTATACAAATTATCGGCAGATAGTAATATAGTAGGACCAATGCAAATTGATAAACAAATAGAAGAAGATGAAGTAATAGCTAATGAATTAGAAGCGTTAAATACAACAGGAACAAGACTAACAAAACAAATGTTAATTGTTCCAATTGATAATACCTTATTATATGTAGAACCAATCTATCAAACTATGCTAAATGAATCAGAAGTGCCAATTCTTAAAAAAGTAGTAGTTGCTTCTGGAAATAAAGTTGCAATGGCAGATACTTTGCCAAAAGCTTTAGAAAATTTGCTTTCCAGATATGCAGTTGACATCCAAGTAGAAAATACAGATGACTTAGAAGGCTTGATGGAAGCAATTATAAAAGCAAATAAAAATTTAACACAATCAAATGATAATAATGATTGGGAAATGATGGGGAAAGATGTTAAACGTTTGCAAGATTTAATTACTTCTTTAGAAGCACTAAAACAAGAAGAAGATAAGAAAAAAGAAGAATTGGACAAAACAACAACAACCAATCAGCAAAATAGTCAATCAGAAAGTAGTAATATTGTTCAAAATGGAGAATAAATTTAAGCAAAAAAATCCACCCTAAAGAAAAAAGGTGGATTTTTTATGTGGATGAAAAAAGAAGATATTATGATGTTTCAAAGAGCAGTGGAAAAATTGAGTAATATGCTAGAAAAATCAAATTATATAGAATGGTCGTATTTGCTAGGAAATAAAAAAGAAATTATTAAACGAAATTTGCTAGCTGGAATTGCAAGGGGAGTAGGGATAGGAATTGGTGTTACAATAATTACTGCCATACTAATTATTTTATTACAAAAAATAGTAACTTTGAATATTCCAGTAATTGGAGAATATATAGCAGATATTGTAGAAATTGTGGAAAAAAGTAGATAAAAAAAGCCCAAAAGTTTAAAACTTTTGGGAACAAAATGAGAATTTTAAGATTCTAATTTGAAAAATACTTTTTTTCCTTTTCTTAAAATAGCATAACCATTTGAAAAGTCTTTCTCAGATAATGTATAATTTGCATCCATAATTTTTTCGTCATTTAAAGAGATACCACCTTGGCTAATTAAAGTTTTTGCTTGTCCTTTAGATGGTGCTATACCAGTTAAAAGTATGGCATCCAAAATGGATAAATTTTTGTTATCAATTTTTATGGTTGGCATATGTTCTAAACTTCCTTGTCCACTAAATAGAGCATCAGAAGCTTCTTTAGCTTTTGTTGCTTCTTCCTCACCATGAACTAATTTTGTAATTTCATATGCTAAGATTTTTTTGGCTTCATTAATTTTTTCATCTTGGTAAGAAGAAAGCTCTTTTATTTTTTCCATCGGTAAAAATGTAAGCATACAAAATACATTTTCAATACTTTCATCTTCAACATTTCTCCAATATTGGTAAAAATCATAAGGAGAAGTTTTATTGGGATCTAACCAAAGGGCACCTTTTTCGGTTTTTCCCATTTTTTTGCCTTCTTTTGTGGTTAATAATTTAAAAGTTAAACCAAATGAATCATCTTTTCCAATCTTTCTAATTAATTCTACACCACCAATAATGTTAGACCATTGGTCATTTCCACCCATCTGAAGTTTGCATCCATATTGATTATATAAGTATAGAAAATCATAAGATTGCATTAACATATAACTCATTTCAAAAAAAGTTAAACCTGTTTCCATTCTTTGTTTATAACATTCAGCAGCAAGCATACGATTTACAGAAAATAAACTTCCAATTTGGCGTACAAAGTCAACAAATTTTAAATCTAATAACCAATCAGCATTATTGACAATAATGGCACCATTATTTCCTTTGAAACTAACAAATTTTTCAATTTGTTTTTGGATACAAGTAACATTATGATCTAGTTCTTCACGTGATAGCATTTTTCTCATATCAGTTTTTCCGAGAAGGATCACCAATAGTTGCAGTTCCACCACCAACTAAAATAATTGGCCTATGTCCACATTTTTGCATATGACTAGCAACCATTAAAGAAACAAAATGACCAACATGTAAACTATCAGCAGTAGGATCAATTCCAATATAAAAAGGAACAGATTCTTTCCCAAATAGTTCTTTTATCTGCTCTGGATGAGTCATTTGCTCAATATAGCCTCTTTCTTCTAAAATTGTAAAAACGTTTTCCATATTTATCAAACCTTTCTAATTATTGCCAAGTTCTCCAATAGCATTTTTTAATTCTTCAATACTGTTTAATTCTTGTTGGTAATCTTGAAATTCTGGATAACCAATAAAACGATTTAGATTTTTTACAGT
>CAMXLV010000069.1 GCA_947244675.1 uncultured Clostridium sp. | reverse complement strand
TAACGAAAAATGAAAAATTTATATAGATAAAAAATGAGTAGTACCAAAAGAGTACTACTTTTTTGGTGTAATGGGATGATATTTTTACATAAATGTAAAATGATTACAAACATATTAAGTTTTTGTTATAATTGTAACAATTATTGACATAGAAAGGAGAATAACATATAGTTAAATTAAAGAAATAGCAAAAATGTTGGAGGAAAAAGAAAAGTGGCAAAAAAAAGAAAAGGGTTAAAAATATTTGGGATCATTGTACTAATATTAATCATTTTACTAGCCAGTATCATTTGTGCAACATTTTGGTTTATCTATAGCAAATTAAATAAAATACAAAAAATAGATTTAAAAGAAGAAGAATTGGGAGTATCTGTGCAAGCAGAGGCGAAATTAGTAGATTATAGAAATATAGCTATATTTGGCATTGATTCAAGAGAAGATACCTATGAAAAAGGGAATAGAAGTGATTGTATCATCATTGCAAGTATCAATAACAAAACCAAAGACATTAAATTAGTGTCAGTATATCGTGATACTTATGTACAGATAGAAGGGTATGAACTAGATAAAATAACACATGCCTATTCTTATGGATCAGCACCACTTGCTATTACAACCCTTAATACAAATTTAGACTTAAACATAAAAGAATTTATTACTGTCAATTTTGAAGCTGTAAAAGAAATTGTTGATAATATAGGTGGAATCACTATGCCAATTACAGAAGAAGAAGTACCCCATATTCGAGGAATTGAAAAAGCAGGAACTCATCAGCTGACAGGAGAACAATCATTATCCTATGCAAGGATAAGATATGCTACAGGAGGAGACTATAAAAGAACAGAAAGAATGAGAGATGTTCTAATTGCAGTAGCTAATAAAGTAAAAACTTTTGATGTGAGTCGATTAAACAAATTAGTAGATACTTTACTTCCTAAATTATATACGAATATATCAGAAAGTGAAGTGTTTAGTATGTTTCCTAGTATAACTAGTCTACAAGTAGAAACAAGTATAGGGTGGCCTTATGATACAAAAGGAATTACTTTAGATCGATGGTATGGAGTACCAATTACATTAGAGAGCAATGTAAAAAGATTACATCAAGAAATATTTGGAGAAAAAGACTATGTACCATCTGATACCGTAAAGAAAATTAGTGAAAATATTATCCAAAAAACGGGATATAGTCAGTAGATAGTTATTTTACATAAAAACTTGCAAAAATTAACATAAAGTGTTATAATGGATTTATATGGGACTTAAAGAAAGAAGAAACATTTACAAAAAAAGTTAAATGGAGGAAAAAAGAATGTATGAAAAAGTAAAAAGAATACTAGATGTTATCATGGCTATCCTATGTTTAATCATTTTTGCAATTCCAATGTTAATGGTTGCAATAGCAATAAAAATAGAAGATGGAGATCCAGTTATCTATAAATCACAACGTATGGGAAAAGGATTAAAGGTATTTAATGTTTATAAATTTCGCTCTATGAAAACCAAAAGAAAAGAGCTAGATGGAAAATTAACACATGAACAAATGGTAACCAAAGTTGGTAAATTTATTAGAAAGACAAGCTTAGATGAATTACCACAATTATTAAACATTATAAAAGGTGAAATGAGTTTTATTGGGCCTAGACCATGGATTCCAGAATATTATGATTGGTTTACAGATAACCAAAAAAGAAGAGCTGATGTTTTGCCAGGAATATCTGGTTTAGCACAAGTAAAAGGAAGAAATGGAATTAGTATTTTTAAAAAAGTAAATTATGATTTAGAATATGTAGAAAATATGAGTTTAGCTTTAGATGTTAAAATTGTAATGGAATCAATTAAAACAGTATTATTAGAAAGCAATGCAGAAATTACAGAACAAGGAATTAAGCAAGAAATTTTAGAATTAAAAATTCATAATTTTCAAAATACTTTGCAAAATAGCTTATACATAGAAGAAAGATATAAAGAAGCAATATAATTTAAGAAAGAGGGATGAAATGCCAAAAGTATTATTTACAGCAACAGTAGATTCTCATATTAAGCATTTCCATTTGCCATATTTGAAATGGTTTCAACAACAAGGATATGAGGTACATGTTGCAACAAATGGCGTAGAAGAAATTTCATATTGTGATAAAAAACATACCATTCGTTTTGAAAGAAGTCCTTTCAAAACGAATAATTTTCGAGCGATAAAACAACTAAAAAAAATAATAGAAGAAGAAAAATTTGATATCATTCATTGTCACACACCAATGGGAAGTGTGGTAACAAGATTGTCTGCTATGAAAGCAAGGGAGAAATATAACACAAAAGTGATATATACAGCTCATGGCTTTCATTTTTTTAAAGGTGCATCTTTTCTTAATTGGGTAATGTATTATCCTGTTGAAAAAATGTTAGCAAAAGTAACAGATTGTTTAATTACTATTAATAAAGAAGATTATAATTTAGCTAAGAAAAAATTTAAAACAAAGCAAATTGAATTAGTACATGGTGTTGGTGTAGATCCTGAGAAATTTGATTTTCAAATATCAGTCCAAGAAAAAACAAACATAAGAAAAAGCTTGGGATTAGAACAAGAAGACTTTGTAATAATTTATCCAGCAGAGTTGAACAAAAATAAAAATCAAAAAATGCTACTAAAAGTAATTGCTATGTTAAAAAAAGAAGGTAATAAGAAAATAAAAGTATTATTACCAGGAAAAGATTCGTTCCATGGAAAATATAAAGAAATGGCAAAAAAATTAGGAATTGAAAGTGAAATTAAATTTTTAGGTTACCGAAGTGATATACCACAATTACTAAAAATTTCAGATTTGTCTATTTCTACTTCTAAACGAGAAGGATTACCCATTAATTTAATAGAAGCAAAAATAGCAGGGCTTCCTGTAATTGCAACTAATTGTAGAGGAAACCGTGATGTAGTAGGAAGAGAAAATATAGTAAGTAATCAAGAAGAATTAAAAGAAAAGATACAAGAAGTGATGCAAAGTAAAAAGAAAGAAGAAAAAGAAAGCATGAAAGAATATTATTTAGAAAATGTTTTGGAAGAATATAAAAAAATCTATGAAAGGATAGAAATATGAATAAAAAAGTGTTAATTATACCAACTTGTACTGATTTGAATAGAGGAGATCAGGCATTAGTCTTAGAGACAAGCAAAGTAATACAAAATGTGTATGAAGGAAATGCACAAATATATATGATGACAGATGGAGAAACATCACAATGTAAAAAATATGGTCTTAATACTTTTCAAGATATTTTAAAACATCCATCTAGGTTTACTAAGTCACAAAAAAATAATATTAGTTATAATAAAATGATAAAAATTCAATGGGGAGTAGTCGCAATTTGGGATTATTTTGTTTCCCATCTTTTATTGTGTAAAATAACAAGAAAATTAGCAAGTCTTTTTATGAGTAAAGAAAAAAGAGAAGCGATACAATTGTATGAACAATGTGATGCTTGTTTTGTAAAAGGTGGAGGATTTTTGCATGATTATACAGGAGGACTAGTTGGACTATATACGATGTATTATCAAATTTATCATATAAAACTTGCATTGGCAATGAAGAAAAAGGTATATATTATGCCAAATTCTTATGGACCTTTTAAAAGTGAGAGAACGAAAAAGATGTTAATTAAGTTATTAGACAAATGTAGTGTAGTAACAGCAAGAGAAAGTATATCAGCAGATGGTGACAAAAATGGACTAGGCAAAGATATAGCCTTATTTCCTGATTTGGCATTCTTTTTAGAAAAAAAGGAAAGAAGCAAAATTAATTTAGATGAAAATAAAAAGTATGTAGCTATTACAGTTAGACCTTATCGATTTTATCAATATAGTAATCCAAAAGAAAAATATGAAGCTTATAAAAATACATTTGTTAAATTTGCTGAATATTTGAATGATAAAGGATATACTCCTTTATTTGTAGTTCATACAAGAGCTGTGAATGATCATGAAAATGATGCTTTATGTATCAAAGAAATTACACAATTAATACCAAAAAAAGAGTCTTACCAAATAATCGAAAATGATGATTTAGATTGTTATGATTTAAAAGCACTTTATGCTAAATGCGAATTTATCATAGGGACAAGATTTCATTCTGTTATCTTTTCGGTAGAGCAAGATGTGCCAGCTATTGCAATTACCTATGGAGGTAACAAAGGTGATGGAATTATGAAAGATATGGATATGCAAGAATATGCTATCAAAATAGGAGAATTATCTTATGAAAAATTAACTAAGAAATTTGAACAATTGGAAAAGGAAAAAGATAATGTGGTAGAAAAGATTGAAAAATATAAAAAACATACTAAGTTGAAATATAATGAATTGATAGAAAAAATAAAAAAGGAAAGATAAAAATGAAAGTAGCTTTTTTTCATGATGCAAGATTAAAGAAATATCAAAAAACAGTTTATACATCAGGGGGATTAACAAATACTTATCTACAGAGATATTTAAAATTTTTCTCAAAGGTAACATTATGTACAAGAGAAGAAGTTGTAAAAACAGAAGAAGAAATTAAAAAATTATCTATCTGCTCAGGAGAAAATATAGAATTTAAAGGGATAAAAAGTTTAAATTTGCGATCATTGTTTTGGGGAGAGGATAGAAAAAAAATACAAGAAAATGTAAAAAATCATGATTTTTTAATCATTCGATTACCTAGTTTTATTGGGTTGGTAGCTTGCCAGGAAGCGAGAAAAGAAAAAAAGAAGTATGTTATTGAAATGGTGGGATGTCCTTTTGACTCTTTATGGAATTACGGAAAAATAAGTAAAAAAATAGTAGCCCCTATTTTTGCTTGGATCAATAAATATGAGATAAAAAAAGCTAAATTTGTTACCTATGTTTCTAATGAATTTTTACAAAAAAGATATCCCAATAAAAATAAGATAATAGGATGTTCTGATGTTGATATACCAACAATAGAAGAGGAAAATTTAGAAAGAAGAATAAAAAAAATAAGAGAAAAACAAGAAAAGAAAGAAAATGTATATAAATTAGGGATGATTGGTTCTTTAAATGTAAATTTTAAAGGACATGAAACAGCAATAAAAGCAATTTCTCAATTAAAAGGTAAATGGAATGTGGAATTACATTTATTAGGAACAGGAGATCAGAAACGTTGGATAGCTATGGCAAAAAAATATGAAGTAGAAAATCAATTAGTTTTTGATGGTGTACTTCCACATGAAGAAGTAAATAAGTGGTTAGATGAGATTGATATTTATTTAATACCAAGTTTAACAGAAGGAATGCCAAGAGCATTAATAGAGGCAATGAGTAGAGCTTGTCCAACGATAGGAACAAAAGTAGGAGGGATTCCAGAACTATTAGATCCAGAAATGTTAATTAACAAAAGAGATGAGAAACAATTAAGAGAGAAAATAGAAAAATTAATTACAAATAGCGAAAAAATGGAAGAGATGGCAAAAAGAAATTTTTATAAGAGTTTGGAATTTCAAAAAGAGCAATTAGATAATAAAAGAAATGAATTTTATGATAAAATGTTAAGGGAGATTAAGTTAAATGAGTGCGAGTAGAATTTTGCATATAGTAAATAAAATGGGATATGGTGGAATTGAAACTTTTTTAATGAATGTTTACCGAAATATAGATAGAAACGAAGTTCAATTTGATTTTGCAGTTCATACAAGGCAAAAGGGAGATTATGACGAAGAAATAAAAAAATTAGGTGGAAATATTTATTATTTTACACCTAGAAGAAAAAGTGTGATACAATATAGCAAAGAGTGGAAAAATTTTTGGGCAAACCATAAAGAAAATTATAAGGCAGTACATATGCATAGTAGTTCTTTAACTACCATATTACCATTAAAAATGGCTAAGAAGTATGGGATAGAAAAAAGATTTATGCATGCCCATAATACTTATCAAAAAGGAAAAATACATAACTTTTTAAACAAATGGAATCAAAGAAAGATTGATAAAATTACAACGAAATGTTTTGCTTGTTCCACTGAGGCAGGAAAATATGTGTATGGAAAAAATCCATTTGAGCTAATTCCAAATGCTATGGATATTTCAAAATATATTTTTCAACCACAAAAACGTATTGAAATAAGAAAAAAACTAGGAATAGAAGAAAATGAAATAGCTATTTTACATATAGGAAGATTTAATTATCAAAAAAATCATGAATTTTTGATTGATGTGTTTGAAGAGATAGCAAAACAACAAGAAAATGTAAAATTGTTTTTAGTAGGAGTTGGCGAATTACAAGAGACAATCAAAACAAAGGTACAAGAAAAGAAATTAGAAGATAAAGTCTCTTTTTTCAATACAAGATCAGATGTTAATGAAATTATGCAAGCCATGGATTTATTTGTTTTTCCTTCTTGGCATGAAGGACTACCTGTTGTTTTAATAGAAGCACAATCAGCTGGGCTTAAAATATTTGCTTCTGAGACAATAACAAAAGAAGTAAAAATAACAGATTTAGTAACATTTTTGCCTTTAACAATATCTCCGAAGCAATGGGCAAAAGTTATTTTAGAAAATAAAGAATATCAAAGAGAAAATACTTATCCATTCATTGCAAAGGCACAATATGATATTAAAGAAGTAGCCAAAAAACTAATGACATATTATTTAAAATAAACCAAAGAGAAAGGATAAAGACAAAATGAAAAAAGAAAAATTGCTAAATATTGCTTTTATCATCATTAGTGTTTCATTATTAATTATACTGTTATTAATTTATGGAAATTTAAAAGAAATGACAGATCCACAAAGTAAAACGGTAGAAGTTTCTTGGATAGCACTTGTTGTATCTATTTATGTAGTAGTAACTGCACTAAGAGAAAAAATAAAATGTTATAATTTATTTTTTCTCTATCTAGTTTTTTTTATAGTTTTTCTATTTGGACAAGTATTTAATCGATATATCATAAATTTTGTAGACGAAGATTTATATGATTTAACCAGAGAAATAGATATAAGAAATATTGCACAAGCTATTATTATTTCTACTTATTGTTTATTAGGAATGCATATAGGAGGATTAGTTGCTAATTTGATACCAAAAAAAACAATAGAGGAAGAAAAGAAAAAAAATATAATGGATGAAAAAAGACAGCTCTCTTCTATGAGAAAAGTCGCTATTTTATTAATTGTGATATCAATTGTATTTGCAATGTCAAGCTTGTGGAAAGACTTTACTTTAGTAATGAGTGGAGGATATTCTAGTGTGTATAGTGATTACACAGTAGGAATTGATAGTTGGAAAGATAGATTAATTCCATTTTTTTATATGGGATTATTGATTTTGATGGTTTCTTATAAAGATAATATAAAGATAAGTAGAAATATTTTTTTAATTAATATCTTTTATAGTGGAATACAAGTTTTTTTAGGAGCCAGGGGATTACCTATTTTAAGTGTATTAATGATTGTTATTACTTGGCATATTTGTGTAAAAAAAATAAAAGCCAAAACGGCGATTTTAATAGTAATTTTAACGATTCCAGTTGCTACTTTAATTTCTATGATTCGTGAAGTAAGAAGTTATCCAATGTCTCAGTGGCTTCGGTAATATTGATAAAATTATAGTAGATACTGTAAAAGAAAATCCAATTTCAACAGCTGTTAATGAAATGGGGACAGCGATTTATCCAACAGCAGCAGCAGTTAGTATTTTCCCAGATAATAGGGAGTATAAGTATGGAATTACTTATTGGTATGGAATAAGAGGCGTTGTTCCAAACTTAGGCAGTGAACTTAGTAAATCAAAAGTTTTTGGAGATATACAAGAAGAAGTATCACAATATTATGGATTGGCATTTGGTGGATCTGTGGTAGAAGATTTGTATGCTAATTTTGGAATGTTTTCTATTTTAGGGATGGGGATAATTGGTTTTGCTATGCATAAATTGCAAATAAAAATGGAAAGTAAAAATGAAACCAATAAAATGATCTATCCATTATATGCAACCATATGTATTCAAATTATTTGGACAGTAAGAAATACGATTAATCCTATTTTTCGTTATTTTGTTTGGTATATAGTTACCACTTATTTATTGTATAAAATAATTTATACCTGTGTTGGTAGAAAAAGTAAAGGTGATGAGATAAAAAATGAATCAGGAGATAGTTTCCATTATTATTCCGATGTATAATGCGGAAAAATATATAAAATATTGTATGGATAGTATCATAAATCAGACATATACAGAGATTGAAATTTTAGTAATAGATGATGCTTCTACAGATCAATCGCTAAAGGTAGCAAAAGAATATGAAAGACAAGACAAAAGGGTAAAAGTCCTTTCTTTTACTAGTAATAAAGGAGCTGATTATGTAAGAAAACAGGGGATTAAGCAAGCAAAAGGAAAATATATTATGTTAGTAGATGCTGATGACTGGATAGATCCTACTACTGTTTGGAAATGTATGGAAGTGGCTAGGAAATATGATTGTGATATTGTAAGATTCGGAATGGTAAGGGAAATGCTAAAACAAAAAAGAAAGTTGTATTTCAAAAAATTTTGTGAAGAACAAACATATATAAAAAAGGAACAATTTGCAGAATTGGTTTATCCAACTATTATTACTACTTATAATTATAATTCAATGTGTGGTCAGCTAATTAGAAAAGAGATAATGGAGCAAAGTTTAGAGCCAAATGAACTCATTATGGCAGAAGATTTATATTTCAATTTAATCTTAATAGAGAAAGTACAAAGCATAGTACTTTTGCCAGATTATTTGTATCATTATCGTTATAATGAAAATAGTATTACAACAGTTAATACGAAAGAAAGAATTGAGAAAAAGTTAAAAGATATTATTTTTGTCTATGGCAAGTTTTTTGCTTGTGCTGAAAAGTGGAAGTTAGAAAAGAAATATGAAAAAATAGTAGCCCTTAGAATTTTAAGAGAAATAACAAATCAATATTTATGCTTGTTTTTAGGAGAAAAATTAGGAAAGACGCAAAGGGAGAAAATAGAAGAAGAGATTGAAAAACAAGAGATAGTGGATAAGATAAGAAAAAAATTAACACAAGAGGATATTGAAAAATGTGGATATGAAAATAAAGGATTTATGATGTTTATTTATAATAAGCAATGGGAAAAACTTCATAGAAGAGCTAATAGCATATATAGAAAAAAAGTTAAATTTAAAAATTTTTTAAAAAAATTGATTAGTATAAAATTAAAATAAGGAGATACAAAATGCGTTCAACTAATTCAATCAAAAATGCAGTGGTAGCAACTATTA
>CAMXLV010000068.1 GCA_947244675.1 uncultured Clostridium sp. | reverse complement strand
ACATTTAATAGTAGAGCTTTACTCAAAATAATAAGGGTAGGAAGTAAAAATAGAAGGTTTATTGAAACTTTAAAATTTTACTTAAATATAAGCCTAAGAAGTTTTTAGAAAAATTTGAGAAAGGCGTTCTCAAATATTAGGAGGTAAAAATGATAGAATTTGAAAAGCCAAATATTGAATGTCTAGAGGTTGATGATACAAACAATTATGCAAAATTTGTGTGTGAACCATTAGAAAGAGGTTATGGGGTAACAATAGGAAATTCTTTAAGAAGAATTTTATTATCATCACTTCCAGGTTGCAGCATAACAAGTGTCAAAATAGATGGAGTATTACATGAGTTTTCTACCATACCAAATGTAGTAGAAGATGTACCTGAAATTATTGTTAACTTAAAAAATGTGAGACTAAAATTTGAAGATAACGAAGAAAAAGTTCTAAGAATTGAAGTTAAAGGTGAAGGAGAAGTTACAGCAGCAGATATTATCACAGATGGAACTGTTGAAATATTAAATCCAGAATTACATATAGCTACCATTTCTGAAGGTGGAAGTTTAAAAATGGAAATGACATCAGATAGAGGGAGAGGATATAATTCTGCTGAAAAAAATAAAAAACCGAATCAGGATATATCAGTACTTCCAATCGATTCTATCTATACACCAGTAAAAAAAGTCAACTATCAAGTAGAAAATACTAGAGTAGGGCAAATGGTAGATTATGATAAATTGGTCATTGAAGTATGGACAGATGGAAGCTTAAAAGCACATGAGGCTTTAAGTTTAGCAGCTAAAGTAATGACAGGACATCTTGAACTATTTATTGATTTATCAGAAGCAACAAAAAATACACAAGTAATGATAGAAAAAGAAGAGTCTAAAAAAGAAAAAGTACTAGAAATGTCAATTGAAGAATTAGAATTATCTGTTAGATCTTTTAATTGTTTAAAAAGAGCAGGAATTGCTACAGTTGAAGATTTAACGAATAAGTCTGAAACTGACATGATGAAAGTAAGAAATTTAGGTAAAAAATCATTTGATGAAGTAACAGCAAAATTATATTCTTTAGGATTAGATTTTGCCTCAGAAGACGATTAATAGTTTAAAGTAAAAAAGGAAGGTGAAAAAATTGGCTATAAATAGAAAATTAGGTAGAACAACAGATATTAGAATGGCAATGCTAAAAACGTTAACAACAGATTTAATCATGCATGGAAAAGTAGAAACTACACTTGCTAGAGCAAAAGAAGTAAAAGCAATTGCAGATAGTATTATATCACTTGCCATTAAAGAAAAAGATAATTTTGAAATGGTAGATGTTAAAGTGATAAAAGCTAAATTAGATTCAAAAGGAAATAAAGAGACTGAATTGGTAAAAAGCAAAAATGGTAAAGAATATTTGAAGGTAGTAAAAGAAGAGACTACTGAAAAAAGACAAAAAGATATGCCAAGTAGATTAAATGCTAGAAGAAAGATTATGAGAAAAGTAAACAAGGTAAAAGATAGCAAAGGAAATAATGTTGATTTACCATCAAAATTATTTAATGAAATTGCTCCTAAATATGCTGGTAAAAATGTAGGTGGATATACTCGTATTATCAAAGCAGGTCCAAGACGTGGAGATGGAGCAGAAGTTGCTATATTACAACTTATATAATTTATAAAAAGAAAACCGGAATTTACCGGTTTTTTTGTTGTAAAGGAGATATTTACTAATTCAAAATCACAAATATAATAAAAAATCATATAATAAAACCATAGGAGGCAGAATAATGGAGTTTATCTTAAATACCATTTTTTGGACACTTGCCATTTATGGTTTTTTTGAAATTATAAAAAGTATTATGAGCATATTTACATATACAAATTTTCATTCAAATGGAATTTACTTAATTATAGCAGTAAAAAATCAGGAAGAAAAAATAGAGGGATTTTTAAGATCAAGTTTATTCAAAATACTGTATGGAAAAGAAGACTATTTAAAAAATATAATTGTAGCAGACTTAAAATCTGAGGATAAAACAAAAGAAATAGCTAAAAAAATGGAATCGGAATATGACTGCTTAAAAGTTACCACATGGAAAGAGTGTAAGGATATAATAGATAATGTAAATGAAACATAAGGCTGATCTAAGTTATCCTAAAAACAGGGGTGAAGGTGTGCCTGTCCCAAATTATCCCTAATCTCCAAAATACAGAACTTGTGCTTGTCCCAAATTCTCCCCCCCACTTTAAAAATGTTCTTTTTTGTGATAGACTAAGTGGAATTAAAAGGAGAAATAAATGGATATTTTAGGAGAGATTCATGGAATTATTTATAGAAATGAAATAAATAGCTATACAATAGCGGAATTTGAGACAGAAGAGGAATCTACTATAGTGGTAGGTTATTTGCCATTTATTCATGAAGGAGATACTTTAAAATTGATTGGTAAGTTTGTGGAACATAAGGAATATGGGAGACAATTTAAGGTTGATACTTTTGAGAAGATGATGCCAAAGACATTAGGTGCTTTAGAAAGATATTTGGCAAATGGTAATATAAAAGGAATTGGAGAAGCTTTGGCTAAAAGAATTGTAAAGAAGTTTGGAGAAGAGACAATTGATATTTTTAAATATGAACCTAAGAGATTAGCCGAAGTAAAAGGAATTTCGCTAAATAGGGCAATAGAAATGGCAGAGGATTTTGTACAAAATTGGGAAGTATGGCAAATTGTAGGGTTTTTGGAACGATTTGGAATAGGTGCTGAACATGCTAAAAAGGTATTTGATTTACTTCGGAAGTAATGCAATTGAAGAGATTGAAGCAAATCCATATGTATTAATTGATTTGGCAAGAGGTGTGGATTTTAAACAAGTTGATAAAATGGCATTAGATTTGGGGGTAGAATGTGATAATAACAAAAGAGTAAGTAGTGGAATTAAATATGGATTAATTAGAAGTACATACAATGGACATACTTGTGTATTAAAAAATAATTTAATAGAATTTAGTAGAAATCTTTTAGAGGTATCTAGTGAAAGTATTAATGATGGATTAATTTATTTGAATATGAAAAATGAAATTGTTGTAGAAGAAAGGCAAGATGGGGAAGAGTATGTATACCTAAATAATTTTTTTAATGTTGAAGCAGAAATAGCAATTAGAATTGACAGATTACAAAAGGCAAAAAACATGAAAAAAATAGCAAAGATAGAAGAAGAATTAAAAAAAGTAGAAAAAGTATCTGAAATAGAATTGTCAGAAAAACAAAAACAAGCAGTGAAACTTGTAAATGATAATAATGTAACTATTATTACAGGAGGGCCTGGTACAGGAAAAACAACAATTATTAAAACTATGATTGATATTTATGAAGAAAAAGGGAAAAAGGTAGTTCTTTGTGCTCCAACAGGACGAGCTGCTAAAAGAATGACAGAAACAACTGGAAAAGAAGCTTCTACTTTACATAGACTATTAGAAATAGGAAAAATTGATGATGAAAGCTTATATAAAAATGGATCAGACTATGAAGGAACACCAATTGATGCAGATTTAATAATAGTAGACGAGATGTCAATGGTGGATATGTTTTTAATGAATTATTTATTAAAGAGTATTTATCAAGGAACAAAACTAATTTTGGTAGGAGATGAGGACCAATTAGCATCAGTAGGCCCAGGAAGTGTTTTAAAAGATTTGATTCATTCTAATCAAATTGAAACTATTCATTTAGATAAAATTTTTAGGCAAGCAGCTAAGAGCAAAATTGTTTTAAATGCGCATAGAGTTAACCAGGGAGAAAGTTTTTTGAAAAAAGATGAGAGTAAAGAAGAAATGAAAGAAGACTTTTTCTTTATTAAGGGAATTTATCTGGAAAAAATGTTAGAAGAAGTAATTTCCTTGTGTACAGGGAGACTTCAAAATTACGGAAATTATGACTTCTTTCAAAGTATACAAGTATTATCGCCTACCAAAAAAGGCTTATTGGGAACAAAAGAGCTAAATAAGGCATTACAAGAAAGGCTGAATCCTAATTTAGATGATTTACCAGAAAAGGCAAGCATGGGTGCTATTTTTCGAGCAGGAGATCGTGTTATGCAAATTAAAAATAATTATGATATTTATTGGGAAAGAAAAGCATTGGGAAAAAAGGAAATGGGAAGTGGTGTATTTAATGGAGAAATAGGAACGATAATTAGGATTGATGAAAAAGAAAAACAAGTAGAAATTCGATTTGATGATGACAAAATAGCTTGGTATGAATTTTCAAATTTAGACCAAATTGAGCATAGTTATGCTATAACTATTCATAAATCTCAACGGAAGTGAATTTGATGTTGTTATTATGGTAATTCCACCAGCTTCACCAATGTTAATTACAAGAAATCTTTTATATACTGGAATAACAAGAGCTAAGAAATTGTTAATCATAGTTGGTATGGATAAAGTAATTGATTTTATGATTCAAAATGTAGAAGTTAAAAAGAGGAATACTGGTTTGGAATATAAAATGAGAGTAATAAAAGAAGGAGAAGAATAAGAATAAGGAGGGATGGAAGAGGAAACTCTAAAATCCCTTTATAGAAAGGAGTAGAAAATTTTAAAATCAATATACAATAGTGTACTAAATATTATTTATCCACCAGCGTGTGGAATTTGTGGAAAATTAAACAAAGATTTTTTGTGCAATAAATGTGAAAAGCAATTGAAAGAACAAGCTAAATTTGAAATTCAAAAAAATCAAAATAATAATTATTTTCAAGAACATTTATATATCTTTGCTTATCAGGGAATGATAAGAAAGATAATCTTAAATTATAAATTTAAAGACAAATCTTATTTGTATAAAACAATTGTGAATTTTTTGTTAAAAGATAAAAAATTCTTTCAAATTTTAAAATCTTATGATACAATAATACCAGTTCCAATCAGTAAAAAAAGAAAAAAAGAAAGAGGTTATAATCAAAGTGAATTACTGGCCAAAGAAATAACTAAAATAATAGGAATAGATTGTAACACAAGCTGTCTTTTTAAGACGAAAAATATCATAGAACAAAGTAAATTAAACAAAGAAGAAAGACAAAGCAATATACAAGGTGTCTATGAATTAAGAAATCCACAACAATTGAGAAATAAAAAAATAATCATATTAGATGATATTTATACAACAGGAAGTACCATAAATGAATGTTGCAAAATACTACAAAAAGCAAAGCCTAAAACAATAGGAGTACTTACGATTGCTAAAGATTAAAAAATAAGTATATTAAAACAAAAGAAAAAACATCGAAAGAGGAGAAGGAGGAAGGATTTGAAATGGAAGATTTAGTAGAAAGTATATTAGATTATGTAAGATCTGATTATACAGATTATGCTATTATGATAAATGGTGAATGGGGTTCTGGTAAAACCCATTTTTGGAACAATAAAATTAGAAAAAAGATTGAATCATTACAATTAAATGGCAAAAGATACACAACAATTTATATGTCCTTATATGGAATATCTAATTTAGAGGAAATTAGTAAAAAGATATTCATCGAAACCACACAGTTAATGGATAAAAATCTAAGAAAATTTATGGACGCTAATGGTCAAACAACAATACCAGAGTATGCTAAAACAGGAATTGACATGGCAAACTTTTTTGGAGTAACACAAAATGGAGATAGAGTAGATTATGGTGAGTTTTTCTCAACAGATGATAAAGTATTATGTTTTGATGACTTAGAAAGAGCTAATGTAGATGTTATTGATATTTTAGGATACATTAATAACTTTGTAGAGCATGATCATATAAAAACAATTATCATTTGTAATGAAAAAGAGCTTTCTACAAAATTAAAAAGTTCTAATTTAGAGATGAAAACATTTATTGCTACCTATCTTTTGGACAAGCAAGATGAATTAAATAAATCAGATAAACCAATGGTAGAGAAAATTCAAGATAAGATTGAGCATGTTTTTGATAAAGCAAATGATTATGAAAGAATTAAAGAAAAGTTAATTGGAGAAACTTTTGAATATGCTCCTAAATTTGATTATATTATCAATGGTATTTTGATGCGTTATGAAAATAATGCTGATTTAATCCGATTTTTAAGAGAAAATACAGGACTTATTATCTCCACCTTTAATAAGAGTGGTACACGAAATTTAAGAATTTTGAAACATGCTTTAAATGATTTTAAAAAGATTTATGAGATGGTAAATAAAGCCTATCCAAATACCAATCACCGTGTAATGCAAACGATGCTAATTTTTACCATAGCAATTTCTTTTGAAATTAAAGCTGGTAAAATAACAAAAGACAAATTTATCAATATTAAAGATAATGAGGAATATAAGTCTATATTAGTATCTTCCAGAATTTTAATGGATAATAGACAATTTTATATTAAAGAATTTGATAACAATTACTATTATAATTTCAAGTCAGAGTATCGTTTTTTCAAATTTATTGAATACTATATTAGAACACGTATTTTTGATATGAAATTATTTAAAGAAAATATGGAAACGATTAGAAATACAGTTGATACTGAAAATTTGCCAGGATATAAAAGATTGCTTACTGAAGAATATTGGAAGATATCAGATGACCAATTTGATGGTGTTATTCATGAAGTTATGGATGATGTAAAAGAAGGAAAATTAACATTAATTGATACAGTAAAATTGTTTGCTTATTTTAGTTACTTTTCAAGAAAAAGTTTAATTGAGTATGATTTAAAAACATTAAAGAGTGTATTTTTTAATGGAATGAACATAGCTTCTTTGTCATCTCAATATTGTCCAAATCCAAAAGAAGAGCTTGGGAAAATAGCAATTGAAGAAGTAGAAGAAGATATGGAGGATATTTTAAAACATTTCAATATGCTAAATGATCAATTATTAGATAAGATGTATAAAGAAATGGCAGATGAGGTTATGAAATGTATTCCAATGAGAATGGAACAATTTTATGAGAAGTTTGATAAAGAATGTTTAGAAATTCCAATTTTTAAGTATTATGATCCATTCCAATTATTCCAAAGAATTTCTTGTGCAAGTAATGAAGATATTGTTTTGATTAAAGAAAAGTTAACAGATAGAGCAGATCGTTACACGAAACAAATTGAGCCAGAGATGAAAAATATTAAACAGTTAAAACAAATAATTGATGATTATTTAAAAGGAAAAGAGCCAACAATTAAGATTGTTATGTTAAAAGAGTTTTCAAAAGATATGGGATATATTTTGGATAAATATAAAATAAGTTTTTTAGCAAAGAAGGAAGATAAGGGAATAGAAACAGTGGAGGAATAAGAAGGATCTATGTTTTTTAGAAAAAGTTAAATAGAAAATTTTTATTTTTAATGCATAATTTTCTACCATTTTGTCATAATAAAAATATAAACAAAATTATGACAAGGAGGAAAATTATGAAAGCAACTGGAGTGGTAAGAAGAATAGATGATTTAGGAAGAGTTGTGATTCCAAAAGAAATAAGAAAAACATTACGAATTAAAGAAGGAGACCCATTAGAGATATTTACAGATAGAGAAGGACAAGTAATATTAAAGAAATATTCTCCAATAGGTGAATTATCAGAATTTGCAGCAGGATATGCTGAAACTTTATCAAAAACAACAGGACATATTGCTTGTATTACAGATAAAGATACAATTATTGCTGTATCTGGTGGTTCTAAGAAAGAATTTTTAGAGCAAGATGTCAGTCAAGAATTGGAACAATTGATGGAAGATAAAGAAATATATACAAGTAAAGAAAATAGCAATATTGCTATGCCAATTACAAAGAATGATAATCAAGAAAGAAAAAATAATGCACAAGTGGTATATCCAATTGTTTCTAATGGAGATACAATAGGAACCGTCATTTTAATGGCAAAAGAGCCAAATGGTCAAATGAATGACGTAGAGAAGAAGGTAGCTCAGTCAGCTGCGACTTTTTTGGGTAGCCAAATGGATATATAATAATTCTATAAAAAAGCTGGTATCTAATATTGGCTTTTTTATTGTATAAAAAATGTATTCTATGGTTGACAAGTGTTGAAAAGAAAGCTATAATATGTTAGGAAAACAAAAGTAGAAGGGAGAAAAAACAAATGAAGGATAAAGAAAAGAGATTAATAGCTATTTTAGTTGTGATTACAATCATTCTAATAATTGTAGCAATAGTTAGAGATAATGCTAAAAAAGACAAAGAAAAAGAAGAAAAACAAGAAGAAAATCAAGTTGTACAAGAAGAATATGTACAATTATTAGAAGATGGAACAAAATTTAATACAAGTAATAAACTAAAAGAGACCAAAATAATTGAAGGAATGGAACTTACGAATATACAATTAACAGAAAAAGATAATGAAACTCTTTTATTAGGAACACTAACAAATGTGTCAGATACAACACAAGGTGGTTACTTAGTAGATGTTAAAATAGTGGATAGAGAAGGAAATGAAATTACTACAGTATCAGCTATTATAGGAACATTAGAACCAGGAAAAAGCACACAATTTAACACAAGTACAACTATAGATTATGCTAATGCTTATGATTTAATAATTACAAAAAAACAATAATTATAAGATAGAAGAGAAAATAGTTAAGAAATTTAGCTAAAAGGAAATCAAGAAAATTGATGCAGTTTTCTTGATTTTTTGCGTATATTGAAGTATAATTTGAGAAGAATAAAAAGAACAAAAAGGAGAATCATATGAAAGCAATAGAAATCAGAAATAAATACTTGAATTTTTTTAAAAATCATGGACATATAGTGATTCCATCTGCGCCATTAATACCAGAAAATGATCCATCTGTATTATTTAATACAGCAGGAATGCAGCCACTAGTTCCTTACTTATTAGGAGAAAAACATCCAGAGGGAAATCGTCTTACCGATTATCAAAAATGTGTCAGAACAAATGACATTGATGAAGTAGGAGATAATCGTCATTTAACTTATTTTGAAATGCTAGGAAATTGGTCATTAGGGGACTATTTTAAAGAAGAATCTATTAGTATGAGTTATGAATTTTTGACTAAAGAATTAGGGATTCCAGCTAAAAAACTATCAGTAACTTGTTTTGCAGGAGATAATGATTGCCCAAGAGATACTGTATCAGCTGAAGTTTGGAAAAAAGTGGGGATTCCAGAAGATAGAATTTATTTTTATGGAAAAGATGATAACTGGTGGATTGCAGGAGAAGAAGGACCATGTGGTCCAGATACAGAAATGTTTTATGATACAGGAAAAGTAAAATGTTCTAAAGATTGCCAACCATCTTGTGATTGTGGAAAATACGTAGAAATTTGGAATAATGTATTTATGGAATATT
>CAMXLV010000067.1 GCA_947244675.1 uncultured Clostridium sp. | reverse complement strand
GCTAAAGCAAATTTGGCAGGCGAACAAAAACGGAGCATAAAGAATAATCCAAAAGGTTAAAAGTTTTCAATCATGCTCCTTTTGTTCTTGTATTAAAAAAATCAAAGATTTTATCAATACAACAAAACAGCTTCTACACAAATTTGCTAAAGCAAATTTGGCAGGCGAACAAAAACGGAGCATAAAGAATAATCCAAAAGATTAAAAATTTTCAATCATGCTCTTATTGATCTTGTAACCTTTTACCAATTAAAATACACTATATAAATGTAAGATGTCTTATAAAGGAGTTTTTAAATTGAAAGAGCAAAAGCAATTAAAAGATTATTATAAAAATGATGAAATTGATATAGACCAAGTAATAGAGGATTTTACACCATATATTACAACCATAATCAATAATGGAACTGACAACAAAATATCTTTTGAAGATAAAGAAGAAATCTTTTCCGACACATTTTTGATCGTCTGGAAAAATAGAAATAGAATTCATATAAATGTATCATTAAATTCATATTTAGCAGGAATAACAAGAAATTTAATAAAAGAAAAATACAGAAAATATAAAATTCTTTATAATATAAGCGATTTTGAAAATGATACATTAAATAGTGTAAACATGTATGAATATGACAGAGAATTGATTTTGGACATAGAGCAAAAAATGAAAGGGTTAAAAGATATTGAAATAGAAATAGTAAAATTATTTTATTATTCATCTATGTCAATAAAAGATATAGCAAAAAGACTAAATATTTCTGAATTAAATGTGAAGACAAGACTACATAGAATACGAAAAAAAATAAAAAAAGAATTAAATAGCGGAGGGATTTAGAAGTGGAATTTGATAAAAATAAAGTAAAATTTAAAATTGCTATATCTAAAATAAAAGAGGAGAATGATATAGTGATGGAAAATAAAACAAAAAATATTTTTAAAGCAATAGTTACTTCAATAATTGGAATTGCATTAAGTACAGGAGTTGTATTTGCAGGAGGCAAAGTAGTAGAAAATATTTGGAAAACGCCAGAAAAGGTAGAAATACCATCTGGAGACATTGAAGAAATAATGAAAATTACAGAAGAAAGCAAAAATGAAAATATAACAGAAGAAAAAGCAAAAGAAATTGCAATAAATAAACTTAAAGAAATTGGATTTAATTCTAATATAGTAAATACAGATCATTATAAAGAAATTGATTCTAACAAAATATATTATCGTTTTGATACAGAAGATAATTATGAAATAGTTATTAATGGAAAAACAGGAGCTTTTTATACTATATGGAATAATAATATGAACATTCACGAGCGTAATAAGGAAATATCAGAACAAGAGGCAATAGATATAGCTCATAAATATTATAAATTATTTGGTTTTAAAGAAGGAGAATATGAAATAACTAAAATATGGTCAAATAATAAAAAGGGTAGTGGAAAAGGTCCAGGATTTAAAATAGACATAGAATTTAATAAAAAATATGGAGAAATATATAATCCTTATGAAAGGATAATGATAGCTATTGAATCCAAAAATAAAGACATCGACTATTTTAGCGTTGAAAATATACCATTTGACAATAATGAAACAATTATAACAGAAGAACAAGCTATACAAATAGCATTAGAAGAAGATAAAAAGATTGAAACAAATAAAGTATTAGAAACAAAAGCAAAAAAAATGGTTGTAAAAATAAATGCAAATGCTTATGATAGAATAAACAATAAAAATAAGTATTATGAAGCTATGCAGACAGTTGATTATCCAATAGAAGAAAGAAACTATTATAATGTGGAAGATAGAGTCAGAAATGCATGGGTAGTAGTTATAACATATGAAGATAATTTTGAAGATGATACTGTAAAAAGATATACAGAAGGACAGTATAGTTATTTTGTAGATTGTACAACAGGAGAAATTATTGGAGGAGCTGTAATGGATTATATATATTCAGCTAGATAATTTTGATATAAAAACAAGCAAAAGCAATTAGCGTCAAGAAGTTTCATAAAAAATCCAATGATATATAATTCATTTTACACTATTCAAAAACAGGTAATTTTGAAATTATCTGTTTTTTATGTTATAATCAGTCTAAAAATTACGAAACAAACAATTTATCTATTATGCAATCGAAATAGAAATAGAAAATTGTAGGAGAAAAAATGATGAAACTAAGTAATATAAAAGCAATATTTTTTGATGCTGATGATACAATAGTAAATCATAAACAATGTGAGAAAAAGGCATTAGAATATTTATTTAATAAGATACAAAAAGAATATAAAGAACAATATCAAGATATTTTTAGACCATTGGATAGAAATTTATGGAATAGTGTTGCAAACAATTCAAATCCTGTTCCAGAAGAAAACATTCCAGAATATAGATTTAAGGAATTTTTTAAGATAATAGATTTAGAATATACTGACTACAAAGAAGCAAATAAGTTTTTTCAAGAAGGGCTTGCAAAGCAAGTAGCATTAACAGAAAATGCTTATAATATAGTAAAATATTTATATGAGAAAAAATATAAAATATGTGTAGTTACAAATGGATTAGTCAAATTACAAGAACCACGAATTACAAATAGTCAAATATCAAAATATATTTTTGAAATTATTATTTCAGAAAAAGTTGGAGTAAAAAAACCGAATCCACAAATATTTAATATGTTATTAGATAAATTAAGCTTAGAATCAAGTGAAGTAATTATGATTGGTGATAGCCTAGAAAAAGATATACAAGGTGCAAAAAATGCTAATATTAAAACAATTTGGTATAATCCAGATAGAAAAATTAATAATACTAAAATTATTCCAAATTATCAAATTGCAGATTTATTAGAAATAAAAGAAATATTATAATTACAAACAATTTTTATGATAACAATAGTATTAGGAGCAATCATAGTTTGTGAATTTAACACCACGAAATACATTTGAGTGATCCGAGAAAATATAAACTAAATAAATTAAAAATTTAGAAGGAGAAAAAATTATGGCAAGAACAGTAAAAAATAAAAAATTAGAAAATACAAGATTAGCCACTAATTATGGAGGATGGATGTATTGTGACAAATGTAATGAAAATATAGGATATTTATGCTATTCAACTTATGATAAACTACAACTAAAATATCAATGTAATTGTGGAAGTCTTGGCAGTATACAATTAGATTTTGAAGATAGTAAAATAGGTAAAGAAGGTAAAGACGAATTAGTTATGACAAAAAATAGATTATGTTGTCCAAAAGATAAGGAACCTTTAATTACCATATTAGATAAAAAAGTAGCTACCTATCAAATGAAAATCACTTGTAAATCTTGTGAAACGATTTATACAAAAGAAAAATAGAAATTACAATTTACAAAATTGTTAAAAAAAATAGCAAAACTGTAAAGTAGAATTGATAGAAAAAATAAGCAAAGATAGTACACTTAATTGGGAGGTAGATAAAATGAATTTAGGAAATAATTTATATCAAGCAAGAAAAAGAGTTAGTTTATCACAAGAAACAGTTGCAGAAAAATTAGGTGTAAGTAGACAAACCATTTCAAAATGGGAGACAGATGAAACCATACCAGATATTTATCAATCAAAAAAATTAGCAACATTATATAAGTTATCATTAGATGAACTAATAGAATTTGATGTTAACTTAAAAGAAGTAGAAGAAATAATAAAAAATACGAATGAAGAAAAAGAAGCAAAAATCAATTGGACAAAAGCATGGAGCAAAAAATATCCTGTATTAGCAAAATACCAAGAAAAAGTGGAAATATCTCAATATAGTAATGAAATTAGAAAAATGTTAGATAGCTTAAACTATGAATATGGTTATCCTAAATTAGAAAGTATGCTAATTTTAAAAGATATACTTTATCATGAATGGAAAGATACTAAATAAATAAGAAAAGGAGAGAAATAAAATGGCTACAACAAATGAATACATAGAATATGTGTGTGAACAAATAAAAGGTGTAGGAGAAATAAGATACAAGAAAATGTTTGGTGAATTTATGGTCTATGTCAACAACAAACCAGTTATCATAGTTTGTAACAACATACCATTTGTAAAAAAATTAGATTGTATAAAAGATTTCATGAAAAAAGCAGAAATAGGGTGTCCTTATAAGGGAGCAAAAGAACATTACATATTAGATATTGATGATAGCGAATTCTGCAAATCTGTTATTATTGAAGTAGAAAAAGTAACACCAATACCAAAACCAAAAAAGAAAAAATAAAGCAGAATAGAAAAAAAGACAAGCCCCAGACTCTTTTGAGAATGGGGCTATTAAAATATCTTTTTTTAGCAAAAGAAGAAAACAACAAAGTTTGAAATTAAATTCATAAAACAAAAGAATTAAGAGAATAATACTTAAGGAGTTTTAATCTTTGCATTAAAAAACACCAAAAAATAGAAAAAGGAAGATGATAATATGCAACTAATAATAGGTCTGCTAATACCATTTTTAGGAACAACACTAGGAGCGGCGATGGTATTTTTTATGAAAAATAAAATGAATCAAAAATTTGAAAAATTACTCTTAGGATTTGCATCAGGAGTAATGTTAGCTGCCTCCATATGGTCTTTAATCATACCATCCATTAATATGGCAGAAGAACAGGGAAAAGTAGCTTGGATGCCTGCAAGTATTGGGTTTCTAGTGGGAATACTATTTTTACTTATCTTAGATAGTTTCATTCCTCATTTGCATTTAAAAAATAGCAAACCAGAAGGAGTAAAAGCCAAATTAAAAAAAACAACCATGATGATGTTTGCAGTAACACTTCACAACATACCAGAAGGAATGGCAACAGGTGTGACTTTTGCAGGAGCAATGATGGGAAACACAGGAGTAACTATAGTTGGAGCCTTCGTATTAGCTATTCGGAATTGCTATTCAAAACTTTCCAGAAGGAGCCATCATATCAATGCCATTAAAAAGTGAAGGTGTATCAAAAGCAAAAGCATTTTTATATGGAACCTTATCAGGAATAGTAGAGCCAATAGGAGCAATTATTACCATATTACTAACCAATACAGTCATATCAATACTACCTTATTTATTAGCATTTTCAGCAGGTGCAATGATTTACGTTGTAGTCGAAGAATTAATACCAGAATCTCATAGTGGAGAACACTCTAATATGGGAACAATAGGAGTAGCCATAGGATTTGTTATTATGATGATATTAGATATTGCTTTAGGATAAAAAATTTTAAAAAATGATTGACAATTGAGTATGTATTCACATATAATACTATTAAGGTTGAATAAATATTCAACTATTGTAAGAAAAGGAGGAAAAAATGGCTAAAAATGAATTTATATGTGATTGCAATATAATACACCAAGAAGTAGTTTACCAAACCATAAAAAATATGCCAGAAGAAGATACCTTTAATAAATTAGCAGAATTTTTTAAAATACTTGGTGACACTACCAGAGTAAAAATATTATTTGCTCTAGATAAAAATGAAATGTGTGTATGTGATATTGCCAATGTATTAGGAATGAGCAAATCATCAATTTCACATCAATTAGGGACATTAAGAAGAAGTGGTATTGTTAAATGTAGAAAATCTGGTAAAGAAGTTTTCTATCAATTAGATGACGAGCATGTAAAAAAAGTATTTGAAATAGGGGCAGAACATATAGAACATAAAAAGTAAAAAAGGAGGAAAAAGAATATGAAAAGCAGATTTAAAATAAAAGGATTAGATTGTGCTAACTGTGCAAATGAATTAGAAAGATCCCTACAAAAGGTAGCAGGAATACAAAGCGTTACCATCAGTTTTATCACGCAAAAAATGGAACTAGAATATGATGAAACAAAAAAAGAAGAAATAATACAAAAGGTAAAAAAAGTAATCAAAAAAGAAGAGCCAGAGGTAAGAATTGAAGAAACATAGAAAAATTACAAAATAAAAAAGAAAGAGGTAATTTATGAAAAGCAGGGGAACTAAAATTATAATAGCAGGAGTATTATTCACAATAGCATTCATCGCAAATTTTCATAATCCAAAAATCAATTTTATAATCTATATTTTATCTTATGCAATTGTTGGATTAGAAATTGTAAAAAAAGCAATAAGAAATATAATAAGAGGAAAAGTATTTGACGAAAATTTTTTAATGGCAGTTGCAACAATAGGAGCATTTGGAATTGGGGAATTTCCAGAAGCGGTGGCTGTTATGTTATTTTACCAAATAGGAGAACTATTCCAAAGTTATGCTGTAGATCAATCGAGAAAATCAATTTCAAACCTAATGGACATTAGACCAGACTTTGCAAATGTAGAAAGAAATGGAAAAATACAAAAAGTAGATCCTGATGAGGTTAAAGTAGGGGAAATAATAATTGTAAAACCTGGAGAAAAAATCCCATTAGATGGATTAGTAATAGAAGGAAAATCAAGTCTTGATACCAAAGCATTAACAGGAGAAAGCTTGCCACGAGAATTAACAAAAGGTGAAGAAGCACTGGGAGGATGTATTAACTTAAATGGTGTCATAAAAATAAAAGTAACAAAAGAATATGAAGAGGGAACAGTAAGTAAAATATTAGACTTAGTTGAAAACGCAAGTAATAGAAAATCGAAATCAGAAAACTTTATTACAAAATTTGCAAGATATTACACACCAATTGTTGTAATAATTGCATTAATACTTGCCATAGTACCACCATTTATCATAAAAGAGTGGAAATTTATAGATGGTATATACAGAGCATTAGCATTCTTAGTAGTATCTTGTCCATGTGCTTTAGTCATTTCTGTACCATTGAGTTTCTTTGGAGGAATTGGTGGAGCATCTAAAATAGGAATTTTAATAAAAGGAAGTAACTATTTAGAACAATTAGCAAAAACAGAGATAATGGTATTTGATAAAACAGGAACATTAACAAAGGGAACATTTGAAGTTCAAAAAATAAAAGCAATTAATATCAGCCAAGAAGAATTACTAAAAATAACAGCATATAGTGAAAATTATTCCAATCATCCTATTGCTTTATCTGTCAAAAAAGCATATAATAAAAAAATTGATGACAAACAAATTATCAAAACAGAAGAACTAGCAGGACTTGGAATTTCTGCTAGCATTGGAGAACTAGATGTATTAGTTGGTAATGAAAAATTAATGGATGAAAAACAAATTGAAGTAATAAAATGTAATGAAATAGGAACCATTTTACATGTAGCAATTAACCAAAAATATGCAGGTTATCTATTAATAGCAGATACCATAAAAGAAGATGCAAAAACTACCATTGAAAACCTAAAGAAAAACAACATAAAACAAACAGTAATGTTAACAGGAGATAAGAAAGAAGTAGGAGATCTAGTAGCAAAAAAATTAGGAATAGATAAAGTATACACAGAATTATTACCAGATAAAAAAGTAGAAAAAGTAGAAGAACTATTAAAACAAAAAAGCGAAAAAGGAAAACTTGCATTTATAGGAGATGGCATTAACGATGCACCAGTATTAGCTATCTCAGACATAGGAATTGCAATGGGTGGATTGGGATCAGATGCAGCAATTGAAGCAGCAGATATTGTATTAATGACAGATGAACCATCTAAAATAGTAAAAGCAATTGACATAGCAAAGAAAACAATGAGAATTGTTAAAGAAAATATAATATTTGCCATTTTTATCAAAGTATTAGTTCTTATCTTAAGTGCAATAGGATTGTCAAGTATGTGGGAGGCAGTATTTGCTGATGTAGGAGTAACGATAATTGCAATTTTTAATGCATTAAGGATATTAAAAACAAAAAAATAAAGAAAAGAAAGGATTGATATAAAATGAAAGAAACAAAAATAAAAGTAAAGGGTATGGTTTGTGAAGGATGTGAAAATAGAGTAAAAAATGCTTTGTTAACAATGGATGGAATAGAGAAGGTAGAGGCAAATCATAAAGAGGGAATGGTTACAATAATCACCCAAAAAGAGATTGAAAAAATAGTAATAGAAGAAAAAATTGAAGATTTAGGATTTGAAATCATAGTTGAAAAATAGTATATTTTTCAACTAATTTATATTTTAAGAAAGGAACAAAAAAAATGAGAAAGATAATTTTATCAATAGAGGGAATGACTTGTAGTGCTTGTTCCAATGGATTAGAAAAATATCTAAATAAGCAAAATGGAATTATAGAAGCAACCGTAAATTTAGTGATGGCAAATGCTACGATTCTTTATGATGAAAACATATTAGAAGTAAGTAAATTAGATAAATTTATCAAACAAGCAGGATTTAAAAGTTTAGGAGAATTCAAAAAGATAAACAGAGAAAACAAAAATAAGAAAGAAAAAGTTAAATTTATTACCTTTACTATTTTAGCAATCATAGTAATGTACATATCAATGGGACATATGGTTCATTTGCCTATTTTAAGTTTTTTAGATATAACATTAAATCCTATCAATTATACAATATGTTTATTCTTATTTGCAATTCTTTTTATGATTTATGGTTTTGACATTTTAAAAAATGGATACAAAAACCTAATACATAAAACGCCTAATATGGATACCTTAGTAGGAATTGGAGTTATTAGTAGTTTCTTATATAGCCTCTATAGTATGATTATGGTTTTAAAAGGCAATGTAGAAAATATACATTATTTATATTTTGAATCAACAGCAATTATTATTTATTTCATAAAACTAGGCAGATATTTAGACGGAATGAGTAAAGATAAAACAAAAGAAGCCATTGAAAAATTAGTAGAAATGACACCAAACCAAGCAACCATCAAAGTAGAAGGAAAAGAAAAGAAAGTAACATTAGATGAAATTCATAAAGGAGACATTGTAATTAGTAAACCAGGAGAAAAAATTGCAGTAGATGGAGAAATATTGCAAGGAACAGCACATTTTGATGAATCATTTATTACAGGAGAAAGCAAACCTACAAATAAAGAAAAAGGAGATAAGGTTATAGCAGGAAGTATTAATTATGATGGCTATATAGAATATAGAGCAGAAAAGATTGGAAAGGAGTCTACTCTATCAGAAATTGTAAGATTAGTAGTAGAAGCAAGCAACACAAAAGCTCCTATAGCTAAAATAGCAGACATTGTTTCTGGATATTTTGTACCTGCTGTTATGGTTATTGCCATTTTAACATTTATTATGTATCTGATTATGGGATATGAATTTTCAACTAGTTTAATTAAATTTGTTACAATATTAGTAGTTGCTTGTCCTTGTAGCCTAGGACTGGCAACACCGCTCGCTATAGTGGTAGCAGAAGGGTTATGTGCTAGCAGAGGAATTTTAGTTAAAAAGAGCGAAATACTAGAAAATGCCAAAAAAGTGGATACCATAGTATTTGATAAAACAGGAACATTAACTTATGGAAAATTAAAA
>CAMXLV010000066.1 GCA_947244675.1 uncultured Clostridium sp. | reverse complement strand
TATTTTTTATTTTATCACGGAAGGATTTATTTACACAACTTTTTCTATACTCTCAGAACGAGTAAAAGAGATATCTTTTACTCGATTTCTGTTATTTTTAGGTTAAATTTATCTTCAAAAACTTTTTTCTTTGCAATATATTCTTTAGTTTTTACACCTTTAACATCAATAATTTCAGTTGAATTATCTTTATGAAAAATAATAAAATCAGCTTTATATTTTAACTTAGGTGCTAAAATAAAAGTAGGTTGTAGGCAAAAACCATTAATTTCATTTCCTTGTAGCCTTAATTTTAATTCACAATAATAGTTTGCTTCTTTTTGACTATCAAAGGTATGACCATCAATAGAGACTTTATTAGCTCTATATTTACTATTTCCTCTATTTCCATTTGTGAAATTCTTATAATCATCTACTGACCAGTGTTCCACTTAAAAATCACATCCCCTAACTAAAAATTACTATAAATTCATTATATAAAAAAATAAAAAAAACTTCAAGGGGAGAACTTGTACCTGTCCCAAATTCTCCCCCCAAAAAAATTATCTTGAAAATTGTAGTATTTTTATGATATGATAAAAAATAGAGTAAGAAGGAATTTGAAGGGGCAGTTATAATGAAGGTATTAAAACCACAAAAAGTAGAAAAAGAAGCGTTAGAAAATAGGGATGATTTATTAGGAGATTTAGAAAAAGAAGAGGAAATTCAAAATATTAGTGTACAAAATTATCGTAAAGAAAAGACGAAAATTGTTAATAAAACAATAAAAAGAGCAAAAATGAATAAGATAGAAATAATAGATAGTAAATTAGAAAAGACCACTTTTATGGATGTGATATTTTGTAATTGTAATTTTTCTAATACTTTTTTTGATAATTGTAGTTTTATTAGGTGTGAATTCAATAATTGTAAATTAACAGGTTGTGATTTTATAGAATCTTTATTATCAGATGTTAGTTTTTTCGATAATAACATGGCTTATGCCAATTTATCTATGACAAGATTGAAAAATGTTTTCTTAAAAAATACCATACTAAGAAATAGTAATTTTCAAGAAGATATGTTAAAAAATTTTATATTAGAAAAAGTAGATTTTACACGGAACACAATTTTTTAAAACGAGTTTGAAAGATACAGATTTATCAGATAGTATAATAGAAGCAATAGCAATATCATTAGAAGATATAAAAGGAGCTAGTATCAATCAATTACAAGCATTCGATTTATTTTATTTATTAGGTGTAAAAATAAAAGAAGGAGGTTAAAACAGGATGATTTCTTCAATACCAGAATTTTTAGTTGATATGTTAGAAGAACAATATGGAAAAGAAATAAGCAAAAAAATAGGGCAAGGTTATCTAGCAAAAAGAAATACAACCTTTAGAATTAATACATTAAAAACAACAAAGGAAGAAATTTTAAGTGTTTTAGAAGAACATAAAATAACTTATCAAACGGTGAAATGGAGTAAAGAAGCCATTTTATTAGAAAATGCTTCTAAAAAGGAAATAGAAGATTTAGAAATTTATCAAAGTGGAAAAATTTATTTGCAAAGTTTATCTTCTATGTTACCTCCTATTATTTTAGATCCACAAGAAAAAGAAGATATTTTAGATATGGCAGCAGCACCAGGAGGGAAAACAACACAAATAGCAAGTATCACAAATAACCTTGCTAACATAACCGCTTGTGAAAAAAATAAAATTAGGGTGAAAAGATTAGCATATAATTTAGAAAAGCAAGGGGCTAAAGCTTATATTATAACACAAGATGCTACCAAAATAGATAACTTTTTTTCTTTTGACAGAATTTTATTAGATGCTCCTTGTAGTGGTAGTGGAACCATAGAATTACAAAATAGCAAAATAGAAAAAGTATTTACCAAAGAATTGATTCAAAATTGCATAAAAACACAGGAATTACTTTTAAAAAAAGCAATTTGCTTATTAAAACCAGGAAAAGAAATGGTTTATTCTACTTGTTCTATTTTAGTAAATGAAAATGAAAAGATAATAGAAAAAGTTTTAAAAGAAAAGGTAGGAGCAATACAACCTATTTCTTTGAATGGAATGGAAGAATTACCGCTTCTACCAACGAAAATACCAGGAACTTTGTGTGTGGCTCCAACACAATTATATGAAGGTTTTTTTATCGCTAAAATTAAAAAAATAGGTTAGGAGAAAAAATGTATTATACTTATATGTTAAGATGTAAAGACAATTCTATATATACAGGGATTACTACAAATATAGAGCATAGAATGCAAGAACACTTTAGCAAAATAAATTGTGCTAAATATACATATAGCCACACTGCTAAAAAATTAGAAGGCGTATGGGAGAGTGAGAGTAGAGTATTGGCTTCTAAATTAGAATATCGAATTAAAAAATTACCAAAGGCAAAAAAGGAAGAATTGATTAAGCTAAACAATTTAAAAGAATTATTAGAAGATAAATTAGAGGTAGAAAAATATAAAAGGGTAAGAAGATACTAGACTTTATGAGACTGATCATATAAGTCTTGTATCTCTTTTGGCATATCTTCATATTTCATAGACTTAACAAAACTTTCATCTTGATGCTCAATCGCTGTTTCATAATACCATTGTTTAAATTTTATTAAAAGGAGAGAAGATTGCAAAGATTGGATTTGTGATAAAATATTTGCTTCTTGTTTATAAAACATATGAAGTCTTTTTGTTAGAGTAGAATTTCCTTTTGAACACCAATCCATAAACTGTTTAATTTCTTTTAACTTCATACCAGAATTTTTTAAACATTCAATAACATTTAAAGCTTCTAAGGTATTTTTGTCAAACACTCTTAAACCAGAAGAAGATCTCTTTAGAGATGGAATCAATCCATGATTATCATAATATCTCAATTTAGATACACTTAAGTTTTTTAATTTCGCTACTTCTCCAATACTTAGTTCCATTTTATTTCACCTTCTAAAAAAATAAAAAAATACCTTGACCTAAACCAAGGTTTAGATGATATATAATATAGTATACAAAAAACAATTTGTCAAGGAGGAGAAAAAATGTTATACAAAGAATTTAAAGGTTTAAAATTATCAACCTTAGGATTAGGAACAATGAGGCTTCCAAGCAAAGGCTTAAATGGAGATACACCTATTGATGAAGAAGAAACAGCAAAAATGGTAGAATATGCCATAAACAAAGGGATTAATTATTTTGATACTGCTTGGGGATATCATAATGGGGAATCAGAATTAGTCATAGGGAAAATTTTGCAAAAATATCCAAGAGAAAGCTTTTATCTAGCTACAAAATTCCCAGGATATGATTTAGCTAATATGGATAAAGTCGAAGAAATTTTTGAGAAACAATTACAAAAAACAGGAATGGACTATTTTGATTTTTATTTGATTCATAATGTATATGAGAAGAACGTAGATCCCTACTTAGATCCTCAATATGGAATATTAGAATATCTATTAAAACAAAAAGAAAAAGGCAGAATCAAACATTTAGGATTTTCAATTCATGGAAGCTTAGAAGTTATGAAAAAGTTCTTAGAAGGTTATGGAGAACATATGGAATTTTGCCAAGTACAATTGAATTATTTAGATTATGAATTTCAACAAGCAAAAGAGAAAGTGGATTTATTAAACAAATTAGATATTCCTATTTGGGTAATGGAACCATTAAGAGGGGGAAAACTTGCCAAACTGTCAGAAGAAAATGAAAATAAATTAAAAGAACTAAGACCAGAAGAAACAGTTCCAGCTTGGGCATTTCGATTTTTGCAAACTATACCAGGTGTAACAATGGTACTCTCACGGAATGTCTAATCAAGAGCAATTAGAACAAAATATAAAAACATTTGAAGAAGATAAACCATTACAAGAAAATGAAAAGAAAATATTATTAGAAATAGCACAAAAAATGATAGAAGGAAATACATTACCATGTACATCCTGCCATTATTGCACAGCACATTGTCCAAAAGGAATTGACATTCCTAAAATACTTGCTTTATATAATGAACATATATTTACGGGAGGTGGTTTTATAGCACCAATGGCAATTAGTGCTCTGCCAGATGACAAAAAACCAAGTGCTTGTATTGGATGCAAAAGCTGTGAAGCAGTTTGTCCACAACAATTGAAAATCGCAGAAGCAATGTCTAATTTTGTTAATTTATTAAAATAATTTTTAGGAGGAATTTTATAATGATGGAAAGAGTAGAAAATATAAAAAATGAAATTTTATCAAGTAAAAAAGCAAAATATGTAATAGGAACATTATTACTTTGTGGAATGGGAATTGCATTACCTAGAATATTTCATGTACTAGCTGGAAATGGAGCAGGAGCGACTTTTCTTCCTATGCATATTTGTGTATTAATAGCTGCTCTTGTATTTGGTGGAGTTAGCAGTAGCATTGTTGCAGGAAGTTCTATGATAGGAAGTTATTTTTTAACAGGAATGCCTAGTTTAGAAAGATTACCTTATATGGTATTAGAGCTAGTAATATATGCTATTATGCTTAGTATATTAAATAAAAGATTTCATTCTTACATATCATTAATTGTAACAATCATTTTAGGAAGAATTTTATATGCTGGAATATTAATGATTTGTGTCAACACAATAGGATTTTCTGGTTATGGGATTTCTGTTTTAACAAGTGTAAAAGTAGGAATGCCAGGAATTGTAATACAATTATTTATGATTCCTTTTATCGCAGAAAGAATCAAAGAAAGGTTAAACTTAAAAGATGAATAAATTAGAAGAAGTAAAAAAAAGATTGTATGAAACGAAAGCAAGTTTAGTGGTTTGCTATGAAAATGGAGAATATAAAGAATATTATCAAAATCGCATCAAAGATATCAAAGAGATTTTGCAAGCAAACGAATTAGCGCTAAAAGGAGCAGTTATAGCAGATAAAGTAATTGGAAAAGTGGCAGCTTCTGTTTTAATTATAGCTGGTGTAAAGCAAATATATGCTGATGTAATTAGTCAATATGCAGTGTCTATTTTAGATGAGCATGAAGTGAAATATGAATACAAAATATTAACAGATTACATTATAAACAATGATCAAACAGGAATGTGTCCAATGGAAAAGAAATACAAAGAAGAAAAAGATATTAATAAAAACTATCAAGAAATGATAGAACAAAAGGAGCATGATTAAAAATTTTTAACCAATAAAGGAAGCAGATGAAGAGATTTGCTTCTTTTTAAAATTTATAATATAATTTGTAGAGGAGTTGATATATGTGAAATATATAGGTGAAAAAATAGAAGGAAAAGAATATAAAGAAAGAAAAACAACCTATGCATTAATAACGGATGTTAACGGAAATATAGCTGTAATATTAGAACACGGTAATATGTATAATATGATTGGTGGAAAAATAGAAGATGGTGAAAAAGCAAGAGAAACTTTAATCAGAGAAGCAAAAGAAGAAATAGGATATGAACTTAAAAATATAAAATATTTAGAAAGTTTGGGTTGTTATCATTATCTGGATTTTTTAGACAAATATGAATTAGCAGTAATGGATTTTTATAGTGCAGATATTGGAGAAAAAGTATGTGAACCAATTGAAAAAGATGTTAAGTTAGTTTGGGTAAAACTAAAAGATGTGGTTAATAAAATGTATTTTGAATATCATAGATATTTTTTAGAAAAATATCTAGAGAATAATAAAGAAATTGAAAGATAATGTAACATTTGAATTTTATAGATCATGGTATAAGTAATAAAAAAATCGAAAATCAATAAAAAAGGCTACCCAAAAAGGAAAAGATGTGCTATTATAAATAGGAATTTGATACAAAAAATTAAAGGAGGAGATTTACATGTCAGGACATAGTAAATGGCATAACATACAAGCCAAGAAAGGAAAAGCAGATGCTGCAAGAGGAAAAATTTTTACAAAA
Organism: uncultured Clostridium sp.; assembly: GCA_947244675.1. The sequence goes on along the minus strand of CAMXLV010000066.1, from coordinate 3,476 downwards.
TTAGGTAGAGAATTATTAATTGCAGTAAAAGAAGGAGGACCAGATCCAGCAGGAAATTCAAAATTAAAAAATGTCATTGCTAAATGTAAAGCAGCCAATATGCCAAATGACACCATTAATAATGCAATTAAAAAAGCATCTAGCAGTAATGAAAATTATGAAGAAATCATCTATGAAGGATATGGACCAAATGGAGTTGCTGTTATTGTGGAAGCAGCAACAGATAACAAAAATAGAACAGCAGCAGATGTTAGACATGCTTTTGACAAAGCAGGGGGAAATTTAGGAACAAGTCGGATGTGTGTCATACCTATTTAATAAAAAAGGAGTTATCATCCTTGAAAAAGAAACAACTTCTATGGGAGAAGAAGAATTAATGATGCTAGCATTAGAAGCAGGAGCAGAAGACTTTCAAGCTTTAGAAGAAATTTATGAGATCATAACCGATCCATCTGATTTTACAGAAGTTCGTGAAAAATTAGAAGAAGCAGGTTTAACATTCTTAGAAGCAGAAGTACAAATGGTTCCAACGACTATGGTAGCCTTAGATGAAAAGGGAATTGAAAAAATGGAGAGACTAATTGAAAGATTAGAAGATTTAGACGATGTAGCAAATATTTATCATAACTGGGAAGAATAAAAAACGGAGGAATGATAAAATGGGACAAAAGAAAAACAGCAAAATAATATTAATAAGCATAATGGCTTTGACCATATTCATTATAATTATAGGTGTAGCTTATATTTATTTTGCGACAGATCTTTTTAAGAGTAATCAAGAGCTATTTTTTAAATATTTTGCACAATTAGAAGAAACAGAAGAAGGCTTTTTTGATAAATCATTGAAAGAATATTGGGAAAAGAAAAACATCATGCCTTATACAAATGAAGGAGAACTAAGAGTCGATATAGAAGACAATTTATTGGAAGATTTTAATATCACTTTTATAGGACAAACGAACAAAAGTAGTAATTATATTTCGCAAGATATTAGTTTAAATTATGGAAAAGAACTAACTTTTCCAGTCAACTTTAATAAAACAGAAAATATAATTGGTTTGCAAACTCCGTATGTAGGAAGTAAACATATTGCAGTAAAAATGGATGAGCCAGGAAATGAAACACTAAACGCTTTTATGTGGCAAATACCATCTTTTAGTAAAGAAGAAAAAAATCGTATGAAACAAACCTATCTAAATGCTATAAAAGGTAATTTGCAGGAGTCACAATTTACTCGGCATGGAAGAAAACAATCAAAAAGGTTATAAACTTAGTTTAAGTGGTGAAAGTTTTAAAGGAATGATAATCCAATTGCTAGAAACACTAAAAAAAGATCAAATAACATTAGATAAAATTAATCAAATTTCAAAAGAAAAAAAAGTGACAACTAGTAAATTAGATAATAAGATAAAAGAAATACAAGAGAGTTCAAAATTTGAAGATAAAACTTGTGAAGTAATGATATGGCAAGAAAAAGGAAAATTAACGAAAATAGCAATAAAGAGTGAAACAATAGAAATTACATTAAGTAAAAAAGCACCATTTCAATATGAACTACAGGCTAATATCACTAGTACAAATCAGGGAGAAACAAATCAAATTTTAATGCAAGTTAATTATGAAGGAGTAAGCACTACTACTACACAGGAAAATGTAAATGAAAATTATCAAATAGAACAAACTGTGAATCATAAAAAAATAAGTTATCACTATAACAATCAGATTACTTTTACGAATAGCATTGAAACGCACCAATTAACCAATGAAAATGCAATGATTCTTAACAATTATGAAGAAGAGCAGGTAAAAAGTTTTCTAGGACAAGTGGAAGAAAGAATACAAAAAGTAAATAAAGAGCAAATGGAAGAATTAGGATTAAAAGAAGAGCAAAATCCAATTATACAAATAATAAGTCAGTATAACCTAGCAGAAGGAAGTTTTGTAAATAGTAATAATGGTAAAGTTACAGAATTAGAAGTAAATACTTTTAATCAAAAATTTGAAAATTATCAAAGTACTAATTTACAAGGAGTAACAGTAAAAGGACTATTATCAACGATACAATTAAATAATGAAACACAAGGAGAAAACAGAAAAATTAAAGAAATTCATTTTTGTGGAGAAGAATATGAAGCAACAGAGCAAAACATGGTATCATTAAAAGAAAATGTAGAACTTGAAACTGCTTATAGAGTAGAATTTGAAAAAGAAGAAGAAACAGGACTTATTTATCGTGTTGTAGTAAATAAAAAATAGTTCTAAATGAAAAAAAAAAGCATATATTACTTTAAAAGAGTAATTATGCTTTTTTTGATGTTATACAAAAGAGAGGTTATATATGAGAGAGTTAGAAGAACTATTGAGATATTTTCCAACATCTATTTATCGAGTATTAAAAGATACATTAATACAAGATAAAAAATTACAAAATGATCTGCAAGAAATAAGAATTCGAGTAGAAAGAGTAATTTTATTAAAAACAAGACAAGCAGACATTATTATTAATTATCAAGTCAGTAGTAACGAAATTATGCAGACTTTGGAAAAACTATGTGAAAATTCTATTTATGCTTATAAAAATCAAATATGTGATGGATTTTTAACACTTAAAGGAGGACACCGCGTTGGTATAACAGGAACAGCAGTAATGGAAGGACGGAAAAGTAATCAATTTAAAATATATAACTAGTTTAAATTTTAGAATTGCACGAGAGGTAATTAATTGTAGTAATCATTTATTAAAAGAAATCATAGACCTAGAAAATAATACTATTTATAATACATTACTTGTTTCTCCTCCTGGAAAAGGAAAAACAACAATGTTAAGAGATATTATTAGAAATATTAGCAATGGAATTAGTGAAATTCATTTTAAAGGATTAACTTGTGGAGTAGTTGATGAAAGAGGAGAAATTGCTGCAACTTATAGAGGAATGCCACAAAATGATATTGGAATTCGAACAGATGTAATAGAAAATATTAGCAAAGCAAAAGGAATGAAAATGTTAATTCGCTCAATGGCTCCAGAAGTAATTGCTTGTGATGAAATTGGCTCTAAAGAAGATGTACAAGCAATTCGGAGAAGCACTAATTGCAGGAGTTAAAGGGATTTTTACCATGCATGGAAAAAATAGGCAAGATATTGATAATAACACATTAGTGAATCATTTAATTGAAACAAAGCAAATTGAGAAAATAATTTTTTTATAAATTTAGTTCTACTTTAAAAAATTAGTGAATATAATATATCAAAAAGAAATGGAGATAGAAAAAATGCAAATGATAAAGTATATAATGCTATTTGCTCTATTAGTAGGATGTAGCTTGATAGGAAAATATTTATCAAGAAAATATGTAATAAGAGTAAAAGAATTAGAGGAAATGAAAAATGCGTTGAATATGTTTCAATCCAAAATTAAATTTACTTATGAACCATTACCAGAAATATTTGAAGAAATTGCTAGAAATATGAATCC
>CAMXLV010000065.1 GCA_947244675.1 uncultured Clostridium sp. | reverse complement strand
GTAATTCCTTTAGCAAGATTTAAAAATTCTGCTATGTCACGTTTTAAGGAAAGCTTTCGCCTTATGAGAGAAAAAGAAAATGCTTCTATTATTAAATCTTTGGATTTAGGTTTAGAATTAATGTTTAAATATGAATTGAATCCTATTATTATAGCTGCTTGCAGAAATTTGGATGAATTAGATATTTATTTAGATTGCTTAGAAGAAAACGAATTAGAAAATTTTTCTTGTTTTGAAATAAAATTTGAAGTAATGCCACAACTAAAAAAATTCAAGAACAAATGGGCATGATAAAATTTAAGGTATCTTTTTTGTTTTTTAGTACACACTAATTATATTATGAATCAGATTTTATGTACAAATTTAGAATTGAATAAAAAGAAGCAAAAGGAAAAGAAACAGTGGTTTTTGTTTCAATTGTTTTTTTCCTCTTCTATTATGGTGGTTTTGGTATTGGCTGGCTCTTTTTATTTCTATCATTTACAAAAAAAAGAAAACTTTTCTAACCATTTACTTGCCAGTTATAATATTTCACGTTTATATCACCATTCAGATATTGCTTCACAAGAAAATGATATTGCAACATCTAATCAACTGTTTCGGCATAATACAAATCCCCAAAATTGATTTGTATTATCCAGTTTTTTCTTATTTAACTGAAAATTTGCTAAAAATTTCTCCTTGTAAATTTTATGGTGATACACCAGATGTTAATGGTAATATTTGTATTGCTGGACATAATTATGATAATAACTTATTTTTTAGTAAACTTTCTTCTCTTTCTAAAAATGATTCTATTTTAATCTTTGATAATAAAGGAATTCAATATTGTTATCTGATTTTTGATATTTATGAAGTTGAAAGTTCTGACCTTTCCCCTGTTTTTAATTACAACCATAATGAAAAAATACTTACCTTAGTTACTTGTAATAATTTTAATTTAAACCGCATTATTGTTAAAGCAAAACAAATTTAGTATGTCTTTGCCAATATTTATCAAAAATTTTTTTAGGATTTTCTGTAGAATGCTTTTTACCTATACAAGAAGAAAAGAACTTGCTTAAAGCAAGTTCTTTTTATACATTTTTATATTCTTTTACTTTTTTATAAGCATAAACAGCTGATATACCAAATATTACTACTAACATAGCTAGTGGAACAGAATCTCCAATTCCTGTTTTTGGTAAATTTGTGTTGTTATATACACTTGAATTATTGCTATTGGTATTTCTATTTTTATTGCTGTTACTATTGTTAACATTTGAATTGTTCGTATTAGTATTAGCATTACTATTTACATTTGAATTGCTAGCATTTACATTGCTATTTGCACTATTTTTGTTAGCATTTAATGTTTCTGTTAAGTCAATTCCATTGTCACTATCTGCTGCCATGACACTGGTACTAAAAGTTATTACCATAACCCCGATTAATAAAATTGAAACTAATTTGATTAAGTTTGTTTTTCTCATTTTCATTCTCCTTTTCTTTTATACATTTTTATTAGTATTCTTAAAATCGCCCTTAATTATACTATTTTTTTTTGTATAATTCAAGAGATTTTTACAAAAACTAAATAAAATACTAATTTCTTTTGTTTTTCTTTTATTATTTTATACTTAAAAATAAGATAAGTCAATAGTTTTTTTGCATTTTATATTTACATTTTTGTTACAAGATTATTACGTATTTTACACATTGAATTTGAATAGTACAATATCACCATCTTGCATAATGTATTCTTTTCCTTCCATACGAACTAGTCCTTTTTCTCTAGCATTTACCATAGAACCTTCTTTTATTAAATCTTGATAAGAAACAACTTCTGCTTTGATAAATCCTCTTTCAATATCTGAATGAATTTTTCCTGCTGCTTGTGGTGCTTTGGTTCCCTTTTTGATCGTCCAGGCTCTTACTTCTGGTTCTCCTGCTGTTAAGAATGACATAAGCCCTAATAAATCATAACTTTTCTTAATCACTTTGTCTAATCCACTTTCTTCTAATCCAAGCGCTTCTAGCATTTCTTTTTTATCTTGTTCTTCTAAACCTGATAATTCTTCTTCTATTTTCACACACAAAGGAATTACTTCTGCTTTTTCTTTACTTGCATATTGTTTTACTTTTTGTACTTGTTCATCATTTTCGGCATTTTCTAATTGTTCTTCTGAGATATTAGCTATATATAAAATTGGTTTTGTGGTTAATAAGAACATTTCCTTTACCATTTCTTGCTCTTCTTCACTAAAATCAATTGCTCTTGCTGATATTCCATTTTCTAAATTTGCTTTTATTTTTTCTAATAAGTCAATTTCCTGTTGATATTTTTTATCTGCTTTCAAATTTTTTCTAGCTTTATCTAATCTTTTATTCACTGTTTCTATATCAGCAAAAATTAATTCTAAGTTTATGGTTTCTATGTCTCTGATTGGATCTACACTACCATCCACATGAACTACATTAGAATCTTCAAAACATCTTACTACTTCGCAAATACTATCTGTTTCACGAATATGTGACAAAAATTTATTTCCTAGCCCTTCTCCTTTGCTAGCTCCTTTAACAAGTCCTGCTATATCTACAAATTCAATTACTGCATGTGTTGTTTTTTGTGGTTGATACATTTTAGTTAACTCATCTAATCTTTCATCTGGTACACCTACTACCCCTACATTTGGCTCAATGGTACAAAAAGGATAATTGGCACACTCTGCTCCTGCTTTTGTAATACTGTTAAACATGGTACTTTTTCCTACATTTGGTAATCCTACAATTCCAATTTTCATAATTTATTCTCCTTACATCAAAAAAAGGGAAGCTTTTGGGACTGATACATTAGCTCCCTTTTTAGTATAATTATTTTTTGTTTTCAATTTCTTTTACTATTTTTTCTAAGAAGTCTTCTGTTTTCATAACACCTTCGTCTCCTTCTTTTCTGGAACGAATTGCAACGTTTTTGTGTTCTACTTCTTTTTCCCCTATTACTAACATATATGGTACTTTTTCTAATTGGGCTTCTCTAATTTTATATCCTACTTTTTCATTTCTATCATCTAATGCTACTCGAATTCCTTTTTTTACTAGTTGTTCTTTTATCTCTTTGGCATATGTATGTTGCTTATCTGTAATTGGTAAGATTTTTACTTGTGTTGGAGCAAGCCATGTTGGAAATGCTCCTTTGTATTCTTCAATTAAGAAAGATAAAAATCTATCAAATGTTCCTAAAATAGCTCTATGGATAACAACTGGTCTATGTGCTTGCCCATCTTCTCCTATATATTCTAATTCAAATCTTTGTGGTAATAAAAAGTCTAATTGACAAGTAGATATTGTTACATCATGACCAATTGCTGTTTTAATTTGAACATCTAGTTTTGGCCCATAAAAAGCTGCTTCTCCCGTCGCCTCATAAAAATTAATTCCTAATTCTGTTAAAATCTCTCTTAATTGACTTTCTGCTATTTCCCACATTTTATCATCATCAAAATACTTTTCTTTGTTGTTTTTGTCTCTTAATGATAAACGAAATGTGTAATTGCTGAATCCAAAGTCTTCATAAACAGCTAAAATTAGTTTTACTACTTCTCCAAAAACTTCTTTGATTTGTTCTGGTGTAACAAAGATATGTGCATCATTTTGACACATTTCACGTACTCTTTCAAGCCCACATACACTACCACTTGATTCATAACGAAAATCATGTGCTAATTCTCCAATTCTAATTGGTAGATCACGATAAGAATGTAATTTGTTTTTATAGATTAGCATATGATGTGGACAGTTCATTGGTCTTAAAACAATTTCTTCGTTCTCCATTTTCATAACAGGGAACATATCTTCTTTGTAATGATCCCAATGTCCACTTGTTTTGTATAATTCAACATTGGCAAGTGATGGTGTATATACATGTTTGTAGTCTAATGCTACTTCTTTATCAGCAATATATCTCTCTAAAATCCTTCTTATTGTTGCTCCATTTGGTAAATACATAGGAAGTCCAGATCCTACTAATTCATGTGTCATAAATAGTTCTTGTTCTTTTCCTATTTTTCTATGATCTCTTTGTCTTGCTTCTTCTAATAATTCTAAGTGTTCTTGCAACATACTTGCTTTTGGAAAAGATATCGCATAAATTCTTTGTAGCATTTTATTTTTTTCACTACCTTTCCAATATGCTCCTGATGAAGATAAAATTTTTATTGTTTTTACTTTTCCTGTGCTTTCTAAATGAGGTCCTGCACAAAGGTCAGTAAAATCTCCTTGTTTGTAGAAACTAATTTCTTCTCCTTCTTTTAAATCTTGTATTAGTTCTACTTTGTATGGCTCATCTTTCATAAGTTCTATTGCTTCTTTTTTAGTTAAAGAAAATCTTTCAATTTCTATATCTTCTTTTATGATTTTTTTCATTTCTTCTTCTATTTTTTCTTTGTCTTCATCTGTAAATGGTTTTTCAACATCAAAATCATAATAAAATCCTTCATCAATGGCTGGACCTATTGCAAGTTTAACTTCTGGAAATAGTCTTTTTACTGCTTGTGCCATAATATGTGATGTTGTATGCCAATATGCTTTTTTACCTTCAATGTCTTCTTCTTGAAAAGTATGAATAACTAAATTACAATCTTTTTGTAGTTGGTGTCTTAAGTCTCTTACTTCACCATTTATTTCTCCACAAGTTGCATTTCTTGCTAATCCTTCACTAATTTTTTTGGCTACTTCTAATATGGTAGATCCTTCTTGTACCTCTAATATTGATCCATCTTTTAATGATATTTGTATCATTTTAAATTCCTCCTTCTATTTCTTATCCATTTTGTTCTTATTGATGTTTTTTTCTTTATTATTCAAATCATCAAAAAACACTCCCATGGATATTTATTATTATCCATAGGAGTGCAATTATTTACACGGTTCCATCCTATTTTTTGCTTAATTTTTAAGATGCTAACGGTTCTTTTCCGCCTAGCTTATTCACTAGGAACTTTTGAAGAGGTAGTTTTTCTGGTAGGTTCTCTTAAATTGGCTTCCAGCCCATGACCAATTTTCTCTTGTTTAAGTAACTTTTACCATACTTTTTCTCTTACTCGTTTTTATTTATTTTTACTTTCCAATATAATTTTAATGTATTTTTTAAAAAAAGTCAATAGAAATTGTTTACTTTTTTTATTTCTTGTTGTATAATGAAACAGTATTTTTGAATTTTTTTATTTGCTTCCATAGCTCAGTTGGTAGAGTGCTACCTTGGTAAGGTAGAGGTCACGGGTTCAATTCCCGTTGGAAGCCCCAAACTTTTATTAAACATTAAATTGAAAGGATTAGGTTTTTCCCTAATCCTTTTATTCTTGTATAGAAAGATATCTTTTTTATTCTTCTTCATAAAACATATTTTTTATAGCTTTTTTTCTAATTCTTTGCATGGCATTATCTACTGATTTTACTGGTGAATCTAATCTTTTGGCAATTGCCATATAGCTTTCTCCTTTTATAAATCTATCTAATACCTGTTTTTCAAATTTGCTTAGTGATTTGTTTACTGCATTTTCTATTTCACTATAATATTCTTTTTTCATAATAGTTTCTAATGGATCTTCTACTGTTTTGCTGTTAAATGTATCGATTAATTCAACACTATCTTCTTCACTATTGTCATAAGCTGCTGTATTTAATGATAAATAAGAGTTCAATGGCATATGTTTTTGTCTATTTGAACTTTTTATGGCTGTTATTAATTGTCTTTCTATACATATATTCGCAAATGATTTGAAGGTATTTTGTTTTTCTTCTTTAAAGCTTTTTATGGCTTTAAATAAACCTATCATCCCTTCTTGCACAATGTCTTCTTTTTCTGCTCCTATAATGAAGTATTTTCCTACTTTTACATTGACTAAATTTTTGTATTTTTCTAATAAGTATGATAAGGCTTTTTCGTCCCCTTCTTTTATTTTTGATACGATTTGCTCATCTGTTAAACATTCATATTGATTTGATGTATAATATACTTTTTCGTTTTGCATATTTGTTCTGTATCCCTCCACAATGTGCTTTTTTACCATTATATCTATGATTTTTCGCATTGTCAAGCAGTTTTTAGGTTTTTTGTCTATTTTATAATGCTAACTCTTTTTTTATCATTTCCCATACTTCATCACTTTCCATTCCTTTTTGCCATGATCCAACACCTGCTAAGTTATTTTGAGTAATTAATGACATTTTTTCTTTTAAAGAGTCTATATCTTCAATCCATATTTGTTTTTTCTTTCCCTCTTCGGTATATTCTACATAGTTCTGTTTTAAGTTATCATCCCACTGTTTTTGTGTTCCTTCTGGTATTACTTTATTTGTATTTTTCATGGAAACTGTGTTGCTAGTTACTTTTCCTTCACTGTCAGTTGTCCAAACTCTGGTATAAAATGGTATTGCTAAAATAATTTTATCTGATTCGATCTCTTCTGTTTTTAAAAATTTGTTTAAGCTTAGTTTAACCCAGTCATATCCAGCTGTTGTTCCTGCTTTTGTACTAGAGACACCATATTCATCATATGCCATAAATACAATATAATCTGCTACATCACCTATTACATGTCTGTCAAAACACATTGACCAAGTCTCTCCTCCATCTGGTGCTGTTACATCAACAGATGTTACTACTCCCATTTCTTTTAGTCTTGGTGTTAATTCAATAATAAATCTTGAAAACATATCCTTGTCTTCTTGTTTCATATTTTCAAAGTCTATGTTAATACCATCTAATTTATATTTGACACAAGCATTTACAATATTTTCAATTAATTCTTGTCTCTTTTCATAACTATTTACAATATTTGATGTAATCTCTAAACTTTTTGTTGCTGCTTCACTATTGGAAACCATTGGCCAAACTCGATAGCCATTTGTATGTGCCCATTCAATATAAGCTTGTCCCTTATTTCCGATATTTTCTTTAAAGTTTCCTTTCTCATCTAAATAAAAAAATGCTGGTGATACAACATTGACTCCTTCAATTGTTGTTCCTTCACGCTCTGGCGCTGATCCATATTTTGAATAATAATCCCATGTTAAGTTGATTTTTCCTTCAATTTGTTTTTCTTCTTCCATGTTTTCACGAACTTGGTATTCATTTTCTAATTTGTCAGTTTTTATATATCCTAACTTTCCATTTTCTGTTCTTATTCTTGCCTTTCCTTTATCAGATGATATAACAATAACACTTTCTCCTTTTTTTACTCTATCTACTGTTTTTGCTATGATATTAGTAGAAGATTTAACTGCTACATTAGCTGAAACAATTGCTCTTTTTTGCTCCTTTTCCAAAGAATCTATCATTACTACTTTTGTTTCTTCTCTATTTTGAATTTCTATGTTATAAACATCTTTCATTTCTGAGATTGGTAAATATTATATGTTATCTTTTTGGATAGCATGTGCATAAATACTTTTTTTAGATCCATTAATAGTTATAGTATTTTTTTCAAATCCAATTGTAGCTATTTTTTTATCATAAGTTGTTATAATTTGGTTAGATTCTTTCTCATTGTAAATATATTTGTCAAAGAAATTAGCTATATCCTGCTTAGAAAGATATATTATGTTGTTTTCTATTATAATATCATTTTTTAAGTTGGACGTTACATTTTTGTTGTTAATTACTAAATTAGTTGTTTTGTTTTTATCTAATATAATAAAATCATTTGCAATGATTGCTATTAATGCTATTGCTATGATAGCCACTATAGTGAGAAATATTTTTCCTATTTTCTTTTTTTGTTTTTCTACTTCTTCTTTTACCATTCTTTTTGGTTGTTTTGTTTCTTTTTTCATTTTTTTCTCCTCCTCAAGATCTAACTATATCATTATTTTTTTTAATTTTCAATATTTTTTCATTTCTCTTAATAATTGTTTTTGTTCCTCTGTAATACGATAGGATTCAATCGCCTTTTGTAAAGCTTTGTTATAAGTAAATTTATCTAAATTTGCTTGTTTTAAATAGGCTAATGTTTTATCATAAAATTTGATCAAACAAATAGATATAGCCCATGCTACTGCCATTTGCACATAATAGCTTTTGTTTTCTATTTTTTCTAATATTTTTAAATCTTCTTGTAGATATTCATCTTCTATATAAAAACTTAACATCATAACAACAAAAAATCTATTTTCAAATTCTTTTTGAGATTTTTTATATTTTTGTATAAATTTCCACATTTCACTTTTATATTTTTTAGTGATTTTCAACCCACTACAAAAAACATCACATACTGCCCAATTATCTATTTTAGGAACAAATTCTTCTATTTGTTTTTCTACAATGTTTATGTCTTTTTTTTCTAATCCAATTAACATCCCTTGTAACATTATTTCTTCATAATATTGGTTATCTATTTGATTAATTAGTTCTTGTATTTCATTTTCTTTGGCTAATTCTTTAGCATACTTCCTAAGTACTGGTACTCTTACTCCTAGGATATTTTCTGTTCCTGGACATAGTTTAATCTGAAACTCTTTATAATGGGAATCAGCTAATTCCAATAGTTTTTCTTTTATTTTTTGTTTCATCATTATGGTTCCTCCAAATTTAAGATGTCTTTATTATACCATATTGCTTTTTATTTGCAATCTATTTTAATTCATTGTATAATTAAGTAAAATAGCTAGAAAGGATGATATTTTTGGAAATTTTAGATGTAAAAAATAATTTTGAGCAATCAACATTAAAACGTTTTGCCTCAGGCATCCAGTCTGGCAAATTATGTTTGTTTCCTACAGAAACAGTCTATGGTATTGGTACAAATGGTTTAGATGTAAGAGCTGTTGAAAGAATTTATCAAATTAAAAAACGAAATAAAAGTAATCCTGTCAATCTTTTAGTCAATAATTTAACAATGATCGAATCGATTGCAAAAGATATTTCTCCTCTTGAATATCAATTGATGGAAGCTTTTTTTCCTGGGCCTTTTACCATTATTTTGAAGAAAAAAAATTGCGTACCTTCTATTGTAACTGCAAATTCTGATTTCGTAGGTGTTCGTATGCCAAGTGGAATGATTGCTAAAGATTTAGTGTCTTTAGCTAATGTTCCTATTGCTGCTCCTAGTGCCAATATTTCTGGCAAACTTAGTGGAACAAATTTTATTGATATTATTGATGAATTCTCTAATTCCTTAGATTTTGCTATTGATGGTGGAATCTGTGAATTCGGTTTAGAGTCTACGATCGTCAAAGTAATAGATGGTATTCCTCATATTTTAAGACCTGGAGCTATTTTGCCTAAACAAATTGAACAAATTGCACGGAAAAGTTATGGTAGAAAAAAATCATAATTCTATTTTACCTAGCTCTAACAGAAAACATTATCAATTAAATGTTCCTTCTTCCTTGGTTTATTCTAATGATAATGATGAAATGGTTCATTGTATCCTATCTTTGTGTTCCAAACATATAACTCCTATTATTCTTTGCTGTCAGGAAAATGCTAAGTTTTATAGTGGAAAGAATGTCATTACAGTTGCTTCTAAATATGACTTAGCTCAATACTCAAAAAATCTTTTTTCTTGCCTTCATA
>CAMXLV010000064.1 GCA_947244675.1 uncultured Clostridium sp. | reverse complement strand
TAGTATCTCAAAATGCCTAAAAATAAGCATTTTATCATTCAAAATTATTTGAAATTATTTAGACTAATACAGCGTTACAGAGTTTCTCCTAGATTTTTTCCTAGACAAGCTCAAAAAAGTGTCTAGGAGAAATTGAACTTATGTATCTATTGTATATCAAGTATTACATAGATTTTTAGAATAGTTTTTCCTAGACAATTCCTAGACAGTATTATTTAAAATTATATATGATTATTTAAGTACATAAAAAAGGGAAGTAATAAATACTTCCCAAATAATATTAACTTTATTCTCTCATAGATTCAATCATCAATTTATTTGAAAGATTATAACCATAAGCAAAAGCTTTTTTCCTTTCTAAATCAATGAGTTTTAATCCTTTAGATAAGTAATCATCAAATATATCGTAATCTTCTTTAGAAAGAGTATTTTTTAGCAACTCATCAATTTTGTTAATTTCAGCTCATATATTATCTAGTCTACTATCTTTGCAAATATCTTATACAATCTTATCTTGCATATTACCGTAAATTTTATCTATTGTTTTTACTATTTAAAATTTAAAGTAAGATTTCTTTTATTAAGAAAGCTTACTTTGCTAAATAATATAATTAGTTTGGTGTTGAGCGTCTATGTTCTGGAACTTTAGTACCATCTTTTTTCTTATATGGTTTTACAACCACTATTTTTTTCTTTTGTACTCCTCGTGTACTACTTTTAGTTTTCGCCATTTTATATTCCTCCTTATTTATGAGGATTTATCCGTTGCTTATAAATCCATTTAATAGTTACTTAATTTTAATTATTTACCCAAATTCTAAATGCTTTTTTCCCATAGTCAGAAGCATTTATTATTTGTCCTGTTTTAGGATGCTTAAACCATCTGATAAATATATAATGTCCTTTTTTTGCCATAGCAGAAATTTTCCTTTCTTTATTAAATAATCTATTGCAAAAAAGAATTCTAATATGATATAATATTTATTAATAAAACTTATACTATATGCAACGCATATTAGTATTCTTTTTAGCTAAATTGCAGTTTAGCTAGCAATAGTTACCAAACTTTAAAGCTGTTTGGTAGCTTTTTTATATATAAATTATATATAAATTTTTTCTAATAAATCTAACAATTCAAAGAAAAAATATTTACGCCCTCTAGATCTATCATTTCCAAATAATATTTGTTCTTTTTCAAGTGCAACTAAATATTTTCTTGCTTGTGATAAACTAATATTAATTTTATTAGCTAAATATGTAGATGAAATTATAGGTTGAGTAAAAATGCAAGAAAGTATTTCTTCATATTTTTGTGAATTTATAATTTTTTTCATTTTTTCTGAAACTTTATCATATAAAGCATTTAATGATTCCATATATTGAATATGTTTTTCCGCCTGTAAAGTACACATTTTTAAGAAAAATGTAATCCATTCTGTATAATCATTTTTTCTTGAATCAGTTAACTTATTATAATATACAGTCTTATTTTGACTTATTGCTTCACTTATATAAAAGAAAGGTATTTTAATTACTCTAAATTTATATAAACATAAACTAATCAATAATCTTCCAACACGACCATTTCCATCATCAAATGGATGTATTGATTCAAATTGCGAATGTATAATTGCAGTTTTTATAAGTGGATTTATATTTGATTTTGTATCATTCATAAAATCTATTAGTTCGTCCATATATTTTTTTGTTTCATTAAAATGTGGTGGATTAAATACAATAGTTCCAGCACTATTTGCAATAAAATTGTCTTCTGTTTTGTATTGCCCTAATGTATATTCCTTATTTGGATTTATAATATCTTTAAGAACCATTTTATGAAGTGTTTTAAGAAAATCATGGTTAAAATTATTATTATCCAAATATCTAGCTCCAAATCGAAGCGCATTAGTGTGATTTTTTGCTTCTAAAAATATTTTTTCATTGTTTTTTTCATTGTCTTCATTTATTTCGTCTTCTATAATAGCTGACATTGTTGTTTGAGTACCTTCAATATTCATAGAAGAAATTGCTTCTTTTTTGTTTAAAAGTGGCATTAATATTCCATCAAATTTGTAGGAAGTTATTTTTGCTTCTAAAATTCCTAATGATTTTGAGGCAATAAAAAGGTCATTTACAAATAAATTTGAATTATAATCGCTTATTCGCTCTTTCAAAAACTTTAAATTTCCCATATATTAACTCCTAATTTACAAATTCTATATTTATTATACAACACTATTTTAAAAATGTCAACGCTCGACTTTCAAAAAAAGTCGAGCGTTGTTTTAAATTTAATATTGTAGTATAAAAATATACTTTCATTTAGTTATATTAGTATTTTCCTCATATATATCTCTTTTTAAGCATATAAAAAGGGAAGTAATAAATACTTCCCCAATAATATTAACTTTATTCTCTCATAGATTCAATCATTAATTTATTTGAAAGATTATAACCATAAGCAAAAGCCTTTTTCCTTTCTAAATCAATGAGTTTTGCTTCTTTAGATAAATAATCATCAAATATATCGTAATCTTCTTTAGAAAGAGTATTTTTTAGAAACTCATCAATTTCGTTAATTTCAGCCCATATATTATCTAGTCTACTATCTTTACAAATATCTCGTACAATTTTATCTTGCATATTATCGTATAAATCTTCAATTTTACTTCTGTTCATCATTTTTCACGACCTTTCAACATTTATTTTCTTACATTCTCCCAAAAATTTTGTACTATATTTTTAAGCCTTTCTATTGGAAAATCAAATAAAATATGAACACACTCGAAAGTTTTATTTATAAAGTTTTTTAATGTTTCAACTTCATTTTTTAGTTTTATATTTTCTAGTTTTAATTCTTGATTTTCTCTTTGCATTCTTTCTGTTTTAAACATTGTTTCATCAACTATATTTTTAATTTTAGTATATCTTTTAGCAACAGTATTAAATTTTCTAATAACTCTTTTATAATTATCTTTTAATACTTCAACGTTATCTGTTATTACTTCTTGTTCTAAATTATTCGTTTCTTTAAACATTTCTTGAACTTCATAGTTTGTAACTTTCTTTAATTTTTCTATTGGTATATGTTCATTTTCTTCTTTGTTTCCACGTTCTAAATCAAAGCCCGACTTAATCATATATGAATAAAAATTATCTTGTAAAATCTTATAGCTATTTTTACCTTTCCAAAACTCTGAACAAGAGATTTTATCGATTATTTTTCCACTTTTTGAATCTTTTTTGTGGACAACTGGTATAAAAACTAGATGTAAATGTGGTGTGCTTTCGTCATTATGAATTTTGGCTGAAAGTATGTACTTTTCTCCTAAATCTTTATAATTCTTAACAAATTCAAAAGCAGTTTTAAAATATCTTTTAGTTTCTTCCTCGCCAATATTCTCAAAGAATTCTTTATCAGAAGTAATAATGTATTCACAAGCTACATTACTATTTTTCTTAATCCAACCTTGTAAATTGTTTTCTTCTTTTATCTTTCTAAATGCTTTACTATATGGCATATTACAATTCTTTAAAGAATAATTTTTTATTGCTTTTTCTTTAGTAATATCTTTATTTGAATAATTGGTATTTTTTCGTTCATTATGTCTATAAATTCCGTTTAAATTATTTATTGTGTACTTTGCATTTCGTATAATAGCATAGCTCACACTTTAAAAACCTACCTTTCTTTGCTATTTGATTTATAATATCTTGTTACCATAGCAAGAGATTCTTGTATTGAATTTTCTAATACTTCGCCTAAAGGTATGTCAACATTTAACCAATCGTGATAAAATTCGCTTAAAATATCGTTTTGTTTTAATAAAGCACTAACTTCTAAAGGGTATAAATCCATACTTTTTAAACTATCTTTTATTTCTTCTTTTACAGTTATTTCATAAGCACTATTTAATATCTCTTGAGGGGATTTTGTTTTGGCATTTTCACAAAAACTTGTAAACTCATTATCTAGTTTTTCATCTAAGCTGTTTTTTTCTTCTAATTGCTTTATATCTAATTTGATAATACTATTATATCTTTTATCTATTGTTTCTCCGTTTTTCCATTTTTGGATTAGCTCCATTTCTCGTTTTGGTAGACTAATTGTTCCTTCTTCATTTGCTTTTAATAATTTATCTAAATCTTGTATAGACATGTTATTACTCATATTTTATTTTTCCTTTCATTTTATAAGTAAGCCTTCGTAGCTTTACTTATGTTATATTACTTATTATTCAGTCTAATTACTCGTTAGCATTTTCATGCTCTAACATACTAGAGAAACAAAGTTTCTCTGTATGATTAAGGGAACAAACTTCCCTTAATAAACCCTTTTCAAGATTATTTAAAATTATTTGTTGAATTCTATTGAATATCAATAAATACCATAATTATTACTAATTACTATTTTAATAATCTTGATTTAGGAAACCTCTGTCGGTTTCCCAAACCCTTCCACTATATTTATAAAATTGATTAAATACAATTTAAACAATTTTATAAATTTATCTTTCTTCGTGCATTTCATAAAAGTTAGTATTTTTTCCTTTGCATATTCCGTCTATAAAAGCCTCAATTTCATTCCAAGTTTTAAAACACATTTTGTCGTCAATAGCATACCAGTCTTTACTATTATTATTTTTATCAACAATAGCTATTGCTTTGTTATAAGTGTAATCACTTGATATTGTCAGTAATAATAATTGCTTATCACTATCTGAAAGCATATATGTATTTAATCCGTCTATTCTTTGTTTTATATCTGATTTATTCATGCTAATTGTCGCTCTCCTTTATTTTTTCTATTAAAAAATTGTTCTAAAATATATTCTGTTTGTATTAGCGTTGCAGTTTTTTCATAATCCTCATCATAATCAAAATCAGCCTCTCTTTGAGATAATTGTTTTAAAATTTTTACGTTTTCTTCATATTCAGGAAATGATATAACGCCAGTTCTTAATTGTTTATGTTCAATTAAATAGATTTCTTTTAAAATTCTCAATCTTCTATTAAAGTAATCTTCAGAAAAATAAATGTCATCTTCAATTATGTTTGGTATATTTTTTCTGATAATTTCATTATCCTTATAGTAATTATTAACCTTTTCAAGTTCATCTTCTTTATATTTATTAAATACAGATGTATAGATATTCAAAGTAACTGAAACATCTTTATGTCCCATTAATCTTTGAATTGCAACAGCTCTCATACCAGCTTCAACACACCTAGTTCCATAAGTATGTCTTAAGCTATGTGTTGATATTCCTGTAATATCTAATTCAGATAATCTCTTTTTAAGAATTCTGTTTACATTTCTATTATCTACATAACTACCCTTAGGGCTAATAAACAACTGATGATCCTTTTGGCTTTTTGAAATTTCCATTTGTTCTATTATAGAATCTCTTATAAATTCAGGGATTGGCACTTCTCGTATTCCTGCATAAGTTTTCGTAGTGTTGCCCATTGTTACTTTACCGTCTTTATCAACTGTTAATGTTTTATTTACTCTAATTAAATTTTTTCTTAAATCTATATCACTACTTTTTAAGGCTAGAGCTTCGCCAACACGAAGTCCTGTATACATTTGAATTAGATATACATTTTTATAGGGCTCTTCTTCAATTTGTCTATCCAATAAATAATCTGTAAATACTTTTTGTTCTTCAATAGTCATTGCTCGAACTTCTTTGTCAGCTTTTGTGCTTTTAGGCTTAACTACATCTAACATTGGATTTTTAGTAATATAACCTTTATTCATTGCCAAAGTATAACTTTGAGTAAATTGCTCCATTAACTTTTTTATGTAAGAATTACTATAATCTTTTAATGAATTTATATATGTTTGAATATCGTCACTTGTTATATCTTCTATTTTCTTATCAGCTATATCGTTTTTTTCTATAATCTGTATAGTTTTCAATACTCTTGCGTATTGATTTTCAGAGATTAAGTTCATATCTAATTTTCTTTGAACATTTGACCTCATCAACTTTCCTAAAGGAATACCATTATTTTTGATAAAAATTTCATTTCCTTTTTGATATTGCAAACTACTTAAAAACTGTTTTCCTTCTTCTTCGTTGCTTACAGTCTTTTGCTTTACAACTTCTTTATGTGTATCTTTATCGATTACATAGTATTCACAAAACCATTTGCCTTTACTTTTGTTAAAGAAAACGCTACCTGTTTTACTTCCTTTTGGTCTACCCAATAAATGCTCCTAAGTTCTTTTTTGCATCTTCCAAATCATATAAGATAGAAGCATTATTTGATTACTTTTTCCAACATTAATTGAAGGGAAGTCATCTCTTTGAAATAACCTGTAAGCTATTGACCTACATATATGTAAATCCTGCATAACAACTTCTACACCAATCATTCTAAATGGATTTTTTAATTTTCTAATACTTTCAATAGCCATAAAATCTTGAGGAGTTAAAGGATTACGAACATTTATATTTATTTTTTTATCTTCTGTATTTTGAATTTCATTTATTATTTTATTATTTAATTCTTCCATGATTTATCTCCTCTCACACTAATTTTTAATGCTTTCTATAAACTTCAAAATTACTGTTTGAATAGATAAAATCATTTTTAAAGTTTCATCATTCAAGTTTTTATTATCTTCTTTAGATAATTTTAAAGGTATATTTATATCTTTTAAGAATATGAATTTACTAGAAGGTAAATCATTATAATTAAAACTTGACCTTTCTAAAAAAGTTACATATTCAACAGCTTGTGCTTTAGATATTGATTTAAAATCTTTATCTTCTTTGCAAACTATAATAATGTTTCCTTTTATGGTTTCAGGGATATTCAAAAATTCTCTTGTAATTGATATGTTAGGCTTTAAATTCTCTCTATTTTTCCTACAAACAATAACTATATCTTTATATGGTATTTCTTCAATTTTACCGTCCTATTATTTCTTCAAATTCAGATATATCATTTTTTATCTTTTGAAGTGCTGGTGATTTTCCAACTTCTTTATAAACAACTATAATCTCATTAGTTTTCATCAGAATCACCACTTTCACTATTTAGATTTATTAGATATATTTTGTATGCAAAATCATCTAAATATTGCTTATTTTTAGGGTCGTCCAAACTTATTACATTTTTAGTAAATAAATTATCAGACTTTTTTAATTTTCTTTTTTTATCTTTAGTTGTTGGTTTTGATATTTTTCTCATTTTTAAATCTCCTAAAATATATTTAGGTTACCGGTAGCCTAGATAGGCTTAAGCTTAATTCAATGATACAATGATTTTTAAACTTAAAACGTAAATGATTAGATAAAGTTAATTAAAAACATAAATGATTAAAAATGATTAAATTTTTGATTTACAAAAATCTTTAAATATCTTGAAACATAAGAAAAAGCGAACGCAAAATTTAATTTTTACGTTCGCTAATAAAACAACTTTTAAGATTTTAAAAATCTATTTTTTAAATATATCTAAATACAAGGCATAATTCTTTTTCAAGTTTTGTAATTCACTATCTGTTGGCTTTAATGCTTCAAACATTTCGTCAGTAAATTCTATATCTTTTTTACTAAAATAACATTTTCTTATACTTGGCTCATATTGAGCATTAGTGCCAAAATATGCACCTAACATTAGCTCATCTGTTCCATAACATACCCTAATAACCATTTCACATATATCTAATCTCATTTGATTAGGTTTGTAATTCTCATAAGATAGAAAAGCTACCATATCATCAGCTAACATATAACCCGTAGAACAAATTGATTTATCATGAGAATTTACAAAATCTACTTCAATTCTATCTGCCTTTTCTCTAATTTTTATAATCCATTTATCTTTATTAAATTTTTTTGTGTTAGGATTATATGCGTTAAAATAAACATATAGAGTATCTGTTCCAAAAGGATTTTTTATATTCTTCTTGTTAGAAAAAGCATGTTTTCTATTAAATAAATCAGACTCATATATACCTAACTCATCACAAATAACATTGATTTCTTCAGCATTGGGTAATAACTCTCCACTTTCAAACCTACAAATTGTCGCTCTACTTTTATTTATTAAGTCTGCAAGATTTTGTTGACTCAATCCTTTTTCGTTCCTATATTTTCTTATATTTTCTCCAAATATCTTTGCATCAAAATTCGACATATAAACCTCCAATATTTCTATACGAAATACATAATAAAAACACTAATATTATTATAACATTATTTGACATATTTTGCAATTTTAAAAAACTGCTTTACCGCTTAGTAACTGTGATACATTGATTATTAGCATAAAACATGTTATAATATAAATATAAAAACCTATTTATAGGTAGATTTTCAATTTCTTATGAATATCTGCCCAAGCAATGCTTGATTGTATACATTTGTAAAAGTCGAGCATTGAGGGCTCGATTTTTTATAAGAAATTCCGCCAAGTTGGAATTCCAAATGTATGCAATATAGATAGAGACTTAAGGAAAGGATGGAATCCCAACAATGAAATTCTCAAGAGAAATGTGCCCACGGAAGTGGCGGATGTTAATCCAAGTGGGGAAAACATTTTTCCCCATTTTTTATTTACAAAATAAGAAAAGTTATATATAATAATTTGGTAATTATTCTAAATGCCTCAATCATTTAGATAATTATAAAGTTTTAAAAGTAATTTTAAAACGAAGAAAGGCAGAGTTTCGTTGGGATTCCGAGCCTTTCTTTTTTTGTTGCACAGAGTGCACTATTTCATTAATTTCTTAAAATTTAGTTCATTTTTCATTATTTCTAAGTATTTTTATTATAAAAAATCGTAAATTTGTTGCACTGTATGCACATTTTGTTGCGTATAGTGCAATTTCTTATATTTTGATGAGTTTACATAAATTTGATATACTTTATTTAAAGTTATAGAAAGGTATGTAAAAATATGAAAGAAATTAGTCAAAAATTAAGTGCAAAACAAATTTTACAAATTACTAATACTTTACGAACTATTGGACTAAAAAGCTCTCATATAGGTACAAAATTGATAAATAAATCTATTCAATACATTTTAATAAACAATTTTGACTTCTTTACTCTTGAAGAAATTTACAATCATTTACACAATATCTATAACTTTAATGAAAGAACAATAAAAAGCAATATAAATAATGCTATTACCAATAGAAATATAAAAAAGTCAAAAGATAATTTTCAAAAAGTATTTGGATATGAATATGATTCTTATACTTTTGAACCTAAATCATTTTTAGAAGAAGTAAGTCGAACTATCTATATGTAATAAAATTATATTCTTTAATGAGAGTTTATGATATAATACTTTTAGACAAATAGTAATTTGTAGAGGTGAAAAATATGTTTAATGAAATATGTATTTATGAAGTAAAAATAAATAAACAAGATGAAGTAGAAGCACTAATGAAGGAAGTAGCAGAGTTTTATAAATCTCAAAAAGGTGTTATTGATGTTAAATATATAAAAAGGACTCATAGACAAAAAGCCTTTAATGCAGTTAAGGAAGGAATCCCACC
This sequence comes from uncultured Clostridium sp., assembly GCA_947244675.1. The sequence goes on along the minus strand of CAMXLV010000064.1, from coordinate 270 downwards.
AGTTAAACTAACTAGATATGTTGATAAAGTTACCTATATTCTACACTGGACTTTAGAAAGTAAAGAAATTCATGCAGAGGTATCAAAGTTAGGTATAGAAAAATTTTATAAAAGATGGAATAGATGTTTAATTACAATGCCTAAAATTATATTAGGTGAGAATATAGTTTAACGAGATAAATTACAATTTGAAAGAGTGATAAAAAATGGAAAAGGTTATAATTAGAAACATTGAAGAAAAAGATATTCCAAGTGTTGTAGATATTCAAA
>CAMXLV010000063.1 GCA_947244675.1 uncultured Clostridium sp. | reverse complement strand
CAGCAGATGTAATAGTAACAGCTGAAGTAGCAGTAAATGAATATACCATTAACTTTGTGACAACTGTAGAAGGCGTAACAGTAGAATCACAATAAGGAAATTATGGAGATGTTGTAGTAGAACCAGAATCACCAGAAAAACCAGCCGATAAAGAAAATACTTACGTATTTGAAGGATGGTATACAGATAGTACATTAACACAAAAATATGACTTTACAGATGCAATAATAGAAGGAAATCTAACATTATATGCAAAATATACAGCAACAAAAATTGAGTACACAATTACTTATGTAACAAATGTAGAAGGTGTAACAATAGAGGCACAAGTTGGACATTATGGAGATACAATAGCAAAACCAGAAAATCCAGAAAAACCAGCCGATAGTACAAATATGTACATATTTGAAGGATGGTATACAGATAGTGCATTAACACAAAAATATGATTTTACAAATGCAACAATAGAAGGAAACTTAACATTATATGCAAAATATGAAGCGATTCCAGTAACAGAAGAGGTGGTAAGAATTAAAGTAGAAGCACAACCAACAATCAGATACAATGAAACTTTAGACTTATCAAATATAACATTATACTTAGAAACATCAACTGGAAAAACAATTGAAACAACTTTGAGTAACCCAGAATGTCAAGTGACATATGTTAATACATATCTTGGAACACAAAGAGCAACTGTTAAATATAAAGATTTAACAACTACATTCAATCTAACAGTAGTAGATTATTTAACAGGAATAACTGTAGAAAATAACGGTAAAAAAGAGTATAATCTTGGAGAGACTATAGATACATCAAGTGTTGTAGTAAGAACAGTTATGGCATCAGGATTAGCAGGAGAAATTGTAGTACCAGATAGTATTACACCAACAGTAGCAACAGCTGTAGGACCATTAAGAATTAATGTTACTTATAAAGAATATACAGCAGCATTCTATGTAACTGTAAAAGGAGCAAAAATAGAATATATCGAAAATAGCAAACTACAAGGAGAATTACCAGATGGTTATGAGACAACTAACTTTGTAACAGTTTTATGGAGTGGTGATTATAAAGCAACTTATACTTTAAATGGTGGAAGTCCAATTGCAATAACAAGTGGAACAGAACTTCGTAAACCAGGTAAATATGTATTAACAGTAGGAGAAGGTGCAGAAGCAGTACAAAAACAATTTACAATTAAAGCTGATTTACCAGATTATACACTTGTTGAAGAAAATGGAAAATATATCTTGACATTTAATAAACCAGAACAAATAGGAGAAGTATTGATATATGCAGAATTAGAAAATGGTGACATCATAGAAGGAGATATTAGAGAATTATCTGGAGGAACTTTAAAACAAACTTATACATTTGAAAATCCAGGTTACTACTATTTAGAAATTACAGCAGGAGGAAATAGTAAGCCAGCTGAGTTTATAATTTAGTATTTTGACATATGCTAAAAGAAGTGAGTTTGATTATCAAGCTCACTTTTCTTTTAGCTTTTTTAATTTTTAGATTGACAATGATTATCATTTTCAGTTACAATAGTTTTATCAAAAAATTATATAAAAGGAAAGGAATGAGAAAAAATGGAAAAAAGTAAAACAAAAAAAAGAATCATAATGGGAGGAATTAGTGTAATTCTAATAGGAATAGTAATAATTGTAGCGATTATGATAAATAATCAAATAATGGAAAGAAAAATTATGGGAATGCCAGAAGAATTACCAGAAAACAAAATAGAGAATCCAAGTACATCCATCGAACAAAAACCAACCAATTCTCATGAAACACAAAATACAAATCAAACTATAAATTCGCATGAAGTAGGGGTATAAAGATAAGAAAATCTCCTATTTCAAAATTTGTAATACACAAATTTTGAAAAAAACATTTACAAAAAAAGGAGTAAATGGTATAATATATGAAGTTGGAGAAAAATGGGCAATTTAAGCAATATAAATAGGTATGATAAAAAGAAAAGCATTATAAAAATAATGATTTTCTTCTTGTTATTAATGGATAATACTTTAGATAAAACCTATGAATTTTTCCAATACAAATATTATAAAAAAAGGAGGAAAAAGCTGGTTGAGAAAAACTATATTAGGAATAGCAATAATAATTATCACAATAATAACCATGATGGGAACTGTTAATGCAGCAAGTTTGTCAGCTACTCGGAGAAGTAGAAAAAGGAAATGATGTAACAGTTACTGTAAATATGGCAAGTCCAGTAATGGCTGTTGAATTTGAACTAAGTTATGATGCTAGCAAATTTTCTTATGTAGATGGTTCGGCTAATGCAGGAAATTTAGGAACACCATCAGTAAAAAATGAAAATGGTCATGTTAATTTAGCAATAGCAGCATCAGATGGACAATCTCAAACAGAAACAGTAACACTTACCTTTACAGCGTTGGAACCAACAAAAGAAAGTCCTTTTACAATCAGTAATTTAATATCAGATACAGACAATACAATTACAGAAGAAACAGCAGTTGTTACAGTACCTGGTAACATGGAAGAATCATCAATAGAAAACGATGAGGATACAAGAAATTGGACAACAATTGTACTAATCATAATTGTTATAGTAATAATAACTATAGGAATCATAATAAAAAAAGTAAAAAGTAGAAAATAGATTTTAGGAGGAATAAAAATGAAAAGAAATTTTAAATTTTTGTCATCATTAGCCATAACAGGAATGTTAGCAACAAGTGTTGTAGGAATACCTACATTTGCAGCTACAACAGAAAATACAACAAAAACAGAACCAGTTGGTATTTATCAACAATTAGTAACAGGAAAAAAAGTAGTACCATTTGTACTAGCTGATAGAGAAGATAAAGTAACCATAAAAGATATTAAAGATAGTGGAAAATTTAATATGGTACAATTTAAAGAATTAGCAATTGATGATGTAGATGATCAAACAATAGTAGCAACAGGAGATACTTTTAAAGTTAGTGGAGAATCAGAAGAATATACGGTTGTTATTTATGGAGATGTAGATGGTGATGGTTCAATTACTATTTTAGATGCATTAGCAATTCAACAAAATAGAGCAAAATTATTGCTTTTAGAAGATGTTCAATTAGAAGCTGCTAATGTAGTACGTGCAGATAATTCTAAAGTAAATATTATTGATGCTTTACATATTCAACAATATAGAGCAAAATTAACAGAAAATATTATTGACCAATTACCAGAAGCTGAACAACCATCAAAACCAGTAGATCCAAGTCAACCTACTGATCCAGAAGAACCAGGAAATGAAAATATTAAATCTATTACAGTAGAAAAAGCAGTTGTAGATAACTATTATCGTTATGAAGAAAATCCTGTTTGTACAGTATCATCTGTAGATGGAGCACTTACAGCTGATTTGTTAAAAAAGACTAAATTAGAAGGAACTAATAAAGATTCTGCTGAATTAGTTTATGATGAAGTTGATGGAAAAGTTCAAATAAGCTTGTATGCAACAAAAGCTGGAGAATATACAATTACACCAATTGTTAATGGAGAAACTAATTTGACAGATGGTGCACTTCCTAAGATTACAGTAAAAGAAAATGAAGCTGTAACAGATGTTAGATTAGTATCAGAAAAAGATGGAGAAATAAAAAGTGTAAAACCAGAAGATGCACTTAATGTTTCTTTGAAAGAAGGAAAAGAAAAAGATTTTTCTATAAAATTATATCATACTTATTATGATAAAAATGGAAGTGTAGCAGAAGAAAATGATATTACAGCAAGTGCAGCAGCAAGAGCAAGTTTAGAAAAAGTAACTACAAATGCTATCGATGATGCAACTACTCTTCTTCGTGAGAACAACCAATCATTACATATTAACAGTAAAGCTGTAGGAAATGACGAATTAAAAATAAAAGTAACAAATGATGCTAAATATGGTATAGCAGATTTTGCTAAAATAATCAATGTAACAGTAGAAGAATTAAAAATGCAAGGAATAACAATAGATGGTCCTGAAAAAGTTGAAAATAAAACAGCTACTTTAGCAAAAGGTCCAATAGCTCTTTCATTATATACAAAAGAGCCAACAAACAATCCATCTTTTGAAGTGAAATTAGAAGATGATGGAAAATATTATACAATATTACCAATTGCACAAATGGATAATGATGGCGAAGGAAAGAAAATTGTATATAGTAATATAAATAAAACACCAATTACTAATAAACAAGGAAAAATAGCAATACTTGAAAATGGAGCTTCTGCAATAGATATAGCAACACTTAAAAAATATTCATATAATGCACAAACAAAACAATATGAAGAAGTATCATCAACTACCCAAGAAATTGATGCAATAGGAATAGCAATTGGAGATGCAACAGATGCAGCTAAAAATTTAAAAGCGAAAGAAGTTACAATAAATTTTGATGGTCTTAATGGACGTGAAGCAATTAAAATAGAAATTACATTACCAGATGTACTAATATTACCAGAGGGAGGAAATCCAAATCAACCATCAGGAGGAAATGAATCAAACTAAAAATAACAATAATTTTGTGTTATGAAATAAAAAAGCAAAATAAAATCCAGTTAATAAAAACTGGATTTTTGTTTTATTTTTATATAGAGTTTTTTAAGAATGTATTATTTTTTATCATTAATATTCATATTATCACCATAACGTTTGATTTTTTGTGTGGTTGTTTTTTCAAATTCCTTGTCACGGATGCCAAAACTTTTTATATGTTTATAATTAGGAAGTTTTTTATTAACACTAGAGACAGCATCAGAAATGATTTTCCAAATTTCTTCTTTGGTAGGAACAGATCCTTTTAAATATTCAGTAATGGCTTCTAAATTTGGATAAATTTGTGCATTGATATAGGTTTCATCATCTTGATCTTTATGAATACCAAGGACTAAAGATTCTGATATAAGAGGATTGTCATTTAAATAATATTCTACTTCCTCAGGATAAATATTTTTTCCGTTTTTAGTAACAATTACACTTTTACATCTACCAGTAATGTAAAGATAACCATTTTTATCAATTTTCCCTAAGTCTCCTGTATGGAACCAGCCATTGATAATCGTTTGTTTTGTTTTTTCTTCATCTTCATAATAGCCAAGCATAACATTTGGACCTTTTACTAAAATTTCACCAATTCCTTCACTATAAGGATTTTCAATTTTGTATATTACATTAGGAATAGGAAGACCAGCAGCATCATCTTTTTGAAAAAAGTCTGTGTTACCAGCAACAAGTGGGGAACATTCTGTTAAACCATAACCCTGTAGGGTAGTGAGTTTTAAGTTTTTAAAATCAGAAACGATGTCTGGATTTGCTGCTGCAGCTCCAACAATAAATACACGAAGTCTTCCACCAAGTGTGTTTTTGACTTTGTTTCTAACGATTTTTTTTAAGTAAAATGGCAAATTGTTGAAAGGATTACCATCAGCATTTTTATATTTTTCTGGTAAGGATTTGTTCATATTTTTTACGATATTTTTATGAACATTTTCTAATAATAGTGGAACACATAGGACAACAGATGGATGAAATTCACTAAGATTTTTACTGATGTAACGTAAGCCTTCACAATGAGCGATACTTGCTCCACTATAGATAGGTAATAAGAATCCTAAGGTACATTCATAAGTATGGTGCAATGGCAAAATAGAGAAAAATAAATCACTTCTTTTTACTTTTACAATACCATAAGTAGACAAAATATTGGAACAGATATTTCTTTGTGATAAACAGACACCTTTGGCATTTCCAGTGGTTCCAGAAGTAAAGAGTAAAATTCGTAATTCATCTGGATCAATTTCGATTTTATCGAAATCAATTTTTCCATTTTCGTATAATGATTTGCCAAGGGATAAATGTTGTTCTAATTTGTTAAAAGGAATAAAAATAGTATCTGGATTTTCGATTTTTTCAATATTTTCTGAAATGGCATCTAAATTTTTGTTGTCACCCAAAATACAAACGGTTTGAGAGACATTCATGAAATTGATAACATCGTTTGTGTGTAATTCTTTATCAATAGGAACGACTATACCAACAATGCTAGCTGCTAAGTAAGAAACACACCATTGATAGCTGTTTTTTCCAATAATAGCTATACGTTTGTTTTGAAAACCTTTTTCGATTAATATTGTACCTAAATAAATTATATCATTTTTAAATTGCTGATAAGTAATAGAGAAGATATTTCCATTTTCATCCTTTAATTTAAAAGCGGTTCTAGAACGGTAAATGTCAGCAGAACGATATAACATTTCTTTGAAATTGGTGACTTCTTCTGTTTTGTGATATTTTTTTTCTAATTGTTTAGCTATGGAAAGGTTTTTATTCATTTTTAATTACTCCTTATTTTTATTCGTAACGGTAAAAAATAAAATTGGTATTTTCTATAAGATTGATATTACCATCTGTTATGGATTTTTCTTTCGTTTGCAAAGGAATTTCGATGAAAACACTGCTTTTGAATTTTTCATCTAAATTGTTAGTGATGTAAATATCAAAAGAAATTTTGCAAGCAAGGGAAGGTAAATCAATATTACATTTGTTTAAAAGGGAACCATCATAAGTGATTGGCGTAGACGTGTCTGTTATGGTATAATCTGATTTTATATTTTGATTTACATAGCTAAGTGTAATGGGATTGGCAAGGTTGTTATATAAAACAGGGGTATCTAAGTTGGTTTCATCTTCACTAGTAATTACAAAGTCTAAAGTGTTTGTGATTTTGTTTTCTTCTATTAAATCACTTTTTGAAAATTTGCTTAATGGTTTGAAATACAATTGAGGTTCTCCGCATTTCTGGAATAGGATTGTATTGGAAATTTTCGATGCTTACTTTTTTTAGGTGTTTTCTAATGTTTTTTCTTCTTTAGAAGAATTGTTTATAAAAAGAGCTATATCAGTGTATTGATATAAGTTTTCTATGGTAAAATTACTAACAGAACTTGTCTTGTTTTTGGCATCACAATTACTAAATAATACTATTTTATTAACTTCAAAAACGGTTTTGCTATTTTTATTAGCAAATGGTAAAATTTCTTTTTCAAAATTTAACTTAATAACATATTTTTGAAATAATAAATAAGCAAGGATAAATACAATGATAAACAAGATAAAAACAAAAATTGTTAAAATCTTCTTTTTCTGTTCCATTTAATAAGTTCTCCTTTCAGATTTTAGAAATTTATTTAGTGTTTTGATTAAGGTTATTTTTAAAAAAGTAACTATATCATAGTACAAAATTGAAATAAAATCAAGTCTTTGTTGCTTTTTAAATAGGAAAGATTTTTTATTTCTTCTGTTTTTCCAATATATGATGCTTGTCCCACAATGTGTCAAAATTTCCATTGACAAAAAAGAGTCAAAAGGGTAAAATGTTGGTAGGTGATATTATGGAATCAAAAGAAAAAAGGAAAGCTAAAGTTAATATGAAAATTACGTTAAAAAATATTATTACTTTTTTGGCTTTTACTCTTAGTTTATTCTATGTAGTTATATTTTATAACTATTATTTTGGAAGGAATCATGTTTATGCATCAGAATCTGTAATGGCTAAACCTGTTGAAGAAAAAATAAGAATAAGTAAGGCAAAAGAAGTAAATTTAGAAGCCATTATTAGTCAAAATGGCAAAGAGGGACTAAAAGAAGAATATAGTGTAGAAGAAACCGCTTTAGAATATATAACAAAATATAGAAATAATGCTAGTTTACCTCAAGGCACAATGCAAGTGTTACAAGAAGGAAGAGAGGGAAAGCAAGAAATTACAGTTAAGAGAAGTTACCAAGGAGAAGAAATGGTAGCAGAGGAACAAATAGCAACAAAGATAACAAAAGCATCAGTCAATAAGATTGTAGAAATTGGTACAGGTAATTATAAAAGTGAGTATAAGGTGAAAGTAGGAGATACTTTATTTGTAACATCAGATAGATTATCTGTTATGGCAGAACCAAGAGAAGATGCTCAAAAAGTAGCAACATTATTGAGGGAAAACTCTTTAAGAGTACTAGAAATACCAAATGAAACATGGTATAAAATAGTGAGTGGAAGTATGATACGGATTTGTAAAAGCGGAGAGTACAACATATCGTGAAAGTCAAAAGACACAACAAGAAACATCAAAAACAACTACAACAGTAAAAAGTAAGAATGAACTGATTGCTAATTTGAGCTTTGATATGCCTTTAAATAGGCCCAGTGGGCTTTCTTTAGAGCAATTTAAGAAAATTTTATCAGATGGAAGAGATAAAAATAAAATATTTGAGAAAAATGCTGCGTATTTTTATTACATAGAACAACAATATAATATTAATGGTGTATTTGTTGCATCGGTAGGAATTCATGAGAGTGCGTGGGGAACGTCTCAAATTGCAAGGGATAAAAATAATTTGTTTGGTTATGGTGCATATGATTCTAATCCATATAATGGTGCTTATAGTTTTTCTGATTATTCAGAGTGTATTGATTTGATTGCTAGAGTATTTGTAAAATATTATATTAATCCAAAAGGAACCAAAATTTATGGAGGAGAAACAGCAGTAGGAACTTATTATAATGGTCCAACATTAAGTGGAATTAATACTAGATATGCAACAGATAAGAACTGGGCAAATGGTGTTTATAGTCATATGAAATATTTATACAATAAATTGTAAAAAATTCTTGCTATTTTTTACAATTTATTGTATGATATAAGGGCAGAGTGATAAAAGGAATAAATTACCAAAAGGAAGACTTGTGAAAGGGGCATAAATCAATGAAAAAAGGAATGATAATTGGAACCATTCTTATGCTAGTAATAGGAATATTTTTTGTGACAAATATTGCTTATGCAGAAGACAAAGCAATTGATGACAAAACAGAAAGTAGAATTGTTGAAATAAAAGATAGTGCATTAAACTCAATAGAAGACTACAAAGCTAAATATGGATCAGATGCTTATGGAACAGTTGCTTATATATTAAATTTAGTTCGTATTTATAGCATACCAGTATGTTTTTTAGGAATTGCAGTAGGGGCAATTCATCAGTATGTAATAGGAATTAGAAAATTAGACACATTAGAAAGAGGAATGGCATTTATTGTAACATGTGTCACACTTTTAATAATATGCCAGATTTTACCACTTGCTTTTGCAGTGTTTGTAAAATTTGGAAGGGGGTAACAAATGAAAGTCTTATTTGCTGTAAGTAATGAAGAAATATCAGAATCTATTGTGAAAAAATATCAAAAGGAATATAAACAAATTATTTCTTATAAAAATGTATATTACTTTAACGCAATATTAAAGGAATTACAAAAAGACAAAACGTATGACAGAATTGTTATAAGTGAAGAATTAGAAGCTTTTACGCATACACAATATGATCAAATTGATAAATTTATTTTTGAAAAAATGGATAGCATAAGTGATGAAGCTTGTGATGTTAAAGGAAATGATACACCAATTATTGTAATTTGTTCTGATAGAAGAACCAAATCAGAGCCAATGTTAGTAAAACTATTTGGTATAGGAATTTATAATGCTATTATTGGAAACGATAGAAGTGTGGATGAAGTTTGTCGATTAATTAATAGACCACGTACCAAAAAAGAAGCAAAGGCTTATTACAAAATTGATACAGATGATGTTAGTTATCAGTCCGAAAATGAAAATGACGTTAGTGAAATGGAAATACAAAATATTGTAGCACATTATAAAAGATTAGGAAAAAATGAAGAACGTTATATTGATAGCTTTAATAATATAGCAGCACAATATAATGATACACAACTAAGAA
>CAMXLV010000062.1 GCA_947244675.1 uncultured Clostridium sp. | reverse complement strand
GCCTTGCATAGGAAGATAAACTCTCAACATACCTTCTTTGTCCTTCTGCATAGAGTGTATCGAAAGCTAAACTTGATTTTCCTGATCCTGATAGTCCAGTTATTACTACTAATTTATCTCTTGGTATTTCTAAATTTATGTTTTTTAAATTGTGTTCTTTGGCTCCCTTTATTATAATTTTATCGTTCATAATCCCCCTCCTGTTTTTCTATTATACTATACTTTTTCTATAAAAACAAGAGTTTGGTATTTTTTCTTTATTAAAATATTCCTATAATCTCCCCTGTTTCATCTACATCAATATTCTCTGCTGCTGGTATTTTAGGAAGCCCAGGCATTGTCATAATTTTTCCTGCTAAAGCTACCACAAATCCTGCACCAGTTTTTAATTGAATATCTCTAATGGTTATTTGATATTCTCCTCTACCGTCTAAATTTTTAGCATCATCTGAGAACGAATATTGTGTTTTAGCAATACATACTGGCAAATTTCCATAATTCAAGTCTTCTATTTTTTTGATTTCTTGAAGAGCTTTTTCTTCATATTCAACTCCTTTGGCTCCATATATCTTAGTTGCTATTTTTTCAATTTTGGTTTGAATAGAATCTTCTAATTCATACATATAATTAAAGTTCTCTTCTTTTTTGGTCAATTCTACTAATTTTTGGGCAATATCTGTTGCTCCTTCTCCTCCTTTAGCCCATCCTTCTACTAAACTTAATTCTACATCTTTTTTAGCTAATTCTTCTTGCAAAAATGCAATTTCTTTTTCGGTATCTTGGACATAACGATTTAAAGCTACTATAACATTTAATCCGAATTTATTTTTTAAGTTATCAATATGTCGATATAAGTTATCTATTCCTTTTTCTATTCCTTCTATATTTTCTTCTTGTATTTTATCCTTTTCTACGTTGCCATGATATTTTATAGCTTTTATTGTAACTACTAATACTACTGCATCTGGTTTAATATCAGCCTTTCTACACTTGATATCTAAAAACTTTTCTGCACCTAAATCTGCCCCAAATCCTGCTTCTGTTATAACATAATCTCCTAATTTTAAAGCCAGTTTGGTTGCTATGATACTATTACAACCATGTGCTATATTGGCAAATGGTCCTCCATGAACAATAGTTGGTGTATGCTCTAATGTTTGTACTAAATTAGGTTTTATGGCATCTTTTAGTAATACTGTCATAGCACCTTGTGCTTTTAATTGTTTGGCATAGATTGGTTTTCCTTGTTTATTATAACCAACTAATAAATTTCCCAATTTTTCCTTTAGATCTTTTATATTGCTTGCTAAACATACTACTGCCATAATCTCAGATGCTACAGTTATATCAAACTTATCATATCTTGGCACTACTCTTTTTTCGCCTGATAAACCAGTTTCTACTTCTCTTAATTGTCTATCATTTAGATCCATACATCTTTTCCACACAACTTTTTCAAATTCTAATTCGTTTCCAAAGTAAATATGATTATCAATTAAACTAGCCAATAGATTATTCGCTGCTGTGATTGCATGAATATCTCCTGTAAAATGTAAGTTAATGTCCTCCATTGGTGCTATTTGTACTTTTCCTCCACCTGTTGCTCCTCCTTTAATTCCAAATACTGGTCCTAAAGAAGGTTCTCTTAGTGCTAGAATTGATTTTTTTCCTATTTTTCTTAATCCATCTGCTATTGCAATTGATATTGTTGTTTTTCCTTCTCCTAATGGGGTTGGATTAATAGCTGTTACTAAAATTAGTTTTCCATCTCTTTTTCCCTTTAATTTTTCATAGACTTTATTTGATATTTTAGCTTTGTATTTTCCATATTTTTCTATGTCTTCTTCCCCTATTTCTACTTTTTGGGCTATATCTTCGATTGTTTCTAATTTTGTATTTCTTGCTATTTCTATATCTGTCATTTTTCTTCCCCCATTTTCTTTATTTTTGTAATTCTTCGCTCTCTTCCTTTTCTTCTTTACTCTCTACTTTATTTAGTTTTTTCTGTATTTCTCTGATTCTCTCTTCTGACAATCCAGAAAAGTCAGCTATTTCTCTTATTTCTTCTCCTGCCTTTAATAGATTAATTACTAAACGTGTTTCTCTTTTTATTTCTATTTGCTCTTTTACTTTTTCAAAAATTTCTCGTTCTTTTTCTAAACTTTCTTCTTTCTCTTCATCTTCTTGTATAGCATCTTGTCTTTGTAATTGTTTTTGGATATATTCCAATGCTTTTTTATCTTTTCCTAATTTTAAACATACACGTATATAGAAGAGTTTATCTTCTAATTTAGCTGTTAGGGTTACTATTGTTTTTATTTTTTCTATATCTTCTACTCTTAAGGTATTTTTTTTATATCTTTCTTTATATCGATTTAAATATTCTTCGTATTTGCCTATTTCCTTATTTCTACCATCTTCTTTTACCCCTTCTCCTTTTTTTACTTTTAATTGATTGATAATTCTGGCTACAGTAGCTAAAGGAATATCTAAGATTTTAGCTATTTTTTCTTCTTTTTTTCCTTTTTCAAAAAATAGGTTTTCCACTATTTTGTTTCTTTCTTCTAGTGTTTCATAAGTTATTTCTCTTTCCTCATCTTCTATATCTTCCTCTAATTCTCTTTGAATTGCTTCTACTTTTTCTAGTGGAAATACCGAAAGTTTTTCTATTATTTCTTGCTTATCTTCTTTGCTTAGTTTTTCATTTTCAATTTGGAATCTTACAAAAGCTAATGCTTCTTCATATTTTTCAAATTGTTTGCATACTTCGATATAAAATAATACCCATTTAAGATTTCCAGATATTAACACATTCTTTTTTAGCAATAATATCTCTTCTTGTCCTAATATGCCATTTTCATATTTTTCTTGATAAGACAATAGATCTTTTTCAATTTTTTCTTCTTTTGTTTCTTCTAATATCGAATTCTTCTTTTCTTCATCCTCTTTTATTGATTTTATTTCTATTTGTATAGTAGGATAAGCAGTTTCTAGAACTTGTGCAATTGCTTTTATCTTGACATCTCTTTCATATAATTTTACTGCTATTTGTCTTCTATCTTCTATTGATAATTTAATGGTAATCGCATGATGCTCCCTTAAATATTTTAAATCACTTGTTATTGTTTTTTTGGAGACACCAAGTTTTTCTGCCATAGTTTTGGCAAATACTCCTGCTTCATAAAATTCTTTTACTTTTTCTCTTCTTTCTTCAATATTCATACCAATTTTATATTCCTCATCTTATTTTTTCTTGTTGTATAGGAAAAATAAGAGATTTTACCTATACAATAAAATACCTTCTATTTTAGCCAAGTAATCCTGCCACTAGTCCTATTAAAGCTCCTACAAATACTTGTATTGGCGTATGTCCTAATACTTCTACTAATCTCTCAGATACTTGCATTCCTGTTAATCCGAGGTGTTTCAATTAATTTATTTAATAATGCTGCTTGCTTTCCTGCTGCTCTTCTTACTCCGACAAGCATCATACATAACAACAAATGCAACTATTAAAGTTACTGCAAATATTGGTGATCCTACTCCTTCGTATTTTCCAATTAATGTTGCTAAACCTGCTACTACTGCTGAATGAGAACTTGGCATACCACCTGCTCCCATAATTCTTTTAAAATTAAATTTTTTAGTTGTAAATAAATCATAAATTAGTTTAAATAATTGGATACCAAACCATAAAAAGAATGGTATATAAATATATTTATTTTGCACAAATGCTATAAAGTCATTCATTTTTTTCTCCCCTTTATTAAATTTCTTCTGTTCTAATTTTCAAAATTTTCTTCTTTTATTTCTCCTTCTTTGTTTACTAGAATAGTTATTTTCTTTTCTGCTTCTTCTAATGTTTTATTACACTCTTTTGCAATTTTAATTCCTTCTTCAAATTTTGAAACTGAGTCTTCTAAACTAAGTTCCCCTTTTTCTAATTCTTGAACAATTTTTTCTAATTCTTCCATTTGCTCTTCAAAATTCTTTTTCAACTTTCTCTTGTCTCCTTTTATTGAATTTTAGCCTTTACTTCACCATCTATAAATCTTATTTCTACTATTTCTCCTTTTTTTATGTCTTCTTTTGATTTAAGTATTTTTCCTTCCTTTTTTGTTAATGTATAACCTCTCTTTAATGTTTTTAAAGGACTATAGGCATCCAATTTAGCAATTAAACTGCTATATTTTGTTTTTTCTTTTTCTTGCTTTGCTTTGATAAAGGATTCTAATTGTTTAATTTGATGATCAATTTGAATGTAGTTTTCTTGTATTTTTCTTGTCGGCTCTTTAAAGGCAAAACTAGATATGCTTTTTTCATATCTTAGTTTCATAATTTGTACTTTTTTGACTAATGCCATTCTCAGACGATTTTGATAATTATTTATTTTTTGTTGTACTTCATATATGTCTGGAACAGCTAATTCCGCTGCTGCTGATGGCGTTGGAGCTCTTAAATCTGCAACAAAATCACTAATTGTAAAATCAGTTTCATGACCTACTGCTGATATAATAGGAATTTCTGAATGATAAATACTTTTGGCAACTATTTTTTCATTAAATGGCCACAAATCTTCTAAGGATCCTCCTCCTCTTGCCAAAATTAGTACATCTGCTAATTTGTTTCGATTCATATATTGTATTCCTTCTGCTATTTTTTCAGCAGCACCTTCTCCTTGTACAGGAACAGGTAATAGTCTAATGACTACATTAGGATTTCTTCTAGTAGATACGTTTATAATATCTTTAATAACAGAACCTGTACTAGAACTTAATACTCCAATCACTTTTGGCATTTTGGGAATTGGCATTTTGTGTTCTTTATCAAATAATCCTTCTTCTTCTAAACTTTTTTTAAGTTCTTGGTATTGGGTATATAGGTCTCCTAAACCATCTTCTTCCATCACTTTTACATAAATTTGATATACACCATCCCTCTCAAAAACAGATACACCACCTAATAGAAATACTTTCATTCCATCTTTTGGCATAAATCCTAATTTTTGAGCATATGTTTTGAACATAATGCATTTTATAAGAGAATTCTCATCTTTTAATGTAAAATACATATGACCTGTATAATGATTTTTAAAGTTTGAGATTTCTCCTTTTACTAATATGTTATTTAGTGTTTCATCTTGTGCTATTTTATTTTTTATGTATTGATTTAAGTCTGATACTGTTATTGCCATTTCTGCATATTTCATTCTTTTCCCTCTTTTTTTCCATTGACAACACTTGCCAAAATTCCATTTACAAAGTTTTTTGATGTTTCTTCTCCATATTTTTTAGCTAACTCTACTGCTTCATTAATAACTACTTTAAAAGGAATTTGTGTATATTTTAATTCATAAATAGCAAGTTTTAAAATGGCTAAGTCAATTTTAGAAATTCTCTCTAATTTCCATTCTGCTTTTAGATTTGTTTCTATTTGTTTTGTAATTTCTTCTTTGTTTTTTGCAATACCAAAAATAGCATCTACTAGGTATTCTTTTGCTTTTTCATCTATTATTGTATTGGTTTCTTCATATAATTGTATTGCTTCTTCTAGGTTTTCTTGTTTTTGTATTTCTAAACTATAAACTAGTTTGAATGTTTGCTCTCTTATAGCAGTTCTGTTCATATTCTTTCCTTTCTAAGATAAGTTATATTTTATCAATAAATGCTTTTAGTTTTGTTTTTACTTCTTCTTTATTTTGTTGCACATAATTTCCTATCAATGCTCCTAATGCTAATATAACAATGGCTAATATTAAATCATGTAATCTAGTAACTAAAATTAAAATTGCTACTACAATTCCGATGATTGCTCCTTTATAATTGTTCCAAAATTCCTTTAGGTTCATTTTATATCACGTTCCTTTCTTCTTATTCAAAATTTTCCCCTTTTTAAAGTTTGGAATAAGCTTTTTTAGTTTTCTCCCTCTTGTTTTGTTGGAGCAACTTTTTTTACTGTAATATTTACTTCTTTTACTTCTAAATCAGTTGCTGCTTTTACTTTTTCTTTAATTTTTGCTTGTAAATTAGCTGATAAATCTTTTATAATCGCTTCTTCATTTACAATTAAATTGACAAAAACTTTTACATTATTTTCTCTATCTAATTCCACTCTTGTTGTTACTTCTTCTGCACTTTGGAAATTTAGTGCAACAGAATTTACTAAGTTTTCTATGGTTTCTTTTGAAATCATTAGTTTTCCACTTTCGTTTTCTAATAAAACACCTTGTCTTTCTTTTATTTGTTCTTTTGAAGTTGTATCAAAAAAGATACATTTAATTGATAATAAAATAAATACAACTCCTAATCCTAATACAATTTTACTAGAGGTATCTCCTACGATAATTTTGGTAATTATTCCTCCTACTAATTCTATATCTAACCATCCGAATACTAACAAACATAAAATGATAGATAAAATTAACATGATATTAGAATAAATAATTAGTGTGATTTTTTCTAAAATTTTCATTTCATTTCCTCCTACTTTTTTATTTTTTTATTCTTCACTTGTCATTTCTTCTTCTGCTTCCTCTTGTTGACTCTTTTCTTCTTTGGCTGCATCTGTGTTTACGCCTTGTACATGAACATTGACTTCTTCTACTTTTAAACCAGTCATACTTTCTACTGCTTTTTTTACTCTGTTTTGAATCTCAAATGCAACATCTGGAATTCTTGAACCATATTCTACTATGATATTAACATCAATTTTTGCTTGTGCCCCTGTTACTTCTACTTTGATTCCTTTAGCTAAATTTTTCTTTCCACTTAGTACCTCAGTAATTCCTCCTGCAAATCCTCCTGCCATACCTGCTACACCAGGAACCTCTGATACTGCTACTCCTGCAATGACTGCTACTACATCATTAGAAATTTGGATTCCTTCATTTTCTGTTTTTATTTCTTCTTCTAATTCAACTACTTCCCCTTGGTTTTGATTTTCTTCACTCATATTTTCCAACCTCCTTGTATATCAAAAATTGATATACTTAAATTTCTTATTTAGAGTATATCAATTTTTCACTTTTTTTACAACTATTTTTCTTAAATTTTTAACTGATTTTAGTCATGAGAAAAAATTATTCAAAAATTTCAAATTTTTCTATATTGTTTCCTCGTAAGAAATCTTGTACTGGCATTTTTTTTGCATTTTCTCCTTGTATTTCTAATACCTTTAGAATCCCATTTTTAGTTTTAATAAAAATCCCCTCTTTTGGATTTGAATAAATTACTGTTCCATTTTTTATGCTCTCTATGTTCTCTATTTTCATTTCATCTTCTGCTATAACTGTAACACTCCAAAATTTTATCTTTTTTCCTTTTAAATATGTGTAAGCTCCCATAATAGGATTTAATCCTCTTACTAAATTTTTTATTTCCTCTGCTGTTTTAATATCCCAATCAATTTTAGCTATTTCTTTAGAAATCATTGGTGCTAAGGTAAAGTTTTCTTCCTGTTTTCTTCTTGGTGCAGTTCCTTTTTCAATTTGATCTAATGTTTCTACTAGTAGCTCTCCTCCTTTTTTGGCAAGCTTACTCCATAATTCTCCTGTTGTTTCATTTTCTTCTATTAAAACTTCTTCTTTTAAAATAATATCACCTGTATCCATTCCCTGATCCATATACATCGTAGTAATTCCTGTTATTTTATCACCATTTAAAATAGCCCATTGAATTGGAGCTGCTCCTCTATATTTGGGCAATAGAGATGCATGAACATTGATACATCCATATTTTGGAACTTCTAAAATCTCTTTTGGCAATATTTTTCCATAAGCTACTACACAAATTACATCTGGTTCTAAATTTTTTATTTCTTCTATAAATGCTACATTA
Source organism: uncultured Clostridium sp. (assembly GCA_947244675.1). The sequence continues at coordinate 2,004 of CAMXLV010000062.1, read as the reverse complement.
TTTCTTACTTTTTCTGGCTGATAAATACTTACATTTTTTTCTAAAGCATACTGCTTTACTTCAGATGCTTGTAGCTTCATTCCTCTCCCTTTTGGTTTATCTACATTTGTTACCACTGCTAAAATAGTATGACCTGCTTTTTCAATAGCAGCTAAACTTTCTTTAGCAAAATCTGGCGTTCCCATAAATACAATATTCATTTTTCTTTTCCTTATCTCTTACAATTTAGGTTTTTTATCAATGGTTTACCTATAACCTTATTGTTCTATTTTAGTAATCTATCTTCTTTTAATTTTTGATACCATGATAATGGATTAATTCCTGCTAATTCCTCATTATAAATCAATTCTTTTTCTAGTGCATATTCTATTATTTCTTGTACTTCATTTACCTCTTGTCTCATAACGCTAGCAATATATTGAGGACTTTTTCCTAGTTTTGTATATAATACCACAATTCTAGCTTTGCTTTCTTCTCTAATTTCTTGTTCTTTATTTCCAATTACTTTGCATTTTTTATATTCTATTAATTGTTCTTGTATATCTTGCATTTCAAAATCAGTTAGCTCAAATCTTCTTTGTATCTTACTTGTATCTATATCCTTCATTAATAAATTTAATATCTTTTCTCTTTGTTCTACACTGAAAAATCGGATTGACTTTTTTTGAACTTTTATTTTCAAAATATTAATTTCATCCTTTGATAGTCCTGTTACTTCTGCAAGAACAGTTGTATTGGTATTGCCACTTTTTATGATTTTTATTGCTTTTTTTAGTTTTATTACTTTATTTAAAGTTGTTTCTAAACTTTCTATTTTATCCTTTTGGTTTTCTTTAATTGTTACCATTGGATTATTATTTCTACTTCTTATAATTTGTATTGCTTCTTCATATTCTTGTATCATCATACATAGCTTGCAAAACATAATAATATCTTTTTCGTTTATTGGTATTCTTTGTAGTGCTTGTTTTAAATTTAATAACTCCAATTTTGTTATATTCTCTATTTTATACTTCTGATATCTTTTATAATATAAATTGATAAGCTCTCTTATTTTTTCTTGATCTTCTTGTGATAATTTCTTATCTAATTTAATTTTCATCTCCATTTCTCTTTTTAATTGTTCATGTTCTTGCACTACTTTTTTTCTTATCTTTCTTAATCGATCTTCTCTATTCCAGATCTTTTTTTGCATTTTTTTCTTTGATTTCCTATTTTGTTCTCTATTTTGTTTTATTTTATCTAATGTAATATCTCTTCTATCAATTAATTTCTGAGTACAATACTCAATATTGGATCCATTTAATCCATATTCTGAATATTTGGCACACATTTCCTTTGGTGTTAATCCATCTTTTAATCCCATTAGCACAACATTCATTCTTCTTTTAGCTATAGTTTCTCTATTTTCTTTCCAAATAGCAATCTCTTCATCAGTTATATTTTCTTCTTCTTTAACTTCTTGTATTAGTTTTTTCATTCTTCTTACATCATAATCTAAATCTTTTGCTATTATTTCTGTTGGAATTCCATTTTTTAATTTTTCTAAGATTTCTTCCTTATCTCTTTTTTCTCTTTCTTCTTTATAAACTTGTATTTGCTTTTCCGTAATTCGTTTTTCTTTTATTAACTTGTTAATTGCTTTTTTTATAATTTGCACTGTAGGTAAACACATTTTTCTTTTTATTTTAAACAAATCATATCCTAATTTTAAGAACTCTAGTAATTGTTCTTTATCAATGTCTTCTACCATTTTTTCATTTTCTACTATTTTTCTCGCTTTTGGATCTTTACTTTGTCTTGCTTCTTCTACTTTTGCCTTATTTAATAAACCTAATCTTTCCGCTTCCCTTACAATTTTAGAAACTTTAGGTTGTGAAAATTTTATATCAGAAAGTTTGGCAATTGCATTGTCAGATTGTCCCTCTTTTTTTAACCTTATAATTTTTTGAACTATGGGATCTTCTTCCATTTCTTTACGCTTTCTTCTATCTTTTCCTTCTG
>CAMXLV010000061.1 GCA_947244675.1 uncultured Clostridium sp. | reverse complement strand
AGCTAGAAGCCTTTAGAACCCCACGTATAACGTGGGGTTTTCATTATACAATAAAATCCAGAACTTAAAGCTTATATAAAGCAAGTCTGGATTTTATTTTTTTATTGTATAGGAAAATCAAAAATATTACCTATTGCTGTAATTGATATAAATTTCCTTGTGTTAGTAGTTTAACTCGATCCAAAGTTCTTTGGTCTGTTGATTTTAAAGCATTCTCGATAAATTCTGGATGATTTTGTAAGAATTTTCGCATACTTTCAAATGGGTCATGATAGAATTCTTTTAGCATTTCTAATTGTCCTTGATTGATGATGTTTAGATCATATGCTTTTTCAAATAAAGAATTATCAACAGAAGCTAAAGGAATGGTCTTAATTCCTTCTTTTTCTAATATTTCGGTTCCACCTTGTTTTCGATCTACTACGTAACAAGTCCACAATAATTTTCCATTTAGGTTTTTTATGGCAGGAATCCAAGAACGAACATAATTAGAGGCAGCTGTTACTAAATCAGAGGCATTTAAAACAGTTTTCCCTTCTATATTAGTTATTTTTTCAGTTGATGAAAAATCATAAGGGCTAACAAATGCTTCCATGTCTTTGAATAGGGTAAGATGTGGCTTTTTTAAAAGGTATGCAATCATATTGGAAAAGTACCAGTCTCTTCTTTCTCCACCAGAGATATAATCAATTTCGTCGATTTTTACATTATCAGTAATAGCTTTGATCATGGTGTCAATAGTATATTTGAAAATAGAATTGTTTTCATATTGAACTAAGACTTTTTCGAAAACTTTTTTTGGTAGTGTGATTCTATTTTCTAATAGAGTGTTGATGTAAGATAAAAATTCGGTTGCTTCTTTTTCATTTCCATAAAGAAAGTGTGTATTTACAAAATATGGTGAAATGCTTCCTGAGGTTAAAAAAAATGGTTTGTTTTCTTCACAAAATTTTACTGCTTTTGTTTCAAATAAATATGACATAATATCAGACATATGAATTCCTCCTTAATTTCTATTCTAGTGTTATTGTAAAGAAAAAATTGCAATTTGTCAATTTTTTCAAAAAATATTGCAAAAGTTTACGAAAAATGATAAGATAAGAAAAATAAAAAAAGGGAGGAAAATATGAAAATTTTGTTGAAAAATGGAACATTAATTGATTATAAAACAAATACATTTGAAAAAAAAGATATTTTAATTGAAGAGGATAAAATTAAAATAGTTGCAAAAAACATTGAAGAGATAGCAGATAAAACAATAGATTGTACTAATCTAAATATTATACCTGGAATGATTGATATGCATTGCCACTTAAGAGAGCCTGGCTTTGAACATAAAGAGACAATCGAAACAGGTAGCAAAAGCGCCGTTTGTGGTGGTTTTACTACAATTTGCCCAATGCCAAATACAAAACCAACACCAGATAGCGCTATTATTCTGCAAAAAATCATAGAGGAAGCCAAAAGAGTTAACCTATGCAATGTTTTTCCTTATGCTTCTGTATCGAAAGGAGAAAAAGGAGAAGAATTAGTTGATTTTGAAGAATTAAAAAAAGCAGGTGCCATTGCTTTCTCAGATGATGGAATGCCAGTTGTAAATAGCAAAATGATGAGAGAAGCTATCATCGAAGCAAACAGATTAGGAACTTTTGTTGCTTCACATTGTGAAGAAAAGTCAGTAGCAGCAGGAGCAATTAATGCTGGAAAAATAGCGAAACAACTAGATGTAGAGGGAGTACTTCCAGAAGCAGAAGAAATAATGGCAGCAAGGGAAATTGTTATTTCTGAGACAAATGAAGTAAGAGCACATATTTGTCATATCAGTACAAAAACAACTAAAAATATGGTAAGAGATGCTAAAAAAAGAGGTGTAAAAATCACTTGTGAAACTTGTCCACATTATTTTACATTTACAGTAGATGAAGTTTTAAAAGCAGGAGTAAATGCTAAAATGAATCCACCATTACGAGAAGAAAAAGATAGATTAGCAATTATAGAAGGATTAAAAGAAGGAACCATAGATGCTATTATTACAGATCATGCACCACATACAGAAGATGAAAAAAATAAAGGATTAGCAACAGCTCCAAATGGAATTATAGGATTTGAAACAGCTTTATCAGCAGAAATAATGAATTTAGTTGATACAGGAGATTTAAGTTACTTAGATTTAGTTCGATTAACTTCGTATAATCCAGCTAAATTATTAAAATTAGATCAAGAAAGAGGAAGTATTGAAGAAGGAAAAATAGCAGATATTACTATTTTTGATCCAAATGAAACTTATACCTATACCAAGGAGATGATCGTATCCAAATCAAAAAATAGTCCATTTATTGGAAAACAGTTAAAAGGAAGTGTTAAATATACGATTGTTGGAGGAAGAATTGTTTGGAAAAGGGATTAGGGGACGTTCTTAAAATCCCTCTTAAAAGGGAAAAAGGGACACTCTTTAGTTTGCCAAAGAGAGGAATGAAGAAAAATGAAAAATTTATTAGTCTTATATCCTAAATGTTCAACTTGTCAAAAAGCAAAAAAATGGTTAGAAAACAATAAGATTCCATTTGAAGAACGCCATATTGTAAAAGAAACACCTTCTAAGAAAGAATTAACAAGATGGATAGCGCAAAGCAAATTAGAAACTAAAAAGTTTTTTAACACAAGTGGATTAAAGTATAAAGAATTAAATTTAAAAGAAAAATTATCAAATATGACTGAGGAAGAAAAAATTGAATTATTAGCATCAAATGGAATGTTAATCAAAAGACCATTATTCATTACTGAAACAGAAATTTTAGTAGGTTTTAAAGAAAAAGAATGGAGAGAAAAAATATGAAGGCAATTGATCAATTAATAGAAAAGATAAAACAAACGAATAATCCAACTGTAATTGGATTAGATCCAAGATATGAAATGTTACCAAAATGTATAACAAGCCGATATCCTAAAACTTTAGAAGGAGTGGCAAAAGCAATAATAGAGTTTAACAAAGCCTTAGTTGATAGTACTTGTGACATTATTCCAGCAGCAAAGGTACAAATTGCTTTTTACGAAATGTATGGAATTCCAGGAATGGAAGCTTTTAAAGAAACATGCCGTTACGCCAAAGAAAAGAAAATGGTTGTAATTGCTGATATAAAAAGAGGAGATATTGGCTCAACTGCAACACGGATATTCAAATGCATTTTTAGGAAAAACACCAATTGGAGAAAAAGAAGAAGCGATTTATGATGTGGATTTTGTAACAGTTAATCCATATATGGGAACTGATTGCGTAAAGCCATTTATTGAAGATTGTAAAAAATATGATAAAGGAATTTTTGTATTAGTTAAAACTTCTAATCCATCCTCAGGAGAATTACAAGATTTAAAACTAGAAGGAAAGAAAGAAGTTTATAGAGAAGTTGCAAATTTAGTAGAAGCTTGGGGGGAAGAATTAAGAGGAGATTATGGTTATAGTAGTGTAGCAGCAGTAGTAGGAGCAACTTATCCAGAACAATTAGAACAGATTAGAAAAGAAGCACCTCATACTTTTTTTCTGATACCAGGTTATGGAGCACAAGGGGGAAAAGCTAGTGATATTGTTAAGCGGTTTTGATCACAAACAGTTAGGTGGTATTGTAAATGCTTCTAGAAGTTTAATGTGTGCTTACAAAGCTGAGAGATGGAAAGAGCAATATACAGAAGAAGAGTATGCTAAAGCAACAAGACAAGAAGCTTTAAGAATGAAAGAAGAATTAAATCAAGCAATGAAATTAGGTTAAAAAAGTTAAGGAGGAAAGAAAATGGCAAAACATATAATGGCACAATTAGTGAAAAAAGAACAATTAAAGCCAGATATTTTTTTGTTTGCAATACAAGCACCAGAGATTGTAGAAGAGGCTAAACCTGGCAATTTTATAGAAATAAGGGTAACAGAGCAAACCGATCCTTTTTTGAGAAGACCAATTAGTATTTATCATATGGATAGAGAAAAAGGAATTTTGGAATTTATTTTTCAAGTGAAGGGAAAAGGTACTGAGATTTTAGCAAAAAGAGAAGTTGGTAAAGAAATAGATGTAATAGGTCCAATTGGCTATGGAACTTTTAAATATGAAAAAAGTCAAAATATGGCAATTATTGGTGGTGGAATTGGTGTATTTCCTTTATATGAGTTAGCTAAATGTGCAAAACAAGAAAATATGGTAGAAGAACTAAAACAAGAAATTAAAAATATGCTAACTTAAAAAGAAAAAAGGAGATTTTGAAAATAATGGAAATCATTTGTCGGAAAAACAGCTTCTTTTTGTTACGGTGTTGAAAGGGCAGTACAAGGAGCGATGGAGGAAGCTAAAAAAAATAAAGGAGCAATTTATTGTTTAGGAGAAATCGTTCATAACAAACAAGTGGTCAAAAAATTGGAAGATTTAGGTATAAAAACAATTGAAAATATCGAAGAAGCCAAAGAGGAGGTTTTAATTCGTGCACATGGTATTTCAAAAGAATGGTACCAGATAGCAAAAAACAAAGGAATAAAAGTAAAAGACTTTACTTGTCATCATGTTTTAAAAGTACATAAAATAGCACAAGAATATAAAGAAAAGGATTATTTTATTTTTTTATTAGGCAAAAAAGAGCATCCAGAAAATATAGGAACACTTAGCTATTGTGGAAAAGATTCTTTTATTTTTGAGAAAGAAGAAGAATTACAAGAAGCAATGGAAGCATTTCAAATAACAGGAAAAAATAAATTGATGTTAATGGCACAAACAACATATTCTTTGGAAAAATTTGAAAAAATAAAGAAAAAAATACAAGAGCAAGTAAACGAAAAGATTATTTTTGTAGCCCAGAATACAATTTGCCAAACAACGAGGTTAAGACAAGAAGAAACAGAAGAACTCGCTAAAAAGGTAGATAGTATGATTATTATTGGAGGAAAAAATAGTTCTAATACAAGAAAACTTTATGAAATTGCTAAAAAAAATTGTCCTAATACATTTTTAATTGAAGAAGCAAAAGAATTAGAATTGCAAAAAACATTTCATAAAATAGGGATTATGTCAGGAGCTTCAACACCAAAAGAAAGTATAGAAGAAGTTATTAATATATTAAAAAAGAAGGTAAAATGAAAATACCTTCTTTTTTATATGTGTTTTTCTTATTCGTTAGATGTTGATGTAGTAGTTTGAGTTGCTTCTCCACCTGGTCCAACATATTTAGAACTACCAAATCCTAGTATCATATAGAAAATAGGTGCTAAGAAATATAGTCCAACAGCCCAACCACCATCTTTTCCAAATGATTTAGCTAATTTGTAAGCTAAAACGGCATTTAGTGCAATTGGTGCAATCCATCCAATAAATGGAATGATAGCAGCTAAAAACACTAGAATTAACCATGGAGAAAGTCCAGAAATTTTGAATAGAATAACAAAGTTGTAAATTGGAATAATTGCTTTCCATCCTTTTTCTCCTGCTTTGGTAAAGATTTTCCACATAGCTACAATTTGAACAATGGCAATTGCTAAAATGATTACAATATATACCATTAAAGCTCCAATAAGAGTAGATGCAGCTGCTGCAGAAATTTCACTAGATGATGGGTAACTACCATAGTAAGTTGAATAACCGTATCCCATAATGAATCCTCCTTTTATTTTTTTATGTAACTATATTTTACACCTTTTTGTCAAAAAGTCAATAAAAAAAACAAAATTTGACAAAAAGTATAAAATTTTTAAAAAACATTGTATAAAAAAATTGAGTTTGATATAATTGAAACAGTAATGTAATAACATATTATTAAAGGGAGGAAAAAAATATGCAAGAAAATGAGAAGAAACAATGTTGCTGTGGAAAGAAAGACATATTTATAGAAGAACTTTTTTTAACATATCAACCAATTAAAGATAATTTAATTCAAATGCTAAATGAAATTCAAGAGCATTATGGTTATGTTCCAATGGATGTTCAAAAAGAATTATCAGAATTTTTATCCATACCAATGGCAGAAATTTATGGAGTTGTTACTTTTTATTCAAGATTTTCGTTAAAACCAAAAGGAAAATATAATATATCAGTATGCTTGGGAACAGCTTGTTTTGTAAAAGGTTCACAAAAAATAATGGATCGATTACTAGAACGTCTAAAAATAAATCCAGGAGAAACAACAGAGGATGGTATGTTTTCTATTGAAGAAACTAGATGCGTTGGTGCTTGCGGATTAGCACCAGTTTTTACGGTAAATGGAGAAGTTTATGGAAAAGCAACTGTTCAGAAATTAGATCAAGTATTAGATGAATTAATGGAAAAATAGAAAAATGAAAATAAAGGAGGAATGCTAAGTGAAAACCATACAAGAACTTCATCAAATAAGAGAGGAAAAGAGAAAAGAATTAGACTTAAGAGTAAATACCAAAGCAGATGGCAGAGAAAAACATATTCTAGTTTGTCAAGGGACGGGTTGTACTTCTTCTAAATCACCTCAAATATTAGAAAATTTTAAAAAAATCTTAACAGAAAAAAAGATTGAAAATGTAAGGGTTATTAAAACTGGTTGTTTTGGTTTATGTGCAAAAGGGCCTATTGTAATTATTCGCCCTGAAGATACTTTTTATGCGTGTGTAAAGCCAGAAGATTGTGAGGAAATTATTCAAACACATATCATAGAAGGAAAAAAAGTAGAAAGATTATTAGCCAAAGATATTGATGGAACAAAGGTAAATTCTTTAGATGATTTGAATTTTTATAAAAAACAAAAAAGAATTGCTCTTAAAAATTGTGGTGTGATTAATCCAGAAGAAATTGATGAATACATAGCATTTGATGGTTATTTAGCATTAGAAAAAGTATTAACGAGTATGACACAAGAAGAAGTAATTGAAGAAATTAAACAATCTGGTATTCGAGGAAGAGGGGGTGCTGGATTCCCAACAGGAAAGAAATGGGAATTAACAAAAGCTTCTGAAGGAAAACAAAAATATGTAGTATGTAATGCTGATGAAGGTGATCCAGGAGCTTTTATGGATCGAAGTATTTTAGAAGGTGATCCTCATTCTATTATAGAAGCAATGGCGATAGCAGCTTATTGTATTGGAGCTAACAAAGGCTATATTTATGTAAGAGCGGAATATCCAATTGCAGTAAAACGCTTGGAGATAGCAATTAAGCAAGCAAGAGAGTATGGGGTACTGGGAAGTCATATTTTTGATACTAAATTTGATTTTGATATTGATATTCGATTAGGAGCAGGAGCATTTGTTTGTGGGGAAGAAACAGCTTTATTAGAATCAATTGAAGGAAAAAGAGGGCAACCAAGAGTAAAACCTCCTTATCCAGCAGTAGCAGGACTATGGGGAAAACCAACTTTAATTAATAATGTAGAGACATATGCTAATATAGCACAAATTATTTTAAAGGGAAGTAAATGGTATGCTTCTATTGGTACAGAAAATTCAAAAGGAACAAAAGTATTTGCTCTAGGAGGAAATGTAAATAATATTGGTCTTGTGGAAGTGCCTATGGGAACTACTTTACGTGAAATTGTATATGACATTGGTGGTGGCATTCCAAATGGAAGAGATTTTAAAGCAGCTCAAACAGGAGGTCCATCTGGTGGATGTATTCCAAAAGAACATTTAGATACACCAATTGATTATGAATCTTTAAAACAAATTGGTTCTATGATGGGATCTGGTGGATTAATCGTAATGGATGATACGAAATGTATGGTCTCTTTGGCTAAGTTCTATTTAGAATTTACAGTAAGTGAAAGTTGTGGTAAGTGTACACCTTGTCGTATTGGAACAAAGAGGATGCATGAAATATTAGAAAAACTATGTAGGGGAGAAGGAACCGAAATGGATATTTATCGACTAGAAAAGTTGGCTAGAAATATCCAAAAAGCAAGTATTTGTGGTCTTCGGGCAAAGTGCACCAAATCCTGTAATTAGTACCTTAAAATATTTTAGAGAAGAGTTTAAAGAACATACTGTAAATAAAGAATGTAGAGCTTTAGAATGCAAAGCAATGTCTAAAATTGTTATTCATGAGGAAAAATGTAAAGGCTGTGGATTATGCCAAAAATCTTGTCCAGTTAGTGCGATTGAAGGAGAAGCAAGAGAAAAAAGAATAATCAATCAAGATAAATGCATTAAATGTGGTACTTGTTTGGTTAGCTGTCCATTTAAAGCAATTGGAAATTAAGTATTGATACATTTATGACAGGTAATTTAAAATAATGAGAAAACAAAATCAGCCAAGAGGAAAAGGAGGAAACCTATGAAAGAAGAATTAATAACCCTAATTATAGATAACCAAGAAGTAAAAGCTAAAAAAGGAACTACTATATTACAAGCTGCAAAACAAGCAGGAATAGACATTCCAACCTTATGTTTTTTAAAAGATATAAATGAAGTAGGGGATTGCCGAATGTGTATTGTTGAAGTAGAGGGAAGAAGAGGATTTGCTACTTCTTGTATTCAAAAAGTAGAAGAAGGAATGGTAGTTCATACTAATACCCCAAATGTATTAGAAGCAAGACATATTATATTAGATTTAATTATATCTAATCATGCAAAAGATTGTTTAACCTGTACTCGTTCTGGAAACTGTGAATTACAGAATTTAGCAGTGAAATTTAATATTTCAAAAGTAGAATTTGAAGGAGAAAAAAACCTACATAAAATAGACGATTTGTCACCATCTATTGTAAGAGACTTTAATAAATGTATTTTGTGTAGAAGATGTGTAGCTGCTTGTAAAAATGTCCAAAAAATAGGTGCAATTGATTGTATTAATAGAGGATTTGACTCTTGTATTTCAACTGCTTATGATCATAGCTTAAATGATGTAAACTGTACTTTTTGCGGACAATGTATTCAAAGTTGTCCAACTGGTGCTTTGCATGAGAAAGAAACCATTGATGATGTTTGGTTAAAATTAAAAGATCCAGACACTTATGTAATAGTACAAACAGCACCAGCTGTTAGAGTAGCTCTTCGGAGAAGAATTCCAAATGCCGATTGGAACAAATGTTACTTCTAAAATGGTAACTGCTTTAAAAAGATTAGGATTTGATAAGGTATTTGATACTAATACAGGAGCAGATTTTACCATTATGGAAGAGGCTAACGAATTTATGGAGAGATTTAAAGAAAATAAGCATCTTCCTATGATTACTTCTTGTAGTCCAGGTTGGGTAAAATATATAGAAATGAATTATCCAGAATTATTGCCACATCTATCTAGCTGTAAATCACCACATCAAATGTTTGGTACACTGCTAAAAACCTATTATGCTCAAAAGGAAGGGATTGACCCAAGCAAAATTTATGTAGTTTCTGTTATGCCATGTATTGCTAAAAAGTTTGAAAGACAAAGAGAAGAAATGAAAAATGAAGAATTTTATGATGTTGATAATGTAATTACAACACGAGAACTTTCTAGGATGATTAAACAAGCTAATATAGAATTTACAAAACTAGAAGATAGTGAGTTTGATGTACCAATGGGAGAAGCAACAGGAGCAGCTGCTATTTTTGGAACAACAGGAGGTGTTATGGAAGCGGCACTTCGTACAGCACAAGATGCTTTAACAGGAGAAGATTTAGAAAAAATAGATTTTAAAGAAGTTCGTGGTGGTGATGGTATCAAAAAGGCAACTGTAAAAATGGCAGGAAAAGAAATAAAGGTTGTAGCAGCAAGTGGTTTAGCAAATGCAAAAGAGATATTAGAAGAAATTAAAACAGGAAAGGCAGATTATCAATTCGTTGAAATCATGGCATGCCCAGGTGGATGTGTTATGGGTGGTGGACAGCCAATAAAGAATTCAAAAGTACGTGCAGAAGTAGATGTTAGAAAATTAAGAGCAGATAGTTTATATACAATTGATGAGAAAAGTCATATTCGTAAATCACATGAAAATCCAGTATTAAAGAAAATTTACCAAGAATTTTTAGGAAAACCAGGAAGTGAATTA
>CAMXLV010000060.1 GCA_947244675.1 uncultured Clostridium sp. | reverse complement strand
AATTGAAATATCTAAATCGCCATATAAAATTAAAGCTAATGTTCTTGGAATCGGTGTCGCTGTCATTACTAAAACATCTGGATTTTTCCCTTTTTGTGCTATTTTTGTCCTTTGCTTTACACCAAATCGATGTTGTTCATCTGTTACAACCAGCCCTAAATTTTTAAACACCACATTTTCCTCTATTATAGCATGAGTTCCAATTAAAACATCAATTTCTCCATTAGCTAATCTAACTAATAATTCCTCTTTTTTCTTTTTGCTAATACCAGATGTCAATAATTCGCATTTGATTTCTAAACTCTCCAAAATTTTTTGAAAGTTCTCTAAATGTTGAGTAGCTAGTATTGCTGTTGGTGCCATAATTGTTGCTTGATACCCACTCTTTACAGCCTTATAAGCTGCACACATAGCAATTACTGTTTTTCCTGATCCTACATCACCTTGTAGCAATCGATTCATAGAAGTACTTGCTTCCATATTGGTATCAATCTCTTGCAAAACTTTAAGTTGCGCCTTAGTTAGCCTAAAAGGTAATTGATTAATAACATCTGACATTTTTACATTTTTATCAAATCGAATTCCTTCTTCTTCCTTTTGATAATTATTCTTTAACTCTAAAAGTGCTAATTGTGTACAAAGTAACTCTTCAAAAACTAATCTTTTTCTTGCCTCTTCAAAATCTTTTAAGTCTCTTGGAAAGTGAATTGTTTTAATTGCTTCTCTAATTCCTCTTAAGTGATATTCCTCTAACAAATATTTTGGTAATGTTTCTAATAACTTTCCTTCTATTTGGGCTAAACCTTCTTCCATAATTTTTCTTAACACATTTTGTGACAATTGATAAGTTAATGGATACAAAGGAATAATTTTTCCTGTATTAAAATTTTTTTCCTGTTCATCAAATACGGGAGATATCATTGATATTTTTCCATAATTATTACTTATTTTTCCATAAAATTTATACTTTTTCCCTATCTCAAATTTACTCTTTAAATAACTTTGATTAAACCAATGAATAGTGCAACTTCCTGTTTCATCCCTAACTTGCAACCTTTGCATAGTTTTTCCTTTTAATCTGACTTCTGATAAATTTGAACAAACAATTACCTCAATTAAAACCTCTTCTCCATGTATACATTCTGCAAGACACTTTGGCTTACTTCTATCTTGATAAGTCCTTGGATAATAAGTAATTAAATCTTTCAATGTAAATATTCCTAATTTATTTAATAATTGTACTCGATTGGGTCCAACTCCTTTTACATATTTTACATCTTCATCTAAATTCATTCATTTCTCCCCTTGTGAGTTTATATTTTCCACAATTTAAAATTGATTCCATCTGCACTAACTAATTTAAAATTAATTCCAAAATACTCTCCCTCTATTGCATCTTTTATCGATATACTATGTAAATGACCATAGTAACATTTTTTTACATCATATTTTTTCATAAGTTCTACAAATTGGCTCTTCTCTTCATTTGCTATATTGCTACTGATAATTGGTGGATAATGCAAAAATACTATAATTTCTTTTCGATTTTTCTCCCTTATTTTAGTAGCCTCTTCTAACGATAATTCTAGTCTTATTAATTCTCTATTTAAAAGTTTTTTATCTTCTGCTTCTTCATTTTGTCCCCAACCTCTTGTTCCTGCTATAATATAATCTTCAAATTCATAAGCTGTATTATACAAAAAATCTATTGTATTTAAATTATTTTCTTCTAAAAATTTACGCATACTAGTTACAGTAGTCCACCAATAATCATGATTTCCTTTTAATAATAATTTTTTTCCTTGTAAATTGTTTAAATATAAAAAATCTTCATAGGTGTCTTTTAAATAGGTTGACCATGAAAAATCTCCTGGTATTACTACTAGGTCATTTTCTTGTACCTTATTGATCCAATCCTTTTTTATTTTTTCTTCATGACCTTTCCAATTTTCACCAAAAATACTCATTGGCTTATTTTCATGAAAAGACAAGTGAAGATCACCTATGGCATAAACTGACATTTACTCTCTCCATTCTTTTATCATTCTAAGATTATAATTTTAAATTTGGAATTGCATTCAATTCTAATGAGTCTTTTCTTCCTGCTCTATAATTATAAAAACCGTGCTGATGCTATCATAGCTGCATTATCAGTACATAATTTCAAATCTGGCATATATACTTTTATTCCTCTTTTTTCCAGTGCTAAAAATTCTTTTCTTATATATGAATTACTTGATACTCCTCCTGCTAATGCTACTGTTCTTAAGTTTGTTTTTTGGATTGCTTTTTCCACATTTTCTATTAATGTTTCTGTTACTGTCTTTTGAAAACTTGCACATAAATCTGCTTTATTAATATCTGGTATTTTATGATTTAAATTAATAACTGCTGTTTTGATACCACTAAAACTAAAATCTAACGTTTCTTCCTCAAAATGTGTTTTTGGTAATTCTATATTGGCTTGTCCGACTTTTAGCTAACTTATCCACTTTGGGTCCTCCTGGATAACCAAGCCCTACCACTCTTGCTACTTTATCAAATGCTTCTCCAATAGCATCATCCCTTGTTTTGCCTAATATTTCAAATTCTGTATAAGTTTTTACTTGGATAATTTGTGTATTGCCTCCTGACATCATAATACATAAAAATGGAGGTTCTAACTCTTTATAAGTTATATAATTAGCTGCAATATGACCTTGAATATGATTTACTCCTACTAATGGAATTTTAGATACATAAGCTAATGCTTTTGCATAAGAAAGACCAACTAACAAAGCACCTACTAGTCCTGGACCATAAGTTGGAGTAATTGCATTAATATCGGATAATTCTACTTTTGCCTCTTCTAAAGCTTTTTTAGTAACTCTTGAAATAGCTTCTATATGATTTCTTGAAGCAAGTTCAGGTACAACTCCTCCATATTTTTCATGAATAGGTATTTGTGTATCAATAACATTTGAAAGAACCTCTCTACCATTTTTTACAATAGATACAGAGGTTTCATCACAACTTGATTCAATTCCGCATAGTTAAAATATCTTTTTTCATATCTGCTCCTGTTTTTAAAATCCAAATATTATTTTAGTTAAACTCATAATTCCATTGGTGATCCATATAATCGGTGGTTCTATCATAATACTTGCTATTCCTGTTATCCATATTGCTACAAATATGATATAAAATATTTGCTCATTATTTCTAAACCATTGTTTTGCTTGATATGGCAAAAATGGCATTATTATTTTAGATCCATCTAATGGTGGTAATGGTATTAAGTTGAATACGCCTAAACCAATATTAATAGAAATAGCAGAAGCTAAGATTCCCTGTATTATTTTTCCTACACTTGACCATAAAAATGCTACACTTGCAAATTTAATAATTGCCCCATATAGGATAGCTAGCAAAAGAGCTAATACTATATTAGTTAGTGGACCTGCTATAGATACTATCGCTTCTCCCTTTTCCATCGTTATTTTTCTTGTATATTTAACAGGATTTACATGAACTGGTTTTCCCCATCCAAATCCTGCAAATAATAGCATAAGTGTTCCTATTGGATCTAAATGATCTAATGGGTTTAAGCTTAATCTTCCTTCATTTTTAGCAGTATTATCTCCTAATTTATAAGCCGCAAATCCATGTGCAAATTCATGAAAAGTAATAGCAATTAATACTCCTGGTATTCCTAGTAGTAAAGCAAACAATGAATCTGGATTTGTAATATATCCAGAAACAGTTGATAATACCATAATAGCTATTATGACATATACAATTCTTTTATCAAATGAAAAATTAAACATTGAAAATCTCCTTTACTTTTATTCTAATGTACACTTTCACTATCTTGAATCTTAATGATCTAAAAGAGGTTTCATGGTTGGAAATAATAAAACATCTCTAATTGAAGTACTATCTGTTAATAACATGATTAATCTATCAATTCCAATCCCTAATCCACCTGTTGGAGGCATTCCTATTTCTAATGCTTGAATAAAGTCTTCATCCATCATTCCTGCTTCTTCATCTCCTGCTTCTCTCGCCTCTACTTGTTTTTTGAATCTTTCATATTGATCAATTGGATCATTTAATTCTGAAAAAGCATTTCCATATTCACGTCCACCAATGAAAACTTCAAATCTTTCTGTTAAACGTGGATCTTCTTTCTTTTTCTTAGCAAGTGGTGATATTTCAATTGGATAATCATATATAAAAGTTGGTTGTATTAATGTTTTTTCTACATATTCATCAAAGAATAAACTAATGACATCTCCTCTGGTTTCTTTAGTTTTATCTGGTATTTCTATTTTTCTTTCTTTAGCTAATTTTACAGCTTCTTCATCTGTTTGTATTTCATTAAAATCAACTCCACAGGCTTCTTTAATAGAGTCTATCATGGTTATTTTTTTCCAGCCAGGTGTTAAGTCAATTTCTTGCCCTTGGTAATTTACTTTTGTTGTTCCTTTTACTTTGATTGCACATTTTGAAAATAGTTCTTCTACCATATCCATCATATCATGATAATCACTATATGCTTCATACAATTCTATGGTAGTAAATTCTGGATTATGTCGAATGTCCATCCCTTCGTTTCTAAAGATTCTTCCCATTTCATATACTTTATCATAACCACCTACAATTAATCTCTTTAAATTTAATTCTGTTGCAATTCTTAAGTACATATCAATATTTAATGCATTATGATGGGTAATAAAAGGTTTTGCTGTCGCCCCTCCTGAGATGGTATTTAACATTGGTGTATCAACTTCTAAGTAACCTTTTTCATCTAATATACTTCTTATTTCTGTAATGATTTTACTTCTCATTTCAAAAGTTTTCTTTACTTCTGGATTCATAATTAAATCAACATATCTTTGACGATAACGCAAATCTACATCTTTTAGTCCATGAAATTTTTCTGGCAAAGGTCTTAATGATTTTGATAATAAGGTTACTTCTTTAGCATGAATGGAAATTTCTTCTGTTTTAGTTTTAAAAACAAATCCTGTAATTCCTATAATATCTCCTATATCCCATGTTTTAAATGCTTTATAACTATCTTCTCCTAAATCATTAATACTTACATAACTTTGAATTTTTTCATCACTATCTTGAATAGTACAAAATGATGCTTTTCCCATAATTCTTTTAGCTGTAATTCTTCCTGCTACTGTTACATCTTTTTGCTCAAATTCTTCATAGTTTGCTTTGATTTTTCCAGCAGTATGACTACGATTAAATTTTGTTATTTCATAAGGATCTTTTCCTTCTTGTTGTAGCTCTGCTAATTTATCTCTTCTTATTTGCATTAGATGATTGATATCTAATTCTTCTGTTTGATTATTGTTTTGGTTGTTTTCTTGCATTTATTTTCTCTCCTCTTTTTTATTTTTGGTATATTATATCGCAAAAACTTAGCTATGTAAAGATTAAGGTTGATTCATTCTCGTTTTTATTTTGTTTTATAGTACATAAAGTACTAAACGAAAAGTCGCACCACTAAGCCCTTCTGCATTTCTAGCACTACGACTAGAAGCTGAATCTCCCATGATGTAAAAAATCCCACCTCTTCTAACAAATGGATTGTCAGTGTATTCGGTATTTTTTTCTGCTACATATTCATAAGCATTTCCTTCTAAATCATAAATATTACATACTCTGTCATTTTCATTATTTCCTGCTATTGCTAAACTTGATCCTATATGTCTACTACTATTTCCTATTGTTACATCATAATCATTTCCCATTCCATCTTTTCTAGCTGGAGTACGAGTGATAAAATCCATCACCATATCCCACTGAATTCCTGAGATTAAAGCACTCTTTACATGATTATCTTCTAAAAACATTGTTTTAGCTGTACTTTTAGCATTATCTTGTGTAATACCAGTCCACACGTTTGCCTTCTTTTTACTCACTACTTTTCTTTCTTCATTTATTGTTTCTATTCCTGCTTCATATCTTGCAATATAAAAGCCACCTTTAGACACTACTTGTTCTTTTTCTACTTTTTCATTAATCTCGCCAATTACTTGTTCTACTGTCTTTTCCTCTGTTGCTACAGCTTTACTCACATCTGGCTGAATAATATCTGGCAAATAATCATTATCTGTATAAGCACTTTGAGAAACCGTACTATTATTATAAGTTGTATTTCTTACATATTTACTTTCATCTGTTACTGGTATCCACACAAATTGATTTCCATTAGCAATTTTGTTGTTTGAATCTTGCTCAGTATCTCCTTCACTATCAGAGATAACTAATCCCTCTTCTACATTATCCAAACCTGGTACAATGGTAAATCCAACTGGAATTAATGCAGTTCCATGGTTTGTATATTCTTTGTTAATATCTGTTACTTTTTTTCCTACTTTTGCATTAGTTTCTATCTCTTGTTTATTAGATTCTACTTTATCATTTTTAATATAAATTTCATAGTCACCTGGCTCTGTTATCATAAAACTTGTGTCTTCTGTTGTATTCCAATAATCTTTATTATTTAAACGATAACATACTTTCCATTTGCTAATATAACCTCCATATTGAATATTAGAAATGGTAACTCTCCATTTATTAGTAGCTATTTTTTCTAATTTACTTTCAAAAGTTGGTTTTCCTACATTTGTTTCTTCATAATCCACATTATATAGTCCATTTGGTAATTGACTTAATGTATAATATAGTTTTCCTTCATATTTTAAACCTTCCAAATTTATAATGCTTCTCTTTTCAAGATTAACTAGAAACTCTCCTTCCACACCTTCTATTCCTAATTCTTGAACAACTGCATTACTCCAATAACGATACCCTTCCAAAGAAGTAATCCCTGTTTTTTCATCTTTGCTTAACTCTTGTAATATGGCATCTGCTCTTGTTCCGAATATCTCCTGTTATTTCTACACCGATTTCTCTGGTTTTATCTTCCTCATAAATAGTGTTTACTTGTGTTTGCATTATTTTCATTTTGGTTGTAAAAGCTGTTAATTTAGAAGAATTAATAACACTAATTCCACTATAAGTAGCTATCGAAGTTAATATGGTAAGTACAATAATGGTAATTACTAATGTTATTAGTGTAATCCCTTTTTGATTTTTCATTGGTTACCTCCCTAAAAGAACGCTCGGCATATCTACAAAAAATATTTATGGGAGCCTTCTTACCAAAATTCTAGCTATTTCATGCTTGTATATTAGAAATTTGGCTGGGGTACTAGGATTCGAACCTAGGAATGTCGGAGTCAGAGTCCGATGCCTTACCACTTGGCGATACCCCAATGTTTCAATTTTTCTGCTCCTATCATAACATTATGCTACCAAAAAGTCAATTCGTTTTTCAATTTCTCTTAAGCAATATTGCTAACTTTATACCTATGCAACAATACTCTTTCTATAAATTTAATAATACTTCCTCACATTTTTTATATTCTGGTAAATACGATGCTAGTAATGTAAAAAATGCTTTTGTATGATTTTTGTATTTTAAATGACAATATTGATGTAATACTATATATTCAATTATCTTATGATTGTATTTTATAACTTCTGGATGAATGGTTATTTTTTTGTTTTCACAACTTCCTAAACTCTTTATTTTTTTTATTTCATATTCTTCTGGTGCAAATCCAACTAAGATTCTTACTTTTTCCATTGTTTTTTCTATTTCTACTTTTGCTATTTGTTCATACATTTTATCAATTGCTAAATCTAATATCTCCTTTTTATTAATCTTTTTATAGCGGTTAGGAAGTGTTATTTTTATGGTTCTTTTTTCCACATCTAATTCAGTAATTTTACTATTTTTATAGATAATTTTCACCTTATAATCTTTTCCAAATACTGGTACTGGATGTCTTTCTATTCCTTCATTGATTTGTGCTTTTGCTTTTACACTTTTTCTTACTAAATTCATTTTTATCACTCCCTATTTTATCAAATTTTTGTTTCTCGAAATACTGTTCGCTTTTCTTTGTTCATTTTATCTTCTTTTTTATTTTTTGTCAATACTTTTTTTCAAATTTCTATTTCTTTTTTTCATTTTTTATAATATACTTTCTATAGTATATAAATGTAACTACATTTGTATCGCTATACTTTTAAAAAAGGTTTCTAAAAAAACCTTTTGAAAGGAAGTAATGATGAAAAAAGTTTTATTTAAAGGCTGTGGAACAGCAATTTGTACACCTTTTGATGAAAACGGTGTTGCCTTAAGAGAATTTGAAAAACTAGTAGAGAGTCAAATTCAAAATCAAGTTGATGCTATTATCGTTTGTGGCACAACAGGAGAAGCTTCTACTATGACAGAAGAAGAAAAAATACAAACCATTTCTTGTGCTGTCAAAACCTCAAATGGTAGAGTTCCTATCATTGCAGGTACAGGAGGAAATAATACAAAACAAGTAATCACCTATTCTAAAAAAGTAGAAAATTTAGGTGTTGATGGACTCTTAGTTGTCACTCCCTATTACAACAAATGTACACAAGATGGATTAATAGCACACTACTTAGAAATTGCAAAAAATGTGTCTTTACCAATTATTCTTTACAATGTACCTAGTAGAACTGGTGTTAATATAACTCCTGCTACTTGTTTAGCACTTTCCAAAATAGAAAACATTGTGGCTATAAAAGAAGCTAGTGGCAATTTATCACAAGTTGCAGAAATCGCTCATTTATGTCAAGATAATTTAGCAATTTATTCTGGTAATGATGATCAAATTTTACCTGTTTTATCTCTTGGTGGAATTGGTGTCATTTCTGTCTTATCAAATATTATGCCTAAATATACTCATGAATTAGTTTATCATTTCCTAAAAGGAAATGTACAAACAGCTACCCAAATGCAATTAGAAGCAATTCCTCTCATAAAAGCTTTATTTAGTGAAGTAAATCCTATTCCTGTAAAAAGTGCTTTAAATCTTTTAGGTTATCAATTTGGTAGTCCTAGATTGCCATTAACAACATTAGGAGAAGAAAAACAAATGGTATTAAAAAATGAATTACTAAAATTACAAAAATAAATCAAGAAAGAAAGGATATAAAAAATATGATAGAAATAATGGTAAACGGATGTCATGGAAAAATGGGACAAATCGTTTGTGATTTAGTACAACAAAGCTCAGATTTTATTTTAAAATGTGGTTTTGATAAAAATATAACTGGAGAGTTTGCATTTCCTGTTTTTAACCAAATAGAAAATATAACTGAAAAACCAGATGTCATTATTGATTTCTCTGTTCCTGTTGCTACCTTTACAATCTTATCCTATGCTGCCAAAAATCACATTCCTATTGTCATCGCAACCACTCGGATTTTCAAAGGAAGAAGAAAAAAAGATTGCTGAGTATAGTAAACAAATACCTATCTTTCAATCTGCTAATATGTCTTATGATATTATGGTTATGAAAAAAGTTCTTACATGGCTTTCTCCTCTTTTAAAAAATATGGACATTGAAATTACAGAAACCCATCATAATAGAAAAATAGATAGTCCAAGTGGAACTGCTAAAATGCTTGCTGATGCTATTAACACTTCTCTTGGTAATCCCTTCCATTTTGAATATAATAGACATGATAAACATACCAAAAGAGATAAAAATGAAATTGGCATTCACTCTATTCGTGGTGGAAACATTGTAGGTGAACATACTGTTCAATTCTTTGGAGAATATGAAACTTTTGAACTAAAGCATACCTCTTACTCTCGTAATGTTTTTGCTCAAGGGGCCTTAAAAGCCGCAACATTTATTAAAAATCAACCAAATGGTTTATACCATATGGAAGATCTATTTTAATAACCAATATGTTTTAATCATATAAGTAGCACTTTCCTCCTTTTTTACATATTTTATAATAGGTAAATATAAAGGAGGTCTTTTTTATATGTCAAGCAATTATAAAGTTGCCATTGTTGGAGCAAGTGGTTTGGTAGGAAGAACCGTTTTAAAAATCTTAGAAGAAAAAGCTTTTTCTTCTATAACTTATACTCTCTTTTCTTC
>CAMXLV010000059.1 GCA_947244675.1 uncultured Clostridium sp. | reverse complement strand
ACCAGTAAATATAACAATAGCAGAATAATTTTTAAATAACACCTAGAAAGAGAGAGGGGGTTAGATAGATAGACCCCTTTTGGGTGATATTGAACATTGCACAAAATCAAGAAGAAGTGCTAGTTTAATTTTAATTAATAAATATATAATAGTATAATTTTTTAAGTTATACTATTATTTTTTTTTGGAGGTTTTTATGCGATTTATTTCAAGATGTAGATTTTTAAAATTAGAATTAAATAAAAGTAAAGAAAATAAAGAATATTGTGTTGTTTCTTTATTAGATGATGACAATAATTCTTATAAGTTCTTTTTATTTGAAGATTTAAAAAATAAAATATTATCTGAAAAGCTTAACGAATTTGATTTTTTAGATTGTGCTTTTGAAGCTTATACTTATAATGACAATGGTAAATTAAGATGGATTGTAAAATTTATTGATTTTAAGAAGGTTGATAATAATGGAAAATAATGAACAAGAGGCGTTACAAGAAGTTTTTAAAGCAGAGGAGAAAGAAACAAATTCAATATCTAGCGAATTTACTAGTTCAACCCTTGAAAATTCCTCTGTTGATTTATCCAACTTTAACGAAGAGTTTTATTCAAATAATTCTGGAGAAGAACAAAAAATAGAATCTATAATACAAGATGTTCCTGTTTTTTCTTCTCCAGATACCCCTATTTCATCTTCTCAAGAAGTAGTATTTGATACTACTATTATTGAGGAAAAGCTTAGTGATATAGTGGCTCTTGAAAATTCACAAATTATTATAACTTTAATTTTTTTTGGTCTTATATCTGCTATTATAATTTTATTTGTTTTATATAGATTTATTTCAAATTTTTTTGAATTTTAAATCTTTATAATATTTATTATTTTTAAAACTTAATTAAGTTTTAAAAGAAAGGAGCTTGTTATGAACGAAGTACTTTATACTATTACAGCAGAAACAGTAGCCCCAGTTACTAGTGCTATTAGCTCTGGTTTGACAACTTTAATGCCTATTGGTATAGGTATCATGGCTACATTTATTGGTATTTCTATTATTAAAAGAGTTATCTACTCTTTCTTATAATAATAGGCATTTTTCACACTCGAAGCGAGGTAGTCAAAATTCCTCGCTTTTAATTTTAAAGAAAGGAGTTTTTTTATGAAACTTAAAAATAAAATAGTTATTTTATTATTTATATTAATTTCATTTTTATCTATTAATATAAATTGTTTTGCAACTTCAACAGAAACCGAAAAAAATGTTATTAATTATCAGGGTTATGAATTCCCAGAGTTTCCTTCTGATTATGATAATTATGATTATAAACTTATTGTTTTTTATAGTCCTTTAAATTCTTATGATTTGTTACTTTCTGATAACCCTTTTTATTATTCTAGTGATATTAATTTTATTGATGGTTATCTTCATAATGGTGACTCTATTGATGATACTTTTTATGATTATATTTATTCTTTAAGTCCTGCTAATGTAAAAAGGTATAATTTCAATCCTTCTTTAGATAATTCCTCTTGGATTTTTAAGCGTTTTTCAGAAGGTATGGTTGTTTATTTTGAAACTAATACATATCATATAATTTATTCTAATTTTAATGTTATTAATGATGATGATAATTCAACTTTTTTTTACAAAACACCATTTCTTCATTTTACGAACACGCAATCGAATTTTGCAAAGAGTTTCTTCCAGCCTCTAGCTCGAGTTCTGGCGGTAGTGGTTCCGGTGGGAGTGGTGATATTAGCGGTTCTAGTGACGGTTTCTTTAATAGCATACTTCAAATTTTGGAGAATATAGCTAACTTTTGTATGTATTTAAATCCATTTAATGAGAATTTTTTTGGATATAAAATAATTTCAGGAATAGTAGAAGGTTTAGGCAAATTTTTTGTTGGTGACGGCACTGAAGAAAATACTGGTATTTTAGGCTTTTTAAAAGGTATTTTTACAGGTATTGGAAGTATTTTAAAATTTTTTGTCAATTTTTTTGATAATTTATTAAGCTTTTTTATACATATCTTTGTTCCTACTGACGAACAATGGCAAATTATAAGTCAAAGTTATTTAGATTTAGGCGATATTATTAAAAGTAAATTACCTTTTGTTTCAACTTTTCAAAATAGTTTAGAAAATGCTCAAAATCAAGTGTTTTCTAATAATGATTTTTTAAATATAAAAATGCCTAGTTTTTCATTTTATGGTGGACAAACTTCTGAACAGCAAGTCGTAAATGTTAGGGACGCTTACGAACCTTATCGTATTAAAATAAGAAGTTTATTATCTCTTATTGTTTATGGCTGTGGATTTGTTTATTGCGTAAAGACTGTACTTAATTATAACGCTACGGCAGCAGGTATTGAAACAGCTCAACTTCATAATAATTCTAAAGGTAAAGGAGATTAGAAATGATTATTTATTTACTATTAAGTGGTTTTGATGTAGTTTTAAATTTTGTTTTGTCTATAATTCCTACATTTCAGACACCTATTTGGTTTGCTGAAAACATAGGAAGTATTATTGAACAAATAGTTGGATTTAATTATTATTTACCAATTGTTGAAACTTTAGGAGTAGTTTTATTTTTAGTTGGTTTTACTTTAAATTATAAGATTTTGAAAATTGTTTTAGAAAGAGCGGGTGTTAATTTAAACGCTTAAATATTGCGAACCCGACTTTATGTCGGGTCGCATATAAGCGTTAATGCACTTTTAAGGAGTTTTTTATGTTTGGTTCATTTATTATATTTTTTAAATTTATAATTATGTTTTTTTTAGGTTTATTAGTTTTTTTAGATATAGCAAAAAAAGGATTTATTCATAAGTTTATTTTTAAATTTATTGAGGCTACACCTTATGCTATAAAAGATTATATTTTGATGGATAAAAAAGAATTTAGAGGCTATGGCTTTCATATTTTCTGTGGTTTAGGTGGAAGTGGTAAAACAATTTCAATGGTACGTTATTTATTATCAATGCGTGAAAAATATCCCGATTTAAAAATATATACAAATTTTTATTTTCCAGCAGGCGACGGAATTATTGAAAGTTGGAAAGATTTAATTGAGATTACTAATTATGAAACAGTTGAAATTGATGAAGAAGAATATAATAAATTAAAACTTCTTAAACCTAATAGAGAAGGCAAAGACAAAGATTATTATTGCGAAGGCGATACTTATGAAATTTTAGACGGTAGTAAAGAGTTTATTCTTAGATATTATAAAATTATTAATCACGGTGTATTATTCGGATTTGATGAAATTCATATGACTTTAGGTTCTGATAAATGGAAAGATAGACCTGATGATTTATTATACTACATTTCACAACAAAGAAAAATGCACAAACAAATTCTTGCAAGTTCACAAGTATTTACTAGAATTGACAAAACTTTACGTGAGCAAACTAATTTTGTAATAGAGTGTTTTTCTTGTTTATTTGGTAGATTAGTTGTTAATAAGTATTATCGCACAGAAGAATATATTGCAAATGACGAGAAAAAAGACAAAGGAAGTAGAAAAAGACGTATGAAAAAATTTGAAATCTTTATTGCTAAAGATTTTATAAGAAATAGTTATGATACAGAAGAAATAATGAAAGATTTAAAAGTAGGAAAATCAAAAGATAAACAGTTAGTAGATTTAATAAAAGAATATAGTAAGGAGAATTATTTTGAATAATAATGAAATTGTAGAAATTTTTATACATATTTTTTCTGTTTTTAGTCCTATTTTTATTATGTTTTTTGGTCTTCATTTTGTCTTTTTCTTTTTAAGAAAATTTATATTTTCTTTTGAAAATAATAATGAAATAGAAGAATTAAAACAACAAGAAAAATATTTTAATTTAGCTGACTATGAAGAAGATAGTCCTATAAAAAATTTTTATTAAAAGGAGAATTAATTATGCAATTTTTATATTTATTGTTGGGTTATTTAACTTCAACCGTAGTAGATTTTCAATTTATAAAAAAATATAAATTAGAAATAGAAGAACTTGAAGTTGAAATTGAAAAATTAAGAGGTGGTTCAAATGGGTAAATTAAAAAAAGTAACTTTTCAACTTAGTGTAGAAGATTTAGACCAACTTGTAAAAATGCTTGATGTAGGTAGTTATAAATATACATTAGGTCAAAGAAATATATACGAGAATTTTATTAAAATTCAAAAGGATTTAAGAAATTCTGTTTAGAAGATATACGAAGTTTTTGGCATATTTGCGACGCAGACAAAGTCGACGAGCAAATATAGTGGAACACCAAAAACGAGTAAAAATTACAGAGGGTTCTTAGTAACACCCTCTGAATGTCCCATATATGGGAATATTTTTCAAAAGAGGTAAAAAATGATAGATACTATTAAAATTTTTACTAATATACCTAAAAATATCTATGATATTATAAAAAGTTCTAGTATTATAAAAACATCTTATCATTCAGCAACTGGTGAAGTCTTTTATAATATTGTAAATGATAAATTAGAAGGTTCTTATGATAGTAGTCTTTCTGTTCGTGTCGGCGAAGGTATAAAATATAAATTTACAAATGGCTATTATATAGAAATTGAAGGTTCTTATCATAAAATATCATTGGGCTATAATGCTTTAAATGGCTATTACAATTTATATGATATTTGTGAAAAACTTATTTCTATGTGTAATTTAGCTTATAATATTAAGTTACCAGATATTAAACATTGGTTTTTACAGAGGGTAGACATTGCAAAATGTTTTGATTTAAAAAGTAATTTTATTGTTTGTAAATATATAAATAATTTATCTTTTTGTAATTATCCTAGACGAAAATTAAAACATTTTAATGATGAGAGTATTTATTTATCCGGAACTAGTACGACACTTAAAATATACAATAAGTTATTAGAATTTAAAAAGCACGATATGAAAAAATTAAATGTTGACGGGTTTAATATATTAGAGTTATAGACGGATTTATTAGGTTTGAATGTGAAATAAAAAAACAAAAATTAGAAAGTATTTATAATAAAAAATATATAAGAATAAAAAATGTAAGTTATAAAGAATTAGAGAAAATTTGGAGTAATGAGTTTATGAAATTATTGAAATTATTTGAAAATGATATAAAAAAAGTTAGAAAAAAAGAAGAAGTAGAAAAAAGATTGAAAACATTATATAAAGAAAATTTAGCTAATAGATTATACGATTTTTATATGTCTATTATGTGTGACGGTTTAAAAAATGTAAAGTCTAGAACTTCTAGTACTACATATTATAGAAATCTTAATTATTTGAAAGAAGCTAATATTGATTTAACACAAAGTTTTAACATAGATTTTGAGGAAAACATAATTGATTTTGATCCATTTAGTTTTGAAGAAGTAATATAAATATATTGTTTTTTTGTCGAATTATATATATAATCTTATTATAATTTAATAAGGGGGATATGTATATGACTTTTGAACAAGAAAAATATTATAGTTATATTCAAAAAATCGAAAATAGTATCATTTGGTCTTATGTTATAGTTATGTTTTTTGCTATTATTATTGGTTGCGCTAGTCCAAGTGGTTCAGCTTTAATTATAACTATTCCTATTGGTTTATTATTATGTGGTTCTTGGACTTTAGCTTCAAAAATTAAGGTTCAAGAAATGCGTATGAAAATGGATATATATAATATGATAAAAAGTAAGGGCATTTAGCCTTTATTTTTTGTTCTTTACAAGTTTACATAATTGTGATATAATATTAAAGTATCATATATTTATTAGAAATGTTGTATATATAATATTTGGAACGGTGGTACGCCTTTTACTTATAATTATAGAAGTTTTATTGAAGCTAAGGTTGCTCTTTTACATATGATTTCATTAGAGCAGGAGAGAGGACGTCCATATTTTGTAGAGAATGATTTTTATTATAATGAATATACTAGAGGTGTTGTTGGTAAATATTTTTCAATTAAAGTTCGTGATGTTAGTCCGTGGTTAACTTGTGAAACTGAAGAAGAAAAAATTTCTGAACTAAAGAGTAATAAAATTATAAAAATTTATTAAAAATATATTGACAAAATTAAATATATGATATATAAAATAGTTAACTTATAAAATTATACATTAATTTTTTTATATTTATTAATTTTTTTAAAATTCTTTAAACTAAGTAAAGTAGAGGGGTACAGGTTGTACCCGATATTTTCTGATATTGAACATTGCGCAAAATCAAGATTTTGTGCAACAGAGTGTAAGAAGTTATATAATATATATCAAACAGCCTCCACTCTTGGCTATTTCAAGCCTGTTTGCGAGGTTGTTCTTATATACATACTTAATTACAGTTATCTATTATATTTATATATACTCTTTGTTATACTGTCTTATTCTGCTAGTTATATCCTTGTTTTTACTAGCCTCTAAAATCAAATTTAATCCGTTTTTATAAATGACTAATATAATTTGATGTACGCAATTTTTGACTTTAATATTATGCTTGTATGTTTTAGTAAATTTCACCTCATATTTTATAAAAATCGCTAAAATGCTTGAAGCTCTAAAAACGCCTATATTTTCAGACAACAAACTATATGGCTTTAAAATAAAAACAGCTTAAAATCGATTCTCGTGCGTCGTTATTTTGGCATATTTTGAGCATTTTACAATTGTGCTAAAATGTAATCTGTAAATAGGATTTATTATGAATTTTATCAAAATAAGCAATATATTAGAATTATAGATGTTAAAAAGAAAGTTATATAGGTTTGGAAATAAAAAGCCTTAAATTTGATTTTAATGCTTTGATATTTTAAATTTACAATTTTATTTTAATGATTGCGTATTTGATAAAATTCAATTATTATAATTAAAAATTTATAAAAAAATATATGATACAAAAAGCCGAACAACAAATGTTCGGTTTTTAAATTATAACCAAACGCAATTGCAAAATCTAAATTCAAAATTCGATTTTGCAATTTTTTTATATTTACTAAATTTAAAATTTATTTTTTCTCACATTCTAAAAATTTTTAACTAGAAATTGAATTTCAAATTTTACAATTTATAACATATTAATTATATATGCCAAAACTAGCCCCTCTCCTCTACTCTGCCACTTTTTTGTAAATGATTTTATTTTAGTAATTGTTCTAATATTCTATCAATATCAGGAAAAATAATATTTTTCATTCCATGATTATATAAATTTAAAACTTTTGTAGCCTTAGTAATTATTTCCACTTTTAATTTGTTTGATAATTTTATGGCAACTTTATTTTTTATATATTGACTTTCTATATATTTTTCGGTTACTGGAAACATATTCTGTATTAAAAATACACTATATGTATTGGCGACATTTCCAAATACGATAGTGTCAACTGATGGTGTTTTACCTAATTTTATTTGTTTATGTAATTTGTTTTCATAAACTTTTTTGTATTTATCAATTTTGGTACTAACAGGAATAAACCAAATTATTTTGTCATATTTCGTACTTTTAAAACAATAATAGCAAGGTCTTTTATTACTATTTTCTTTATTCTTCATTAGTTCTGAATCCTTTATAAAATCAAAGAAAGAATCTTTTATAAAATAAAAATAGCCTGTATCAATTTGCATATATTTTCACCTCCTTAAAAAAAATAGAAGCTTACTATTTCTAGTAAGCCCCTAAATTAAATTTATTCACTCTATCATTTATATCTCGCCAAAGAGGTGGCGACAAATACATTTATTCACTCTATCATTTATATCTCGCCAAAGAGGTGGCGACAAATACATTTATTAAAAACTTGTGTTCTTAATATATTATATTCATAATAGCACAAGATATATACAAATGTCAATATTTTTTTCAAATATAAATAAATTTCCATTAATCCTGTCAGATTAGAACTCATAAGTCTAAATCCTTGCAACAATTCAATATTCAAGTAATTAAAACAACTTCTTAAATATTTCATCTTGATTTTGATAAATATGTTCGTCTATAATTGTATTTATTATCAATGTTGCTGCTACTACTGCAAATAAATACATCAATGTAGTTTGTACCATAAAACTAGTTGCAACTAAAATCATTATTACAATAAAGGTATAAAATAAAACATACATAACATTTGTATTTTGCTTCATCATAGTGTATTCGCTATCCCATTTTAATTGCGGATTTCGTAAATCTATTAATACTTTATACTTTTCTCCAATAAAATTTAATAGTGTTAATCCTGCAAACAATAATAACGTATTTAACGGACTTTTTAAGCAAAGATAGTAAGTTATAGCTACTAAAAAACTAGAAAACATATTTGTCAAAATTCCTATACTAATCTTTAAATTTAATTGCTTTTTCAAAGGTAATGGTAAATATTTAACCATAATTGCATTTATGCTTTCTCTTGAAAATGCGATTATTGATGAAAAATTCATCATATATAAAGTTTGTCCAATGCTTAAAAAGATTGCTAAACCTGAAGCTCTTCGTAAGCCTTCATAAAACCTGTTTAAAGAATCTCCACCAACTTCATTTGCAAAACTTAGAAAGAACACTATGCAAAAGAACACTAATAATGGGTATGCAAGTGGCATAATCAAACATTGGATGCAAAATATAGGAGTTCTAATCATTGTTTTTAATTCTTTATAGACATATGATTTATATTTTGATTTTTTCTTGAAATCAGCAAGTTCTAATGGTTTGTCATCAATTTTCTCAATATTGCTATTTATAACAGTTCCAATTGCACCTTTTAGATAAATTTTTGACATAAGCTCTAAAAGTACAACATATATTACCACGCTTTCTGCTAGGTATATAAGGAAATTAAACAATCCATTAATATTATCATAGTTTAACAAAGTATTCATAATTGGCTTAATTAATATAAAATAATTTGCAATCTTTTCGGCTAAGCCATTTGCGTTAAGAACGACTTCTTCAAAACTTGAATTGTCAGAACTACTTAATGCAATTGTTAAAGCGCTAACTATCAAAACAGTAGCAATTATTGTGATATATAGAACTTTACTCTTGTTTTTTATCATATTTGTAAATCGCATAATTACAGCGATTATAAATGATACTAGCATTATCGGAATTATTGGAAGTACTAACAAAACGCCTATCATATATACATAAAAAAGTGGTGCTACTTTTGTATAAATTCCATAAACTACTATCGGAATTGCTAGCATGATTATTTCCATCATATATTCTGAAATAATCATATTAACAAGCTTTGCATGTAAAATATCTTTTGATTTCAAAGGCATTCTTAATAAAATTCTTAAATCACGCGAAAAATAAAGTACATTCAAACTTTCAAAAATACTTTTGGTTAGTAATATAACAAAATTCATTAGTAGCAATAAGTTTACAAAGGCATAAGTCTGATTAAATTCACTTAATTTCTTTGTTACATATATACTTGCAACTTCCATAATTACTGCTAAAAATGAAAATACAATAATAAAGGCAAATACTGACAAAGCCTTTTCTTTAAAAGTTGCTCCTAGCTTCTCTTCTTTTCTTCTAGAATTCTTGGAGATTACTTCAGTTAAAGCTTTCATAAACACTCTTCCTTCCTATTCTTCTATTATTTTCAAGAAAGACTCTTCCAAAGAAGTGTTATTTTTTGACTTCTCTTTTAGCTCTTCAACTGTTCCAACAAATATTATTTTGCCTTTATCAATCACTGCAATTTTATCGCATATTTTCTCTGCAACTTCTAATACGTGAGTTGAGAAAAACACAGTATTCCCTTGCTCACTATGCTCTTTCATTAATTGTTTTAAAGTATATGATGCCTTTGGATCAAGACCTGTCATTGGTTCGTCCAAAATCCAATTTTTAGGATTATGCATAAGAACACTAATTATAAGAAGTTTTTGCTTCATACCATGTGAATAGCTTTGTATCCTATCTTTTAAGTGATTATATATATTAAATTCCTTTGCCAATTTTTCAACTATTTCTAATCTTTTATCAGCTGAAACTTCATAGACATCACCAACAAAATTCAAATATTCCAAACCAGTTAATTTCTCAAAAACATCTGGTGTATCTGGCACGAACCCAAACTGCTTTTTTGCTTCAATTGGATTTTCTTTGATGCTTTTTCCATCAATTAAAATATCGCCTTCG
>CAMXLV010000058.1 GCA_947244675.1 uncultured Clostridium sp. | reverse complement strand
ACCGATTCCAGTTCAAAATATAGTAATTGGAATTATTGCAACAATTATTGGATGTATTATTCATGTTGAAGGTTTAGATGCAAACGGAGTAATACAAGCTGTAGTAACAGCATTAGGTGGAGTTGGAACAGCTACTGTATTATATGATGCAAAAAATCAATAATTTAATACAAGAAAATATTTCTTGTAAAAGTCAGATACTGGAAGAAAAAACAAAATTCTTCCAGTATTAATTTTATTATAGGAGGATCCAATTATGGAAGATGGAAAAGAAGAGGCTTTTGATATAGAAAGCAACAATATTGAAGAATTAAGAAATTATCAAGAAGGGGGAGAAGAATAATGGCATATAAAGGACCAGATATCTCTGCTTGGCAGGGAGATATAGATATAAAAGCACTTGCAAATCAAGTGGATTTTTTTATTTTTAGAGCTTATGCAGGAAGAAGTAAAGATAGTAAAGTAGATCGCAATGTAAAACTAGCAATAGAAAGTGGAAAGCCATATGGATTATATATTTACTCATATGCTTTAAATACAGCACAAGCAAAAGAAGAGGCACAAAGAGTAATTGCATTAGCAAATAGTTACTTAGTAAAGCCAGCATTTCTATGTATTGATATGGAAGATGCAGATGGATATAAAAGAAAATATGGAATGCCATCAAATCAAACACTAAAAGATATATGTACTGTAGAAGGAGAAGCTTTTGAAAATGCAGGATATTATGCTATGGTATATGCAAGTTCTAGTTGGTTTAAAAATCAATTAGCAGGATTAACAAGGTTTGACAAGTGGGTAGCACATTGGCCAGTCTCTAATGGTAAACAAAAAGGAAATGCAACATCTCCAGAAGGAGAAAATGCAAATAGCTGTGGTATATGGCAATTTACTTCTGAAGGATATTTAAATGGATATAATGGTAGGTTAGATATGAACTATGCCTACAAAGATTTTGTTTTAAATAAAAACGGAAATACTAATGCAGAACCAATGCCAACACCAGCACCAGTACAAACAAATGATAATAGTACATATACTGTAAAAAATGGAGACTGTTTATCTACAATAGGAAGTAAATTGGGTATAAACTGGAAGGATATTGCTAATATAAATGGAATTAGTAGCCCATACATTATTTATGTAGGACAAATATTAAAAGTTCCAGGAAAAGAAGTAAATTCTGATCCAGCTCCTTCGAATAATAATGATAGCACAACATATACAGTTAAATCAGGAGACACATTGAGTGGTATTGCTGCAAAATATGGAACTACGTATCAAAAAATTGCAGCAGATAATGGCATAGCAAATCCAAACATTATCCATCCAGGGCAAGTATTAAAAATTAATGTAACAAGTAATGAAAATAATACACAAAATAATACAAGAACATATACAGTTAAATCAGGAGACACATTGAGTGGTATTGCTGCAAAATATGGAACTACATATCAAGAAATTGCAAGAAAAAATGGCATAGCAAATCCAAATATTATTCATCCAGGACAAGTGCTAAAGATATAATAAGAATAAAAATAAGTAGAGGAGAAAAAATTCTCCTCTACAAAATTCCCTTCAATTTATTTTGAATATCCAGTAAAATATTAAAAGACTGTTGAAATGTTGTGTTATTCATATCTATGTCAGTAATTTTATTTAAAATCTTTTTAATTTCCACATTTTTTAAATATTCATTAATGTTAGAATTAGGCAAATTATC
Source organism: uncultured Clostridium sp. (assembly GCA_947244675.1). Next base: position 8,495 of record CAMXLV010000058.1, on the reverse strand, counting down.
TATTACTTTATACTTTATTTTCATTTTATTTAGTAGTATGATATATTTGTCTAACTGAGAAACAGGAAATCCACATTTGAAAATATTAGGGCCTAAATCTGTTATTTTCAAACCAAGTTTCTCATTGATAATTTTTGCATCTTCATTTAAAATGTTATAGAAAATGCCGAACTCTAAACAAATAAATGCAAGATGCATCTTCTTTTTTTAATTCATTATATTGATTCAATAATTTACTCATTTTTTCTTGGAAAGCTCCTTCCTTTTGTCTTTTTTTATCTCAATTAATTCTCCAATTTCACAATCAAAGAGATCGCACATTTTTTCTAGGGTTTCAAAGTGAATGGATTTTGTTTTATTATCCATAAGATGACTAAGTGATTGATATCCTCCCTCCATATTTTTGATAAACCAATACTTCGATTTTTTCTTCTGTTTTAATAATTCTTTTATTCTAAAGTAGATCATTTTACTACCTCCCTTCTAAATACTTATTTTAGAACAAAGTTCGACAAAATTTAACTATTCGCCCTTTAACTGCAAAAATATGGAGTGTATATGAAAATAACTAATTTACAAAATAGATACTTTTTGCTATAATCATACTGGTGATAGTATGAATGAGGAATTTAAAATGTGTGAAGAAATTATAAAAGAAGTTAGATGGTATGTAGAAAGAAAAGATTATGCAGGATTAAGATTATATCTTGACGAAAAGGAAAAAGAAGTGGAAAAAAGTAGAAAAATGTCAAAAAATGTCGAAGTTGAATACATTGATAGTCTAGTGAAAGACCTTGATAATACCTAACAGCCAGTATAGTTAATTTTATTTACATAATATGGTATAATGTTTATAGAGATATCTCTAATAAGGAGGTATATTTATGAAATTAAATTTGTCAGAATTAAATATGTTTGAAAAAATATTATCTAAAATATTAAAAAAGTATACTATTAAAGTATATAGACAGGGTTTTCAAGATGGATTGAATTTAAAATCTTGATATTGCTAAAAAAATATTGTATAATAGAAAGGATTTGTTGATACTTTGTTGATATTTTGTTGATAGCGGAGCAAGTTTCAATAAGTTTGAATAAGTCTTATAAAATCAGCCAAAGTATTGATAATTCAATGAAAACTTGAAAAATATATCATTACGAAAAATAGGTAAAAATCACTATATGATTTTACCAATTATTATGGAAGTATAGAGAAAAATACAGATTTTAATATAGATGAAAAAATAAACCATTCTGCTTAAGGACGAGCAATTTGGTTTATTTTATCAATTATTATAGAAAATAACCATTGACATTTCAAAGCGAAAAACAGTATAATAAAAATAGTAAGAATAAAATAGAGAAAGAGGAAAAAAATGAATAAAAAATTAATGATAATCATCGGAATTTTGCTAATACCATGTATTATATTAGCAACAATATTAGTTAGTAAAAAAAAGGAAGCAAATAAAGACAAAAGAAGTCAAGTAGTTGTTTGGGAAGAAGGTCAAAATGTTAATGAACCAATTTTATTAGAAGGAATGAAAGCAATTACTTTTGAAGAAGGAAAAGAAACACCAAAAATACTAAAAAAAGAAGAATGCAAACAAGGAATCTGGTATGATTATAAGGCACAAGAAAAAGAGGAAGAGCAAGGGGTAAGTAAATGGGCCAATGCTATGACAGATGATCGGAAGTATGTGGGTTTGGATCCCAAGATATGCATACAAAATAGATTGGAACAAAGAAGAGGAAGAAACACGGAAAAATAGAAATTATGTTTCTAAAAGGAACTACCAATCAAAATGGAGAAAATCAAGATGTTGAAGAACTTGGTTATCAAGTGCATCCAGCCTTTAGAGATGGAAAAAATAATCAATATCATAATGGAGAATGGAATGAAGAAATAACAGGAATTTGGGTTGCAAAGTTTGAAGCTGGATATGCAGGACAAGAAAATACAGCTACACAAAACATAGAAGTAGTAAACACAAATTTGCAATATCAAAGAGAAACTACTAATGTTTTTGGAGTAGTAGAAGAACAAAAAACCTATATGACCTATCCTGTATTTATGGGAAAAGCTTTTACTTATAATAATCTTCAAGTAGGAGAAATGTATGAATTAGCAAAAAATTTAAACCAAAGTGGAAATCCATATGGATTTAACCAAACTGTAGATACTCATATGATGAAAAATAGTGAATGGGGAGCAGTTGCTTACTTAGCACATAGTGCATATGGAAGAAATGGAGAAAAAATAACGATTAACAATTTAGATGTTTCTAAAGCAATAGCAGAAGCAATTACAGTTACTGGTTATGCAGGAAATAAAGAAAGTGCAGTGATTAACAAAGTAGAAAAAATTGATACAAATTTATTAGATAATTATAATGACAAATCTTATGCATGGTATACAAAAGAAGGTGTTTTAGCTAGTACAACAGCGAATCAATATGGTATTTATGATATGAATGGAGGAGCAAGTGAATATATAGCGCGGATACATACAGAATATTGATGAAGAGAATGCGAGTCTTTTTGGTAAACAATTAATAGAAAATAAGACAAGTAATCAATATTGTACCATATATAACCTAGATGAAATGAATTATTATGGAGATGCTACCATAGAAACTTCAAGAGAAACTTCTGGTTTTAACTCTTGGTTTGGAGAAACATCTATTTACCCAAGTGAAAGATCAGGATTTTTCTTAAGAAGTGGAGAACATAGTAGAGCAAAAATGTCAGGAATATTTGATTACATAAATCATAGTGGGCATTCTTTAGGAAGTTATGGATTTAGATGTATTTTGGTAAAAAAATAGAGGTGATAAAATGAAAAAAATAATCAATTTTATACTAACAATATTGGTAATGACAAATTTAATATTTTTTGTACCAAATACTTCTTATGGAATTTGTAATACCTTTAATTTTAAAAAAGAATTGAGTGCTGTGCAATTAATTCTTCCTAATGGAAATATATTATATAATATGAAAGTAGACAAAAATTTAGATACACAAACACAATTATCTGGTGATGTATACAAAGATTTGAACCTAGTTTTTTTAATAGAAATGCGGAGGAGAAATTTATCAGAATAGAACAGCAATAATACCATTTATTGACAAAATTTATGAGTTATATCGAAATTATACTAACAAAATAAGTATAGCAGTAATTCCATTTGGTGAAAATGGGAACAGTCAAATTTCTGCTTATTATGATATAGAAAATTTATACAAAAGTAATAAAGAAGAAGTAATTCAAGAAATCAATGAGTTAAAAGGTTATCGTTTAACATTAGAAGGGGCTTTAAGAGTAGCTGCTAAAGGAAATAACTTAAAAGGAAATCAAGATGGCGAAAAAAATGATGAATTATTACAGCAAGTAGTCTTAATTACAGATGGAATTTATGGAGAAGAAGAAATTTTTAATACAAATGCTATTTTAAGAATCTTAGATGAAAATATGGTGGCTATATATGGTACTATTATTGGAGATTGGTATGAAAGTCAAGAATGTGCGATTTTAACGGAAAATGTTAATGGGATGATGCTTTCTAAAATAGATAATGTGCAGGACATAGAAAGTCAGCTAAATAATGATGTATATGTCTATATTAATAATTATGTAATAGATACATCTAACTTTATGCCTTCGGGGAAGGTAGAAGGTGCTATGCTTATGTCAGATAAGGTAGTATTAATAGTAGATAGTGAAATTGCCCAAGGGGCTGTCTTAAAAATCGAATACAAAATGCCAATAAGAGCAAGAGCAATATATGGATCAGGAAATATAAGTGAATTAACCATAACAGATACCAAAGATCCTAATTTATCTTTTTCAAAAGATGAAAAATTAATAACAGATCCATCAAAAACAAATGCTAGTTATGGATGGGATATGAATGAAAATGGGGAAATAGTTACTCATAAAGAAATGCCAGAAGCAAATCTAGTTTTAAGTGTACTATTATCAGCTAACCAATTACAAGAAGCCGTATATGGAAATTCTGCTGTATGTAAAATTAGATTTGAAGCGGGAAAAGATGAGGAGGGTAGACCAAGATTTGCTAGCTATACACGTTATAGCAAAGCAATGGATGTTACTGTATTACCACCTTTTGGTGATGATAAAAAAGAAATTAATGTTGTTTTATATAGTTTAGTAATTTCTATTTTATTTGGAACAGTAGTAATCCTCATAATAAAATTAAGGAAAAAGTTTAAAAGGAGAACTTCTTAAGGAGTAAATTCTTTATAAAAGAAAGGAAAGAAAATATGGATTATCAAGATTTAGCCAATTTGATATTTCCAGAGGCAAAGGAAATATCTTATTATGAAGAAAAATATCCAAAAAGAAATTTAAAAGAAGGTGCTATTGTTACAAGATTTGCACCAAGTCCAACTGGATTTGTTCATATAGGAGGTTTGTATCAATCATTGATTGCTAAAAAATTAACTTCACAAACAGAAGGAGTGTTCTTTTTAAGAATTGAAGATACTGACCAAAAAAGAGAAGTAGAAAATGGAGTCACTGGAATTGTAGAAGCTTTAAGGGACTTTGTAATTGAACCAGAAGAAGGTATGACCTCAGAAAAAGAAGAAAGAGGAGAATATGGACCTTATAGACAGTCTTTTCGAAAAGAGATTTATCAAGCGTATGCTAAATTTTTAATAGGGCAAGGAAAAGCATATCCATGTTTTTGCACTCCAGAAGAAGTAGAAGCAATTCGAACAAAGCAAGAAGCAGCAAAAATAAGACCAGGTTATTATGGTGTATGGGCAAAATGTAGAAATTATACAGTGGAAGAAATGATAGAAAAAATTAAAAATGGTGAAAATTACATTATTCGTTTTAAATCACCAGGCAGAGAAGATAGAAAAATAAAACATCATGATGTAATCAAAGGAAATGTAGATTTTCCAGAGAATGATCAAGATGTTGTAATTATTAAAGCAGATGGACTGCCAACTTACCATTTTGCACATGCAATTGATGATCATTTAATGGGAACAACACATGTAATTCGTGGTGATGAGTGGCTATCTTCTATTCCACTACATTTACAATTATTTCATGAGTTAGGATTTAAAGCACCCAAATATGCTCATATAGCTCCTATTATGAAAAATGATAATGGCAATAAAAGAAAGTTAAGTAAAAGAAAAGATGCTGAGGCAGCAGTTAGCTATTATGAGGAAGAAGGGATTCCAGAAGAAGCGGTAAAGGAATACTTACTAAATATTGCTAATTCTAATTTTGAAAATTGGAGAAGAGCCAATCCAGAAAAGAGCATAGAAGAATTTGAACTTCAATTAAGTAAAATGAGTGTGAGTGGAGCTTTGTTTGATATGGTGAAATTATTAGATGTGGGAAAAACAGCTATTTCTAGGATGACAGCTGAAAAAGTATATGAAGAAGCTTTAAAATGGGCAAAGAAACATGATGAAGAATTAGTTAAAATGTTAGAAGACAAAAAATATGCTTTAAAAGTATTTGGAATTGAAAGAGGTGGCAAAAAGCCAAGAAAAGACATTTCCAAATGGTCAGAGGTAAAAGAAAACATTGCTTATATGTATGATGAAAAATTTTACGAAAAGCCACAAGAATATCCATATCAAGTAATAAATGATAAAAAAGAAATACAAAAAATATTAAAACGATATCTTGAAAAGTATTATGATGATTCTTTTGATAAGCAAACATGGTTTGACAACATAAAAGAATTAGCAGGAGAATTTGGTTATGCCAAAGAAGTAAAAGAATATAAAGAAAATCCAGGCAAATACAAAGCACATGTTGGTGACGTAAGTACAGTCTTAAGAGTAGCATTAACAGGAAGAACCAACACCCCAGACATGTACGAAATCATGCAAATCATGGGAAAAGACAGAATTGCAAAACGTTTTGAGGGATAGGGGGACGTTCTTTAAATCCCTCCTAAAAGGGAACAAGGGACACTCTTTACAATGATAAATAATAGGTAGCAAACAGAAGAAGTGAGGGAAAAATTTTGAACTATAATATAGGAGATCGAGTAAGAACAAAAAAGCAACATCCTTGTGGAAGTAAGATATGGGAAATTACAAGAGTTGGTGTTGATTTTAAATTGAAATGTCAAGGTTGTGGTCATGTAGTAATACTTCCAAGGGAAAAGGCATTGAAAGCAATTACAAAAAAGTTAGAAAAAGAAGAGGCGTAATGAACATGGATATAGTTCATTGCCTCTTCTTTTTCTTGTTTGGTAGGCGAACAAAAACGAAACATGTAAAGTGATTTTTTAGTCATGTTTTGTTTTTGTTCTAAGGAAAGGCTATTGAGAATTTTTGGCTAAACGTTTTTCAATACGCCGTTTCTCCTTTTTCTCAAAATTTTTTCTTTTCTTTTTTTCTAGCCTTTGTTTGTCATTACGAGTGCTCATAAGCATTCTCCTTTTTCAAGTGCGACCAAAATAGAAAGGTCGACTTATTATTAAATAGTGACTGTTAAAGTATACACCAACATTAACATAAAGTCAATAAGTAAAGTTATATTTTCACAAAATGACAAAAAACGACATATAATACAATATAGTATCAATCAAGGTACTTGTATTGGAGGTGACTTTAGTTATGGAGCCACAAGAAACAATTTATTGTTATGATAATAGACCAGAAAAATGTGCAAAAAAAAGACATTGTTTAGGAATTGTAGCAATTATATTATTAACACTTTTTGCTCTTGTTATTGGTTTAATTATTGGTGCAGCAGTGGCAGCAGCTATTCTTGCAGCGTTACCAGCAGTAATTGTCTTAGCTGTAATATTGGGATTATTGTTAATTTTAACAATCATCTTGATGTTCTGTAGTTGTAAAAGAAAAGAAAAATGCAAATGTAAATGCTGTTGCTAAAAAAGATTGGTTTGAAGAGTAGGAAAAATTTTTCTTACTCTTTTTCTTATAAAATAGGGAACTTGATGATAAATTTATTTTAGAAAGATAGAAATGAAAAAAAGCTTGATTTTTAGAAAGTATTGTTATATTATATACATAAAATATGTAGTAGCATATTTTGAGCAACTGTAAACCAAATTTAGAACAGGCAATGGACAAAAAGGAGGATCAACATGAAGATTACAATTAACAATCCAAAAACATTTGAAGATTTTTGGAAACGGATGGAAGAAGCGAATGTAAGCCCTAAGATTTCTACCTATCAGGTAAAAATTGAACTGACAGATGAAGATGTTAAAGTACTTTTGCTGAGGGGAATAGATAATAATTTATTACAACAGCAAAAAAATGTTATTGAGAAGAAAGAAAAAAAGAAAAACAGTGATCTGGTTTTAGAATGTATTGCTAGACAAAATCGTATTTTAACAATACGAGAAATTATGGAAGAAACAACGATTGGATATAACCAAGTAAATCAAGCTCTAACAAAGTTGTTGAAAAGTAAAAAAATCGAAAGAGTAGGTAGAGGAGAATACAAATTGCTTATTCCTCAAAATGAGGAAAAAGATTCTCCAAAGGAGGAACAGCCAATGCAGGAGCAACAAAAGGCGAAAAAAGAACCTTCCAAAAAAGAAGAAGAAAATTCTAATTTGGAAACGCAAGATTCCAGAAAACAAAAAGTAGAGCTCTTGAATGATTTGTATATCATTGATGATAACTACAAAGAAGCAATTGACTACATTTATAAGAAAAAAGTAGTTGAAGTTGCTAAAATGAGAGAACTTTTTGGAGAAAGAGAAGTTATTATGATAGAAGTAATATCTAACTCGAAAGAAATTGGATTCATCACTGAGGATAAAGAGGGGTGTTATTTCGTATCTGATTTAGCAAAGATATGGTACATGTTTGTAAAAAGACCAAGAAAATTAAAGGGATTTGATTACATTGTTACAAATAGTTCTTTGCCAGAAGCTAGGGTAAAGGAACTAATAAATGAAGGTCTAAGAATAGGCTTTTTTAAAAAGGAAAAAGATGGATATACAGTAGCTTAAAAAAAAATAAACTTTGAAATTAAAGTTTCTTAAAAGCAAGAGGAGGGGACGAAAAGTTGTCCCCTCCTTAAAAATTAGGAAATATAATTATCAATAAACTGCCAAACATCATCTATATAAATTTTGCGTTCTGATGAAAAAGGAAAAATTGGAATATCCTCAAGAGGATTTAAGTGTTTTTGCAAAGATTTAGTAGCATCATCTACCTTTGTAATAGCAATTTTATCAGCCTTATTGGCTAAGATCATACAAGGTAATTGAGAAGAAATCATATAATGATACATAAGTTTATCATTTTCCGTGGGGTTATGTCTAATATCTACTAAAAATACAATCAAAGCAATTTCTTTTCGATGAAATAAATATTCTTCAATAAATTTTCCTACCTGTTCTTGTTCCTTTTTAGACATTTTACTATAACCATAACCTGGTAAGTCTACAAAATAAAAGGTATTATCCATGTTATAAAAATTAATTTGGCGTGTTTTTCCGTGGTTGGCT
>CAMXLV010000057.1 GCA_947244675.1 uncultured Clostridium sp. | reverse complement strand
CAACAGTTCATGCTATGACAGCAACACAAAAAACAGTAGATGGAGCTTCTAAAAAAGACTGGAGAGGTGGTAGAGCAGCAGCTAGTAATATTATACCATCATCAACAGGAGCAGCAAAAGCAGTTGGAAAAGTCATTCCAACATTAAATGGAAAATTAACAGGAATGGCATTTAGAGTACCAACAGCTGATGTTTCTGTGGTAGATTTAACTTGTAATTTAGAAAGATCAGCAACATATGAAGAGATTTGTGAAGCAATGAAAAAAGCATCTGAGAATGAAATGAAAGGAATTGTAGAATATGTAACAGATCCAGTAGTTTCTTCTGATTTTACAACTGACGCTCATACTTCTATTTTTGATAGCACAGCAGGTATTATGCTTACTGATACTTTTGTAAAATTAGTTGCTTGGTATGATAATGAATGGGGATATTCTAATAAATTAGTAGATTTAGCTTGTTATATTGCAAGCAAAGAATAGTTAAAAATAGTTAGGTTAGACAAAAAAGCATAAAGTAGTTTAGAAAAAACTCTTTAGGCTTTTTTTATTGTATCGGAAAATCAAAGATTTTATCGAAGATTTTTCTTATAACAGATTATAAATCCTAAATAAAATTATTACCATGATTGATTGACATAAGACAAGAAAAATGATACAATATTTACATAAATTGGTTGCAAGCTCTCTCTGGCTAACAGCAACTAATTAGAAAAAAGGAGAAAAAAATAATGAGAAAATTGCAAGAAGGTTACCAAAGGATAACCAGGCAAGAAACCAAGCGGTTTCTTGCTAAAGAACTAAAAAAGCTTAAGGAAAAAAAACTCCGAAAGCTTTTGAAAGAAGGTCAGTTAGAAGAAGTAAGAAAGATAGCTGACCAGATGCAATACGAAGGATTCCAATCATTTTTTGATGATTGGAACGACTACTTTTTCTTAGAAATGGCAGAAATTCCAGTCGGTTATGACCTGGAATTAATGTTCTATCTCCATCGTTGTCAATATGACGACGATGAAATATTTGACGGCGACGAAGAAGTCGTCAAATATTGGGAAAAGATAGCAAGAGAAAACCCAAGGCATAAATATGCCAAAGGGTTTGCAAGATTTTTGAGGCAAAAAAATATAAACGACCTTACGGTGGAGGATTTCATCGTATAGGTAGTTTAGAGAAACTCGAAAACCAAAGAGAGAGCAAAAGCCAACAGTGGAAATTATTGTTGGCTTTTTTATATTCTAGGAAAGTTTTCTGAACTTTCTAGAATATAAATACTTTGCACACAAATTTGCCAAAGCAAATCTGGCAGACGAACAAAAATCGAGTATGCAGAGCAATCTAAAAGAACAAAATTTTCAAGCATACTCCTTTTGTTTTATATTAGGGAAGTTATGTATAAAAATTTATAAAAAGTATTGCAATTCATAATTCAAATTTGTTATAATAAAAAAGATAAAAAAAGAAAGGGTGCAAATAAAAATGAGAAAACAAGGAAGAAAAACAAACCAAATAAAAAAAGCAAGCGTTTTCTTAACTGTTGTTTTATTTTTATTTACATTTTAGATAAGGAGATAAGCATTCCTTATTTTTTTTTGCCCTAGAAAGGAAGAAAAAACTATGAAAAAACAGGATAAAAAAATTGTACTAGAAGATGGAGAAGAATACTATGGATATGGATTTGGAGCAAATAAAGAAGGCGTTTTTGAAATTGTATTCAATACATCTATGGTAGGATACCAAGAAATTGTATCAGATCCTTCCTATACATATCAAATGGTAGTTATGACCTATCCTTTAATTGGAAACTATGGAATCACAGATGACGACTATGAAACCAAACAACCAACCATAGGAGGAATGATTGTAAGAGAGTACAATGACTTGCCAAGTAATTTTCGATACACAAAAACCTTATCAGAATATTTAGAAGAAAATAACATACCAGGAATTGCAGGAATTGACACAAGAAAACTAACCAGAAGCATTCGAGAAAAAGGAAGCAGAAAAGTAATTATTACTGATTCTACAACAAGTAAAAAAGAAGCCTTAAAAAAATTACAAGAAATTCAAATACCAAAAAATGCAGTAGCCAAAGTGAGCTGTAAGAAAAAATGGTATTCAAGAACAGCTAATCCAAAATATAACATTGTAGCAATTGATTGTGGTATCAAACTAAACATTGTAAGAAGCCTAAATAAAAGAGGTTGCAATGTAACAGTTGTTCCTTTTAACACAAGTGCTAAAGAAATTATTGCATTAAAACCAGATGGTGTCTTTTTATCAAATGGACCAGGTGATCCAGAAGATGTAAAAGAAGTAATAAAATTAGTCAAGGAATTAAAAGGAAAATATCCAATATTTGGGATCTGTTTAGGACATCAAATGATAAGTTTAGCTTATGGAGCCAAAACATATAAATTAAAATTTGGACATAGAGGGGGAAACCATCCAGTAGTAAACTTAGAAAATGGAAAAATAGAAATTACAAGTCAAAACCATAGTTATGCAGTAGATGAAGAATCCTTAAAAAAGACAAACTTAAGCATAACACATAAAAACATTTTAGATAATACAATCGAAGGGGTAGAATGTAAAAAAGACAAAGTATTTAGTGTGCAGTACCATCCAGAAAGTGCACCAGGTCCACAAGACAGTGGATACTTGTTTGACAAATTCATTCAACTATTAAAGAAATAAAAAAGAAAGGTGAAGAAAAATGCCAAAAAGAAAAGATATAAAAACTGTATTAGTAATAGGATCACGGCCCAATTGTTATAGGACAAGCGGCAGAATTTGATTATGCAGGAACCCAAGCTTGTTTAGCTTTAAAAGAAGAAGGATATAAAGTAATATTAGTAAACTCAAATCCAGCCACCATTATGACAGACACTACTATTGCAGATAAAGTTTATATGGAGCCATTAACAATCGAATATGTTGCTAAAATCATTCGTTATGAAAGACCAGATGCCATTCTTCCTGGAATTGGAGGACAAACTGGTTTAAATATTGCGATGCAACTAGATAAAAAAGGAGTATTGCAAGAATGTCAAGTTGAACTTTTAGGAACAAGTAGCCAGAGTATTGAAAAAGCGGAAGATAGGGAAAAATTCAAAAAATTGTGTCAAGAATTAGGAGAGCCAGTTTTAGAATCCATTATAGCGACTTCCTTAGAAGAAGGAATACAAGCAGCTAACAAGATTGGTTATCCAGTTGTTTTAAGACCTGCTTTTACCTTAGGAGGAACAGGGGGAGGATTTGCTGATAATGAAGAAGAATTAAAAGAAATTATCAAACATGCTCTAAAACTTTCCCCAGTGGGACAAGTATTGGTGGAAAAAAGTATCAAAGGTTACAAAGAAATTGAATATGAAGTAATCCGTGATAAAAATGATACAGCAATTACAGTATGTAATATGGAAAATTTAGATCCAGTGGGAATTCACACAGGAGATTCTATTGTTGTAGCACCAAGTCAAACACTAACAAATAAAGAATATCAACTATTAAGAGATAGTGCCTTAAAAATTATTCGAGCTTTAAAAATTGAAGGAGGATGTAATGTTCAATTTGCATTAGATCCACATTCTTTCAACTACTATTTAATTGAAGTTAATCCAAGAGTATCACGTTCATCTGCGTTAGCTTCTAAGGCAAGTGGTTATCCAATTGCTAGAGTGTCTGCTAAAATTGCTGTTGGCATGAGATTAGATGAAATCATGTTAGCCAATACGCCTGCTAGTTTTGAGCCAGCATTAGATTATATTGTATGTAAAATGGCAAGATTTCCATTTGATAAATTTACATTAGCTTCTAATAAATTAAGTACTCAAATGAAAGCAACAGGAGAAGTAATGAGTGTAGGAAGAACTTTGGAAGAGAGTTTATTAAAAGCAATTCGTTCACTAGAAATTGGTGTATGTCATATTCAAATGGACAAATTTAATAAAGTTACAACAGAAGAACTAATGGAATATATTAAAGAGGGAACTGATGACAGAATTTATGCTATTGCAGAATTAATGAGAAGAAATATAGATTTAGGGTTGATAGAGAATATTACGAAGATTGATATGTTCTTTTTAGAAAAAATAAAAAATATTGTAAAGGCAGAAGAGATACTAGCAGAAAGTAAAGACAATATAGAAGTTTTGAAACAAGTAAAGAAAATGGGATTTAGTGACAAATATATTGCTAAGATATGGAAAAAGAAAGAAGAAGAAATTTATAAAATAAGAAAAGAGCATAAAATTTATCCTGTTTATAAAATGATTGATACTTGCAGTAGTGAGTTTGAAAGTTATGTGCCATATTTTTATTCAAGCTATGAGGAGGAAAATGAATCAATCATAAGTAAGAAAAAGAAAATAATTGTATTAGGAGCAGGTCCAATTAGAATTGGACAAGGAGTAGAGTTTGACTATTCAACCGTTCATGCGATCCAGACGATTAAAGAAGCACGGCTATGAAGCAATTATTATTAATAATAATCCAGAAACAGTATCAACAGATTATACAACAAGTGATAAATTATATTTTGAACCACTAACGGTAGAAGATGTAATGAATATTATTGATTTGGAAAAACCAGAGGGGGTTATTGCAGCACTTGGTGGGCAAACGGCAATTAACTTAGCAGAACCACTTTCTAAATTAGGAGTAAAGATTATTGGAACTGATGTGAGTGCAATTGAAAAAGCAGAAAATAGAGATGCTTTTGAAAAGGTGATGAAAAAGCTAAAATTATTACAACCAAGAGGAGAAGCAGTAACGAATATAGAAGATGGTATCAAAGTTGCAGATGAGATTGGTTATCCAGTGCTTGTAAGACCAAGTTATGTGCTAGGAGGAAGAGCTATGCAAATTGTGTCAAATAAAAAAGCATTGGAAAAGTACCTAAAAACTGCTGTAGAAGTTAATAAAAAACAACCTGTTTTAGTGGATAAATATATTATAGGAAAAGAATTAGAAGTAGATGCAGTGTGTGATGGCACTGATGTATTTATACCTGGAATTATGGAACATGTTGAAAAAACAGGAATTCACTCAGGAGATAGTATTAGTATTTATCCAACTTTTAGTGTAAGTCAAAAAGCGAAACAAACGATATTAGATTATACAGTAAAACTTGGATTAGGCATTGGGATTGTTGGTTTATACAATATTCAATTTATTGTAGATAAAAATGAAGATGTTTATGTGATTGAAGTAAATCCAAGATCATCTAGGACTGTACCATTTATATCAAAATCAACTGGTTATTCTTTAGCAGATATTGGTACATTAGTTATGCTTGGAAAAAGCTTAAAAGAACAAGGAATCAATGAAGTCTATCCAAAAGAAAAAGAGAAATGGTATGTCAAAGTACCTGCATTTTCTTTTTCAAAATTAACAGGATTAGATGCTTGCCTTTCTCCAGAGATGAAATCAACAGGAGAGGCAATTGGATATGATAAAAAACTAACCAGAGCTTTATATAAAGCATTGCAATCTTCTGGTATGCATTTGGCAAATTATGGAACCATCTTTTTAACAGTAGCAGATAAAGATAAAGAAGATGCTTTGCCATTAATTAGAAGATTTTATAACTTAGGATTTAACATAGAAGCAACCAAGGGAACGGCTGAATTCTTAAGAAAACATGGCATAAGAACAAGAATCAAAAAGAAAATCAGTGAAGGTAGTGAAGAAATTTTAGAATCCATGCGAAAAGGGTATGTAAGTTATGTTATAAACACGAGAAACATTGATTCGATTGACCAAGAAACAGATGGAGCTCATATCAGAAGATGTGCAGTAGAAAACAACATACCAATCTTTACAGCATTAGACACAGTAAGAGTATTACTAGATGTCTTAGAAGAAATCACGCTTGGCATCTCAACTATTGATGAGGGATAGGGGGACGTTCTTTAAATCCCTCCTAGAAGGGATTGAGGGACACCCCACTAAATTCTCTCAAACAAGTGAATATTGAAAGAAAGATAGTTGTTTTTATACTTTTTTGATAGTGATAAATTAAAATTACCTGGTATTAAAAATTTATGTTGGATAAAGTTGCTAGAGTATCTCCGAAGTTGTACGAAAAAAGCAGATAAAATATTTAGTTCATCTTGTGTTTTATCTTTTGCAATAGAACATGCAAGAATAGAAATAAAAGTTACAAATTCACAATTTTGCATAATAGATATCTCTTAAAAGCATTCTATGTAGTATTTTTATTTTTGTGATGAAAGTAATATTTTCTTATACTAAAATAAAGACTGTCCCCAAATCCCTTTTTGAAGGGATTTTTGCTACGTCCCCCAATCCCGTAATAAAACTAAAATCATCTTCATAGAATTAAGAGAAAGAAAAAAGAGAAATGAAGGTGATTTTTTGTATTATATTCAAGAAGCTGACAAGCCTAATTTTATTTTGGGATTGTTTACAGTGATTCAACTACAACAAGATAAGATTATTTTGCCAATTTGTAAGGAACAGGGCATAAGTGCTAAGAAAGCACAAAAATTAGCTAAGAAAACAAAAAAGGTATTTGAACAAGCGATTAGTAAAAAAATAGTTTTAAGTGAAAAAATACGAACACAAGAGGAATATGTGAACTTATTACATAGCTATGATTTAGAAATAGTAGAAGGAAAGTGGTTATTTGAAGTGCTAACAAATAAGATATTAGAGAAAATTTTAGAAAGAGAGAAAAGAAAAAAACAAGATATTAAATTGTCTATTTTAGTAAATGATGTATCAGAGATAATGTTAGTAAATATTAGAAAACTTGCTAAAGAATATAAAAGTATGAATATTGTGACAAATCATATTCAAAAATTTAAAAAACTAGAAAAGCAAATATTAGAAGAAGATGGTATTATGATAACAGTAGGAAATAATAAAAGAAAAGGAATTTCTAATGCTGAAATGATTTTAAATGTTGATTTTCCAGAAGAATTGGTAAATCAATATCATATCTATGAAAATGCAGTAATAGTAAATGTTAGAGAAAATGTGAAAATTGCAAAAAAGAGATTTAATGGAATTTGTATTAATGATTATGATATTTCTTACCAAAAACCAGAAGAGTTTGATTATGACAAAGAAACCAAATATAAAGCATGTCAAATTTATGAATCACAGATTAATCAAAAACAGCCAGTTTTAGAAATTATGAAACAAATAGAAAAAGATAAAGTACAAATTACAAAACTATTAGGAGTTAATGGAGAAATTTAAAAAAACTAAATGATTTTAATTCTTAAAAATTTATATAAAAGCTTTCCTTTTTTATAAAAATATAATATAATGTAGCTGTCAAAGACAAGGGGGTAATAAAATGCCAAGTAATAATAGAAAAAATGGAAATAATGATAAAGAAAAAACACGCCCACATAAAGTACAAAGTAGTAGTACTAAAAGGTCATCTACACCCAAAAAAAGAACAAATGAAGTTGGAAAAAGTACTACGCAAAAAAGACCAATCAATAGAAAAAATATACAACAAGAAAAAAGGACAAACGTGGCAAGAAAAGTAGAACATAAACAACGCCCACCAGAAGACAAAAAAAATACTAAAAATCAAAAGAAAAAGAAGAAATTTTCAAGTAAACATCCAAAGTTAATGTTAGCCATAAAAATAATCATCGTTCTATTTTTATTATTATGTGTAACAGGAGCGGGAATTGTAGCAGGAATGTTCTTTGGTCTTTTTGGTGACGAATTTGAAATAACCAAAGAAGAACTAAAAATAGGTGCAGCAAACTCTGTAATCGTTGATGCAAATGGAGCAGTCATTGCGAATTTAAGTGGAGATGAAAAAAGAAAAATCATCACATTAGAGGATATGGCAGAATACTTACCAAAAGCTTATGTTGCCATTGAAGATGAGAGATTTTATAAACATAGTGGAGTAGACTTTAAAAGAACAGCAGGAGCAATTGTACATACCGTATTAGGGAAAAGTTCATATGGGGGAAGTACCATTACACAACAATTAGTAAAAAATGTTACCAAAGATGATGAATCATCTGGAATAGAAGGAATTTTTAGAAAAGTAAAAGAATGGGCAAAAGCTTATCAAGTAGAAAGAATGATATCAAAAGACCAAATCTTAGAGTTATACTTAAATATCCTATTTGTTGGTTCTAACAATTTACATGGAGTAGAATTGGGAGCGGAGTATTACTTTAACAAAAGTGCGAAAGACTTAGATTTAGCAGAATGTGCCTTCATGGCAGGAATTAATAGTTCACCAAATGCCTATGATCCATTTGATGAGAACAAAGATAACACTGAAAAAATAAAAAAGAAAACCAAAACAGTACTTAGCAAAATGAAAGAACTAGGCTATATTGAAAACGAAGAAGATTATAACACAGCAGTTGCCAAAGTAGAAGAAGGATTACCATTTAGCAAAGGAGCTATTGCAACCTCTTCAGGCTATTCTTACCATACAGATGCTGTAATTGAACAAGTAATTTCTCAAGTAATGGAAGAAAAAGAAATCTCAAGAGAAATTGCTAGAAACTATATATATAGTAGTGGACTTACTATATATTCAACAGTAGATGTAAATATTCAAGCAAGAGTAGAGGAAGAAACTTTAAAAGAAAAATACATAAAAGCAGGAAAAGTTAAAGATCCAGATAAAACAGATGGAAGTATGTTAAATGACCATACACAAGCAGCTATGATTATAATAGACCATACCACAGGAAACGTTTTAGGTGTTTCTGGTGGATTAGGAGAAAAAACAGGAGCTAATTTGAATCGTGCCACTCAAGCAAAAAGACAACCAGGATCTGCAATCAAACCAATTGCAGATGTAGCACCAGGATTAGAAGAAAAAGTAATTAATGCAGCAACTGTATATGATGATGTTTTAACAGACTTTAATGGTTATCGTCCAAGAGATGATGGAGGTGTATATAGAGGATTAATCAGCATAAGAGATGCTATTGCTTATTCACAAAATGTACCAGAAGTTAAATTAATGAAAGAACTAACACCAGGAAAATCAATTGATTATTTAAGAAATTTTGGAATTACTAGTTTATACAAAGCAGGAGAAAATTCTAATCCTGACTTAAATGATGAGAGTTTACCATTAGCAATTGGAGGAATCTCAGATGGAATTACCCCATTAGAGATGGCAGCAGCTTATAGTGCCATTGCCAACAATGGAGAATATATCACCCCAACTTTTTACACAAAAGTAGTAGATGATAGTGGTAATACAGTATTAATGCCAAAACAAGAAAGAAGAAGAGTTATTTCTGAACAAAATGCTTATATTGTCAAATCAATTTTGCAAGAACCAGTAAAAAAAGGAACAGCAACCTATTGTGCTATATCTGGAATGGATGTAGCAGCTAAAACAGGAACAACAGACAATAGTAATGATAGATGGCTTTGTGGATTTACTCCATATTATGCAGCAGCTTGTTGGTTTGGATATGACAAACAAGAAGAAGTAGTATGGTCTGGAACCAATCCAGCGGGGCAAATATGGGATAATGTTATGACAGATATTCATAAAGGCTTAGAAGGAAAAACATTTATAAGACCAAGTGGAATTGTAGAACAGGTAGTATGTAAAATAACAGGATGTGCAGCAACAACAGGATGTACAGGATCCTATAAAGAAATTTTCACTTCTGATAATTTACCAGGAAAATGTGAAGGACATGGAACTCAGACAATTTGTACAGAATCTGAAAAATTAGCTACAGAATTTTGTGAACAATATGTGGAAACAAAACCAGGAAGTTTTGGAGGAGTACCACCAAAAGAAAAATTACAATTGTGGAAACCAGTCAATGGAGCAACAGGAGCCAATACAGGAAAAATAGATGAAACTTGTCCAATTCATACCAAACCAAAAGAAGAGGAAGCACCAAAACCTCCTACACCAACCAATAATACTAACACAAATAATACAGCAGGAAATACAAACACAAGCAATAATACAGGGGGAGGAACTAACCAAAGTAATAGTACAAATACAAATAATACGACAGGAAATACTAATACAACTAACAATACCAATAATCAAACAAATGCAACCAATGAAACAAGAGCAATTGATTAATAAAACAAGAGATGTGAAAAAATTGTTTTCACATCTCCTATTCAAATTAAGTAAAATAAGGTAAAGGAGGAAAAAATGGAACTTTATTTTTATAATACCCTAAGTAAAAAGAAGGAGATATTTAAGCCAATAGCAGGAAAAGAGGTAAAAATTTATTCTTGTGGCCCAA
>CAMXLV010000056.1 GCA_947244675.1 uncultured Clostridium sp. | reverse complement strand
AATTATTTAGAGGTTGGCAAATATCTAGATGAAATATTTTTAATAAACGATATAAGGTTTATTGCTATTGATGATAATTATGACAATAAAGGATTAATGGATGAATTTGCTGCTTTTAAAAATATTTTTAATGAAATGTATTTAAAGGATATAAGAAAGAAGATAAAAACCACCTTTGATTATAAGGCTAAAACAAAACTATTAAATTCAAGACCTGGAGCCTTTTATGGATTAACTATAGATAAAGATGGTCAATACATCATCGATGAGGAAACGGCCAATGTAGTTAAAAGAATATTTTCTTTGTACATAGAAGGCTTTAGTACTAAAGCCATTGCTAGCCAATTAACCAAAGAATGTATTATTGCACCTGGATATTATCGGTATATAAAATATAATGATCAATCTTCATTAACTGAACATAAGTATAAATGGAAAGATTGTACCATTTATAAGATTCTAACAAATGAAGGATATACAGGTAAAATCATCAATCGGAAATATCTTTATATGAATGGCAAAAGAACATTAAATCCTAACCCTATTGTTATAGAACATGGACTACCACAAATCATTGATGGCAAAACATTTAATCAAGCTCAAGATATAAGATTAAATAAACCAAAGAAAAAGGATAAGGTCGATATCAATCCTTATCCAAATATGGTTAAATGTGGCTGCTGTAATAAAATTATGAGATATACTTATTCTAAATCTATGAATCAATATTTTTTTGTATGTAGTAGATGTAAGACTAGAATCTATATAAATGACTTAAAACATATTTTAAAAGAGGATATCCAAACACAGCTCTCAAAGATAAATGATTCTGACTTTATTTTTTATAATGAAACAAGCATTCAAAAGATAAAAAAAGAAATGAAACAAATCGATGTAGAATTTCAAAAAAAATTTGAGGAATATGCTAAAGGGAAAATAACTGAAGATAAACTAAAGCATGCAATAGCAGAATTAACTAGCAAAAAGAATGAGTTGAAATTGAATTTAAATAAAAACAACCAACATAATAATACTATCATTTTCAAAATAACAAATTGTAAAATAGATGACAGATTAATTCTAAAACTAATAACTAATATATCAGTTATTAATACAGGAAAAAGAAAGTATAGGGTTCATATTGACTATAATTTTAAAAACCAAATAAACAGTGCATAAACGAAAAATACACCGTTTAAGTGAATTTTTCTTTTTTATTTAACAAATTTGATAATTTGTTTTTTTGAGTGTTTTTTGAAAGAAAAAATGATATAATTAATACATAATAAAATTGAGGAGGATGTTCTATGTCATTAAGTAGATTAATAGCAGAATGCTCTGATTATGATTTTAAAGAAAAATTGGAAGTGAATAAACCTAGAAGTTGGTTGAAAAGTATATCAGCATTTAGTAATTGTTTGGGTGGTACACTATTTTTTGGTGTTAACGATGATAAGAAGCTAGTTGGTATTACTGATCCTCAATATATATGTGATAAAATTTCTGAGATAATTAATGCCAAAATATCTCCCGTTCCAACTTTTATTTTAGAGCCTCATAACGAAAATGGACTTATTTATGTTACTGTCAAAGTTTTATCAGGTCCATCTACTCCATATTATTATGCTGCTGATGGTGTTAGAGAAGCTTATATCAGAAGTGGTAATCAAAGTATTATTGCACCTAGACATATTTTGGAGGAACTCATATTAAAGGGGCAAAATAAGACTTTTGATTCTATTATAACGTCATTTCTAAAGAGTGATTATTCATTTTCCTTCTTTGAAGCTACGTTTTATGACAAAACATTTACTAAAATTACAGATAATGATTATATTTCTTTTTCTTTAATGAATAGTGAGGGTTATTTGTCTAATGCTGGGTGTCTATTAGCAGATCAAAATATTTATAGACATAATCGAGTTTTCTGTACTAGATGGAATGGCTTAAATAAAACTTCATTAGAAGAAGCATCAGATGACGCTGAATTTTCAGGTGGTTTAGTTAAAATTTTAGATTCTGCATTAAATTTTGTTAAAAATAATACTAAGAAAAAATGGAAAAAGGCACCCGAGGGTAGAATTGAAATGCCTGAGTATGATGAAATATCTGTTCGTGAGGCCATTGTTAATGCTTTAATCCATAGACAATATACAAATGTTGGTTCAGAAGTAACTATTGATATTTATGATAATAGACTTGTTGTAACATCACCAGGACCCATGCCCTCTGGTATGATATTTAGTGGAGAACTTAATGCTGATGTACCATCTATAAGAAGAAATCCAATACTAGCTGATGTATTTGCTAGAATGAAATTTATGGATCGTCGTGGCAGTGGTTTTGATAAGATTAAAAACGGCACAAATAGATTATTTAATGACAATAAAAATCATGTTGATTTTAATGCTAGTGAGACTCATTTTAGTGTTGTAATATACAATGCCAATTATGAAAATGACAAGGTAAATGACAAGGTAAATGACAAGGTAAATGACAAGGTAAATGACAAGGTAAAATTGAGTTCTAATGCTATAAAAGTTTTAGAATTAATAAAAGTTAATTTGTATATTACGCGTATAGAGTTGTCGAAAAAAATAGGTAAATCCGAATCGACAATTAATAGAGTTATAAAAGAATTAAAGAATGCGAAATATCTTGAAGAAAAGACTTCAGATAAAAATGGCTCTTGGATTTTGAAAAAATAAATTTATATCTTAAATTGAAAATCCAGTGTTTTAAATTAGAAAGTTCGAATTGCATATGTTCTAAGAATTTTACTACAAATAGGGGTTGAATTCCCTTTTTGTAGTAATTTTTGTTTTTATAGTAAATTAGAAAAATAGGAATAAAAAGAAAGAGGAATGAGAAAAAGCCTAGATAAGGAAGTTGGACAAAAGGATAAAATTAATAATGTTGTAAATATCAATAGGAATGAAGACATCCACATCACAGTAAGAACATAGGGTAAGGCCCACTAAACCAAGATTCTTCTACGAAATCGTATTCAACCTTTTCCTCATAACCATATTTAAGGCATTTAAGAATAATCATTTCTCTAAAGAGAGTTTTTTTAAGTTCATCAATAAAAACTGTTTATCTTTGTTTGGAATAAGTTCAAATGTTTTTTCAATATCAATACTAGGAGAAGGACCAAAATCAGGAATAAGAGAGTGAAGCCTTTGATATTCCTCGTCATCATCATTAAGAATGGAAGTCATTATATTTTTATCTGGATCATTTAAAATAAAATATAAAAACGATTGCTCAAAAATGTGAAACAAAAGTTTATGCACATAGATATAAATCCAGCAATAGCTTTGTCAATAAATAGTCAACAATCTTTCATGCTACTATTTTTTAGAAAATAAAACATAAAGGTTAAAATTATTTGGAAAAACGGAAAAAAATGGTAAAATATTATTGGAAAATCGGAAAAAATCATTTAAATAAGTGGTTTATTCAAGTAAATATTCTAAATAAATTTATAATTTTTAATTACTAAGGCGAAAATTTGGGAGGTTAAAATGAAAGTTGTAAGAGCTTTAAAAACTGTAAATTTTAGACTATGGATAGCTATACTTGCTACCATGCTACTACCAACAGTTTATCAAACAGTAAGATTTTTCTTTTTAGGAAATATGCCCAGTGATAATGGAATTAATATTGCTAGTCAGCTTCAATGGGTAAATCTATTTTATGAAGTCATTCAAGAGGCTTTAATCTTGCCATTGTTTTTTCTACTAGGAAAATCTTTAATGAATAAAGAAGAACTGGCTAATAAAGTAAGAACAGGACTTGTAGTCACTGCAGGAATTTATTTACTAGTTTCTATAGTCATCATTTCTTGTGCTAGACCATTGGTAGTTTTAATGGCTCAAGAAGATGTTTTAGTGGATGCTACTGTGACATATGTCCGTTTAGAAACGATTGCAGCGCTTTTTTCAACTCTATGGAGATTTATGTCATTAGTATTAGTAACAATGAAAAAGGACAAGCATCTCTATATTGTTTTAGGCGTACAAATGCTTTTATCTGTTCTATTAGACACATTCCTAGTAAGTAATTTGGATGTTTCAGCAAAACTAGGAGTAAATGGTATAGCATTTTCAAATATGATTGTGAATGCGGTATTAGTCATTATTTCAATCTTATTACTTCATGAAAATATTAATCTATTTTCTAAAACAAAATGGAGCTTTAGCTGGTTAAAAGATTGGTTCAAGGTTGGGAAATATTCAGGAATTGAATCTTTTTTAAGAAATTTAGCTTTTATGGTTATGGTTGTTCGTATGACCAATGTCGTTTCCGAACAAGGAAATTATTGGTTGGCAAATGGTTTTATATGGAATTGGTTATTACTGCCAGGATTAGCACTAGCAGACTTGGTAAAAAAAGAAGTTGGAGAGAATAAAGATAACATCCAAAATAAAACCTTTGGTTATCTAATTTTAACTAGTATTTTTGCTAGTTTGTATCTTTTAAGCATTCCTATTTGGAAGCCATTCTTACAGTATGTTATGAATGTTGAAAATTATGAAACTGTATTTAATATAGTCTTGATTGAAATAGGTTTTTATATTACCTTTCTATTTAATAGTTGTATCTTTGATAGTACATTTTATGGACTGGGCAAAACAAATTATATGCTGATTCAATCTTTATGTATCGATGGGTTTTATTATGGAATAATGTTTATATTATATTTAACAGGTGTATTTGTTCCAACATTATTAGGGATAGCCTTAATGTTTGGAATTGGTATGACATTAGATTTTATTCCAACTATGATTCTATATATTAGAATGTTAAAGAAAGAAAATATAAGAGTTGATTTCAAATTAAAATGGGAGGAATGAATATGAAATCTATAGTGTTTGTAGATTTAGAATTAAACCAAAATAAAAAAATTGCTGATATTGCTGCACTAAGAGATACTGAGGCTTACTATCATGGTAAAGAAATGCATATTTTTTTAAAATTTATAAAGGAAAATTATTTTATTTGTGGACATAATATTATAGTACATGATGCAAAATATTTTAAATCTCAATTGCTGCAAGAAAAATATGTTTTTATCGATACTTTATGTATTTCACCTTTAATCTATCCTAAAAAGATACATCATAATCTTTTAAAGGATGATAAAGTTATAATAGATGAATTGAATAATCCTTTGAATGATTGTAAAAAAACTAGAGATTTATTTAATTGTGAATTAGATGCTTTTGAACGATTACCTAAGCTTTTGAAAAGTATTTTTGGAACATTATTATTTGAACAGGATAAATTTATAGGTTTTTTTGAGTATGTCAAGTGGAATAAAAGCTGGAATTTAAAAAAAGATATAAGTGTTTATTTTAAAAATGATATTTGCACTAATTGTGACTTGGATTCTTTAATTTTTGCTTATCCTGTTGAATTAGCTTATGCACTTGCACTAATCTCCACTGGAGAAAAAAACGAGGTAGTATCACCATGGGTACAAGTGAATTTTCCTAAAATAGACAAAGTTTTTAAAGCGTTAAGGGGTGTTGCTTGTAAACAGGGGTGTAAATATTGTAATTCAAAATTTAATATTCATAATAGATTAGAAGAAATTTTTGGCTATAAAAACTTTAGAACTTACAATGGAGAAAAGCTGCAGGAAAATGCTGTTCAAGCTGCTGTAAATGGGAAGTCATTACTTGCGGTATTTCCAACTGGTGGTGGGAAATCTCTTACCTTCCAGCTGCCTGCATTGATTGCAGGTGAAACTTCAAAGGGCTTAACAGTGGTCATATCGCCATTGCAATCTTTAATGAAAGATCAAGTAGATGGATTAGAAAAAGTTAATATTACATCAGCAGTAACTATAAATGGAATGCTAAATCCAATTGAACGCCAAAATGCAATAGAGCGTGTATTCAGTGGAGATGTTTCTATATTATATATTTCTCCTGAGTTGTTGAGAAGTAAGACAATAGAAAAAATGCTACTTTCTAGAAACATTATTCGCTTTGTGATTGATGAGGCACACTGCTTTTCTTCATGGGGACAAGATTTTAGAGTGGATTACCTTTATATAGCAGATTTCATTAAGCATTTACAAGAATTAAAAAGTTTGGATTATAATATTCCAATTTCTTGCTTTACTGCAACTGCAAAGCAAAAAGTCATTACAGATATTTGTGACTATTTTAAAGAAAAATTAGATATTTCTCTGGAAATTTTTGCAACCGCTGCTGAAAGAAAGAATCTTCATTATAAAGTTGAACTAAAAGAAACAGAAGATGAAAAATATAAATCTTTACGAGAGATTATTCAAGATAGGAATTGTCCAACGATAGTTTATGTGTCTACCACAAAGAAAACTCATAAGATTGCAGAAAAGTTAAACCAAGATGGCATCAGTGCTTTAGCCTTTAATGGTAAAATGGATAAAAATGATAAGGTGGAAAATCAAGAGGCATTTATCAATAATGAAATTCAAGTTATGGTCGCAACATCAGCTTTTGGAATGGGAGTAAATAAATCTGATGTGAAATTAGTGGTCCATTATGAAATATCAGACTCATTAGAGAATTACGTTCAAGAATCAGGTCGAGCTGGGAGAAATGAAAACATTCAGGCAGAATGTATCGTATTTTTTAATGAAGATGATTTAGATAAGCATTTTTTGCTTTTGAAGCAAACCAAATTATCTATTGCGAATATTAGACAGATTTGGAAAGCAATTAAAACGATGTCTTCTAAAAACAATTCTTTTACATGCTCAGCATTGGAACTTGCAAGATGTGCAGGTTGGGATGAAGATATTGTGAATATAGAAACAAGTGTTAGAACTGCTATTGCAGCACTTGAGCAAGCAGGGTATATCAGCAGAGGTCTTAATTCTCCAAGAATTTTTGCAACTAGTATACATGTAAAAAATCTTATAGATGCAAGAAAGATTATAGAAAAATCTGGTTTATTTTCTGAAACAGAAACTACAGACGCTATTCGCATTCTTTCTCATTTAATTTCCGGTAAAAATACATTTCTTTTAAAAGAGGCAGAGGCTGAATCTAGAGTTGATTATATAGCTGATATATTAGGAATTAATAAAATATATGTTATTGCATTGATAGATAAGATGAGGCAATGCAAAATTTTGGCAGATTCAAATGATATGACGGCTTATATTAAAACAAATGAAAAGCATAAAATCATAACAGATTTTGAAGAATTTATTGCATTGGAAAGATTCATTTTAAAAAAAATTGATGAGAATACTCATTTTATTGATTTAAAAGAAGTAAATGATTCAGCAATAAAAGAAAATGTTAACAAACCAACGATAAAAAGCATTAAAACAATTTTATTTTATTGGACAATAAGTAATTACATAGAAAAAACTTTAAAAACTTCAGAGAATAGTTATGAAATCAAAATAAAATCATCAAAAGAAGAACTTTCAAAAAGAATGGAAAAAAGAATAGATATTGCAAGTTTTATATTAGAATATTTATTCAATAAAGCAAATACAGAAGATAGTGATTTTGTTTCATTTTCAATGGTAGAATTATTAGAAGGTTATAATAACAGATTAGATTTATTTTCAAATACAGAAAAGTGTGTTTATGAAGAAATTCAAGAATCATTACTTTATCTTTCAAAAATAGGAGTAATCACTATTGAAGGCGGATTTTTAGTGCTTTATAATGCTATGCATATAAAGAGATTAATCTTGGATAATAAAATTCAGTATAAAAATGAAGATTATAAAATATTAAAAGAGCATTATGAATTAAAAACTGAACAAATTCATATTGTAGGAAAATACGCAAATATGCTGGTTAAAGACTACAATCAAGCTTTAGAATTTGTTCATGATTATTTTCATTTGCAATATGATGGGTTTATTAAAAAGTATTTTGAGGGAGATAAAAAAGGAGAAATAAAAAGAACTATTACACCTGCTAAGTATAACAAAGTATTTGGAGAATTGTCTGATATTCAAAAAAAGATTATTGATGATGATTGCTCACAATATATTGCAGTATTTGCAGGTCCGGGCTCTGGAAAAACTAAAGTTTTAGTTCATAAGCTAGCTTCTTTGTTATTGTTAGAGGATATAAAATCTGAGCAACTGCTTATGTTAACCTTTTCACGTGCTGCAGCAAATGAATTTAAAACCAGATTAATAAAATTAATTGGATCCGCAGCGAATTATGTTGATATTAAAACTTTCCATTCCTATTGCTTTGATTTATTAGGTAAGCTTGGAAACGCAGAAGAATTTGATAATGTTGTTGAATCTGCTACTATTTTAATAAATAGTGGTGAAGCAGAACCATCAAAAATCACTAAAGTAGTACTAGTAATTGATGAAGCTCAGGATATGGACGAAAAAGACTATAATTTAATTCAAGCGTTGATTGATAAGAATCCAGAAATGAAAGTGATTGCTGTTGGAGATGATGATCAATGTGTATATGAATTTAGAGATGCAAATCCAGAATATATGCAAAAACTAATATGTCACAAAGAAAATGGGAAGCAATATGAATTGTTAGATAATTATAGAAGTGTTAAAAAGATTATTGATCTTTCAAATGCGTTTGTAAAAAATATTGAAAAGAGAATGAAGACCAACCCAATTAATTTTGTAAGAAAAGAATCTGGAAACACAGAAATTGTTGTACATAAATCCGAGTATATGGAAAATGCGATTGTAGAACATATTGTTTCTCAAAATTATAAAAACAAAACGATTGCAGTTTTAACTCAAACGAATGAGGAAGCATTAAGAGTGTTATCCTTATTGAACAAGAACAATATTCAAGCCTCATTAGTTCAATCTAATACATCTTTTAATTTATATAATTTAGTAGAGATAAAATATTTTATAAAAAAATGGAGAATCTCCTATAATTTCTGAAGAAACATGGCATAACGCACAAAATGAATTATATTTTAGGTATTCTAAGAGTACAGATATTAATTTGGTTAAACGAATTATTGGTAAATATGCAGAACTTTATCCCAATAAATATATTACAGATTTTATTGAGTTTGTAAAAGAGTCTAAAATTGAAGACTTTTCTGAATATGAGAAATCTCCAGTTATAGTATCAACTATTCACAAATCAAAAGGACATGAATTTGACATTGTTTATTTATTACTAAGTAACTTATCATTAAATGATGATAAGAAAAAAAGACAAATTTATGTGGGATTAACTAGGGCTAAAACTGAACTTTATATTCATTGTAATAAAAATATTTTTTCTTATATGAAAAATTTTACTAACATAAGTTATAATAACATTATCTATAAGGAGCCAGAAGAATTAATTTTACAATTAACCCATAGTAATATTCATTTGGGTATGTTCAAAAGCAAATCCAAAAAAGCAGAAATTTTGTCTGTTTGTTCAGGAGATGAATTGGTTTATATCAATGATTACTGATCTCTAAAATCTGGAAAAATTTCTAAACTTTTTAAATTTTCAAATGCTTTTAGTTGTTTTTTTGAATCGTTAGTAAATAAAGGATATAGCATTAAAGCTTTGAGGATAAAACATATTGTATTATGGATAGATAAAGCGGAATTAGATTTTGGTAACGAGTATGCGATTATTTTGCCAGAGATTATAATGAAGAAAAATTGATTTGCTGAATTAAAGATTTTTCAACAGGATGAAAAAGTTAATTCGGTAACTATGTTAATTGGTAGAACAAAAAATATTAGAATAGCTGAGATTAGCAAGTGCTCACTGGCATATGAACAAATCATTTAAAGAAATACTTTTTTGTAATGCAATTTAGAAAACTTGTGGCTCTATATTATCCATATCATGAGGCAAATGAAATGAAGACAATAGAGAAAATAGAAGCATGTTTTCCTTCTGTTTCATCTCTTAAAACACTTCGTCAAGAAAGAAAGCTTACTCAAGAAGAGTTTGCTTTATTAAGTGGTGTAAATGTTCGTTCCATTAGATCTTATGAACAAGGCCAAAATGATTTGTCTAAGGCACAAGGAGATACTCTTTTAATGCTTGCAAAAGCATTAAATTGTACTATTGAAGATTTATTAAAATAACAAGTTAATCACTTGTATATAACAACTAGTTTCTATTCCAATTTTGCTTAAAAATGGTATAATATTTGTATAGATAGGAAGTGAATTCAGATGGATAAAATTTTTGAAAAACAACTAACAGAATATATTATTCAAGGAGAACCAATACAAAAAGAGAAGAGTTTAATTTGGAAAACAGCCATAGGCTTACAAGATGTTGATCATCTTTTTCCATCTGAATATTTACT
>CAMXLV010000055.1 GCA_947244675.1 uncultured Clostridium sp. | reverse complement strand
ATGAACCTGGCACAGATAATACGCCAGGATCAGGAAATGAACCTGGCACAGATAATACGCCAGGATCAGGAAATGAACCTGGCACAGATAACAAGCCAGGTACAGAAGATGAACCTGAAACTCACCAACATAGTTGGGGAAATTGGAGTTTTAGGGACAATGAATACGACGTTCGAACCTGTTCTTGTGGAGAAGAACAGGTTCAGCCCCACCAATTTGGACAGGAAACTGTTCAAATTACCTCTAATAATGAGGTAAGTGGGACACACAAGGTGCAATCTTCAAAAACTTGCAATGTATGCAAGGAAACGGTCTCTCTTAGCAGAGATGAAGATTGCATTTATACCATAACTTACAATCAAACGGGTATTAATGATACCCACATAGAAGTTAAAGATTGTGAGTTATGTGGTTCACATCAAGAAACACAAGGAACCTGTGTTCCTTGTGGTGAATTAAAACTCGTAAAAATTTATGCACAAATTTATGAGTATTTTAGTTGTGAATTGTGTGGTGATATGTGCAAACGTACTTACCACACCAATCACCAATTTGGTGATTGGGAATATAGAGATTCCCAATCCCACATTCGGTATTGCCTCTGCATTGAGGCAAGAGAAACTGCCAATCATAATTATATTTATGATGGTAGTTTCTCAACGTGCCAAGACTGTGGAAATGTGGTCCAATCTCAACCACATGATCATGGTCATGGAGTATATGATAACATGGATCTCATGGAACTTGTCATGAGTCCTGCTTATCAGGAATTGGTATCTCATAGTCAGATACCAAATCCTAACCCTTCAGCAGATTCATATTGTTCAAGATATGATTTCTGCTGTAAAACTTGTAACATCTACTACCATGTATATTATAGCCATTCTTTTGAAAATGGCGTATGTAGTAGGACTGGATATTGTGGTGGAATTTCACAATATCCAACACAAGATACAGAATCATCCACAGTCGATCCTTCCATAGAAGATTCCTCTTCTGTAGAAGAAATTGACGTGGAAAGCTAATCTTCACTTGAGCACAACACTTGACTTCTTGTAACTTAATTATTTTTCTATTTAAAAGAAAGTATTACTATAATTATTGTAATACTTTCTTTTTTTCATCTTTTTTTATACTATTCATAAAATAACTAAATATTAACTGACATAAAGAGATAATAATTAATAAAGGAATAAAAGGCATAAGAGGTATAAGAGGTGCAATATTAAACCACCAATTAAAAGCTGTCAATCCTAAAATAAACAATCCTGTTACTAAAAGAGCTAATGATAAGCGAAAAATAGAGACTGGCAATTTACTATTTTCACTTTTTCTTGTTTTAGCAAATGTAAATAATAGTATAATTCCACAAATTCCTGTTCCTATTACACACATACTTGAATATTGTTCTTCTGTAATTATTCCTCTTTTATTAAAAACTGTTAATATTAGAATATTTAAAATTACTGTTAAACCAACTGGCATCGCTCTTCTGACTACATTCTTTAAAAATTTTCCTTGTATTCTTTCCTTGTTTGGTTCTAAAGCTAATAAAAAAGATGGTAAACCAATTGTAACTGTACCAATTAGGCTCATTTGAATTGGTACAAATGGAAAAGCTTCTCCTAAGAATAAAAACAAAATTGCTAATAGTCCAGAATAAATAGTTTTTACTAAAAATAAAGTGGCTGATCTCTCTATATTGTTAATGGTTCTTCTTCCTTCTGCTACTACTTTTGGCATGGAAGCAAAATTGGAATCTAATAAAACTAATTGTGCCACTGCTTTGCTTGCATCACTTCCATTTGCCATTGCAATGCTACAATCTGCCGTTTTTAAAGCTAATACATCATTTACGCCATCTCCTGTCATAGCAACTGTTTTTCCTTTTTCTTGCAGAGCTTCTATTAACTGCTTTTTTTGAAGTGGCGAAACTCTACCAAAGATTGTATAAGTATTAGCTATTTTTTCTATCTCTTTTTCTTCTACCATCGTCATATCAATGTATTTGTCATATTTCTTTAATCCTACCTGTTTTGCAATTTTGCTAACAGTGATAGGATTATCTCCAGAAATAATTTTCATTTCAACACCTTGTTTTTCAAAATATTTCAATGTCTGCTTAGCTTCTTTTCTGACTTTGTCTAAAATACCTATATAACCTATTAGCTCTACTTTTTCTGGCAGTTCATCTTGCTCGATTTTTTCATTAGTACTTGCTAATACCAATACTCTATAGTTTTTAGCATAAGTTTCTATTGTTTCTTGATATTTAAAAAATTCATTTTTTAAAACAATTTCTGGTGCTCCGAATAATGTAAGTTCCTTCTCCTTCAAAAGTAATTCCTGACCATTTATTTTTAGAAGAAAAGGCAAATTTTTGCACAGGTTTTAATTCTTTTTCACTTTTGGTAAAATGATTCCTTATCGCTTCTATCGTAGAATTTTCATCTTCTGAATATTTGGCTAAATTACTTAATATATTCTCCATTTCTTTTTTGCTTCTTTGCACAGGTTCATATTCTTTTACTTCCATTTTTCCTTCTGTTAAGGTTCCTGTTTTGTCTAAACATAAAGTATCTACTCTTGCTAAAGTTTCAATACAATATAATTCTTGCACTAATACTTTTTCTTTAGAAAGTTTTAGCACACTCACCGCCAAAACAGTACTTGTTAATAATACAAGCCCTTCTGGTATCATTCCAATAATTCCTGCCACACTCTTCACAACAGCCTCTTGAAATGTAATATTGTCAATTTGAATTTGTGTATAAAATAGAGCTGCTCCAATTGGAATAATTGCAAAACTTAAAAAACGAATAATTCTATTTAAAGAATTCATAATTTCAGATTTTACTTTTTTTACATATTTAGCACCACTTGAAATTTTGGCAGTATAATTTTCTTCTCCTATATGCATTACTTTTGCAGTGCTTTTTCCACTTACAATATAACTTCCTGATAAAATGGTATCTCCTTTGGTTTTATAAATGGTATCTGGTTCTCCTGTAATAAAAGATTCATTTACTTGCACATTTCCTTCTACAATTATGCTATCTGTTACTACTTGGTTTCCTGTTTTTAATTCTATCACATCATCTAATACTAATTCATAAATAGATATTTCTTGCTTTTTCCCATCACGAATCACAGTTGTTTTGTTGGTTGCTAAAATAGAAAGTTTGTCTATGATTCTTTTAGAATGAATTTCTTGTATTGTACTAATTGCTGTATTAAGAATGATAATTCCTAAGAATAACATATTTTTATAGGATCCTACTAAAAATATAGCAATTCCTAATAATAAATTAATGAAATTAAATAAGGTAAAAAAATTATCATACACTATTTTTTTGATACTTTTGGTTGGTACACTAGTATCATAATTGATTTTTCCTTCTTTTTTTCTTTCTTCTACTTGTTTTTTTGTTAATCCTTCCATTTTTATTCATTCCTTTTTAAGTGTTAAATTTTGCTTTTATTTTGTGTCAATTATATGACTTTATCATAAATTTTGTCAATTTATTTTTTCTTAATTCTTATTAATTTTTGCTCAAAAAAAGATGCTTATTTAAAAAGCATCTTTTAGCTTATCTTAGCCATTTAACAGCCCTATCTCCATAAACACAGCTCCATGGTGAATCCTTTATACTTCCTGGTTGTTTATCAATTATAATTTCTTTTAAATTAGAACATCCTACAAATGCACTCCAACTTATTTCTTCTACATTATTTGGAATTTCTATTTTAGCTAAATTTCTACATTCATAAAATGCATTTGCTTCTATCGTTTTTAAGCTGGTTGGAAGGATAACTTCTGCTAATTGATATCTACTTACAAATGCTGAATCTCCTATTATCTTAATCCCTTCTGGTATTTCCAATTTAGTTGCTGCATTATTGACAAATAATACTAATTTTGTTTTATCTTTTGTATAAATTACTCCATTTTCTGACATAAAATGTGGATTTTCTAAATCAATTTCAACATTTTCTAACCCACTATTATAAGCAAATGTCCAACTATCTATTTCTTCTAAATTTTTTCCTAACTTGATATTTCTTACAGAATTCATCCCTGTTAGAGACATCGATTCTAATTTTTTTAATGTTGATGGAAAGTTGACTGTTGTTACATAATAACAATTTCCTAATGCACTCCCTTTGATTGTTTCAATTCCTTCTTCTAAAGTAATGGTCTGTGCTTTTGAATAACAAAAATATAATATTTTCTTATCTTTACTAAGTAATTGCTGGTTAACTGATGTATAGTTAGGATTATCTTTATTTATTTCTATTTCTTCTAGTGTCCATGGGAAAAAACCAGCTTCTATTTGAGTAACTGTAGATGGTATGATCACTTTACTTATTTGTCCAAATCCCACCAATACTCCATTTGATATATATTCAATTCCTGTTGGTACTACAAAGGTATTTCCATTGATTGCTTGTTTTACAATTGCAAACATTTTTGTTCTATCCTTTGTTAGCAATATTCCATTCTCATATAAAAAATGTTGGTTTCCATTTGCTAAATTTATGGCTTCTAAAGAACTTACACCAAAAAAACATTCATTTTCCATTTGTTCTAAACTTTCTGGAAGAGAGACTTTACTCAAAATGGTACAGTCTTGAAAAACAAATCCTTTTATTTCTCTTATTCCTTCTGGAATTGTAATTTCTCTTAATTTAGAACAACCTGCAAAAGTATGGCTATTTATGATTTGTATATTACTAGAAAGCTTTACATTTACTAAGTTTTGGCAATTTCTAAAAACTGCATACCCCAATTGTTTTACAGTATCTGGCATAGAAATAGTTTGCAAACTTGTACAATTTTCAAAAGCTGTTCCTCCTATTTTTTCTAATCCCTTATTTCCTTCTGCTAATATTAATACTTCTTCTAATGTAGGATTTCCATTAAAAGCATTTTCTTTAATTGCTTTGCATGTAGCTGGTATAATAATTTTTTTCATTCCTTCTAATTTGGCAAATGTTCCTTCTCCTACTATTTCTACCCTCTCTGGTATAGTAATGGTTCCTGTGCTTTCATCCATTAAAGATAAGTTCTTATCTGATGATATTAATACTCCATCTACTATTTCATATGGATTTGTTTTCATTCCCACTTCTAATGCCCATTGTAGTTCTCTTTCATTTTGTGTGAAATAATACATTTCTCCTTTTATTACTTCAAATTCTTTGACAAATTCTTTATCTATTTCTTCTAGCACAGTATAGATATTTCCTTGTTCATTTTCTTCTTTTGTATTGTAAAAAAGACTTGTTTCTCCTATGTTTAAGGTTCCTTTTTCAAATTTTCTATTCTCTAATTTTTTCTGGTTTATATAAAGTTTAAATTGCTCATCAACTTTTGCTATTTTGGATTTAAAAGAAGCTTCTTGTGCCTTTACGATTATTCCATTCTCTCCTGTAAGCATGGCTATGCTTACTCCTACTAATACTAACAGTACAATAATTGTTATTACTAGAGCAATTAAAGTGATTCCTTTTTTCTTCCTTAGTTGTAATTTTTTTATTTTATTCATACAACTCATTTCCTTCCTTATTTCTTTTGTTCTTTCTTTTATGCACTTCTCTTCTTATTTTTCCATTTTCCCAAAATCGTATACTTCTATTTTTTATACTTTTTCTCAAAAATTGTTGTAGTATTTATAGTTGTAGTATAACAATAATTTATTTCGTTTGTCAATAAGTTGACATTTTATTTTTATTCTCAGAAAAAATCACAAAACACCTACTTTAGTAATATTATGATGATAATAAAATAACAACATATTTACAAAAGAAGGTGTTTTTTAACATCTTATACTATCTCACATTAACTTTACCCTAATTTCATAGATAATAATTTTGAAATTCCGTTTTCTTCCATTGTAACACCATAAACTGTATCTGCCGCTTCCATAGTTCCTTTTCTATGAGTAATTACTAAAAATTGTGTTTCTTTAGCAAATTTCTTTAAATATTCTGCAAATCTGTATACATTAACATCATCTAAGGCTGCTTCAATTTCGTCTAATACACAAAATGGTGCTGGATTGATTTTTAAAATAGCAAATAGTAATGCAATTGCTGTAAAAGCCTTTTCTCCTCCTGATAATAGCATCATGTTTTGTAATTTTTTTCCTGGTGGTTGAACATTAATATCAATACCACATTCTAAGATATTTTCTTCACTCTCGAGTTTTAGTGATGCTTTTCCTCCTCCAAATAATTCTTGGAAGACTTCTTCAAAGTTTTTATTGATGATGGCAAACTGTTCTTGGAATTGTTCTTTCATTGTTTGTGTCATTTCTGTTATAATTTTTCTTAATTTGTTCATGGTGTCTTCTAAGTCTAATCTTTGCTCACTCATAAAGTCATATCTTTCTTTCATGGTTTTATATTCTTCAATGGAATCTACATTAACACTTCCTAAATCTCTAATTCCGCACACGTAATTGATTTACTCTTTTTTGTGTTTCTGCTATGTTTTCTGGCTTCTTATATTCTCCTACGTGATTTGGTGTTAGTTCATATTCTTCCCACATTTTATTGATTATGTCCTGTAAATCTTCTTCTATTTTTGTTTTCCTAACCTCTGTTTTTACTATTCTTGCCTTTAAATCCTCTATCATTTTAAATTGATTACTAATTTCTTCTTCTTGTTTTGATAATTTTTCATTTTTATTCATTCTATCTTGCTTTAACGCTTCTATTTTACTTCCACTGTTTTTTACTTCTTCTTTTATTTTCTCAATTTTGTTTTTGGTCTCTTCCATAGATGCTTCTAATTCAAAATTATCATGTTCCATTTGTTCTATTTGTTTTTTCTTGTTTTCAATACTTTTATTTTGATTTTGAATTTCGACTTGGATTCTTTCTTGCATTTCTTCTATTGATGTTTCACTTTCATCAAAAGAAGAGACTGAAATCTTTAGGTTAGTAATATCATAGTTTAGATCATCCACATATTTTTGATTCTCTTTATTTCGGTTAGCAAATTCTGTAATAATATTCGTTAGTTTTTCGCTTTCTTTTGTTAATACTTGTATTTGAACTTCTACTTCTTCTTTTGTTTTTTTCGCTTCTTGTTTTTGTACCTCTAATGTTTCTTGTTCCTTTTTCAATTTTTGAATTCGCTCTTCTATTTTAGCTATGTTTTCTTCCATAGCTACTACCTTTTGCTTTTTAGTCGCATAAGTTATATCTATTTCTTGTAATTCTTTTTCTAAACTTAGGGCATCTTCTATGGTATCTTGTATCGATTGTTCAAATTCTTGTTTTTCTTTTTCTAGTTTTTGAAGTTTCATTTGCCAATCTTTGATTTCTTTTTCTAATTTTTCTATTTCTTTTCCTCGTCCTAGAATATTGACTGTTTTTTTAGCAACAGATCCTCCTGTAATACTTCCAGAGCTATTAATAACATCTCCTTCTAGTGTTACAATACGGAAGAAATAGTTATTTTGTTTTGCTACTTGAATTGCTGTTTCCATTGTATCTACTATTACTGTTCTTCCTAATAAGTTTTGGATAATAGATTCATATTGTGTATGATATTTGATTAAATCAGATGCAATTCCAATGATTCCTTTTTCTTTTCCTTTTATTTTATCTATTTTTTTCCCTTTAATTGAAGAAATTGGTAAAAATGAAGCTCTTCCTAAGTTATTTTTTCTTAAATGTTCTACTAATCTTTTAGCATCCTCTTCTGTACTTGTTACAATGTTTTGCAAACTTGCCCCCAAACACATTTCAATGGCTGTTTGGTACTCCTCTGGCACTTCCATTATATTAGCAAGTACACCATGCATTCCTTTTCCTAATTCTTTGATTTTTTCACTATCTTTTAAAAGGGCTTTTACACTTTTGATATAACCTTCTTTTTCTTTTTCGGTTTCGATTAAAAATTTAAGTTTAGATTCTTTAATTCTTATCTCATTTTGATATTGGTATATGTTATTTTGGTAATCACTAATTTTTTTGTCTGCTTCTTGTCTTTGTTCGCTAATTTCTTCTACTGCTTTTACTATTTGGTTTCTTTTGCTATCGATTTCATAAAATTCTTTTCCTATTTCATCTTTTTCTAATCTTGTACGATCTAATTCTGATATATCATTTGCTAATTCTTCTTTAATTTGTTTTTGTCTTTTTTCGTAATTTTCACAATTAATATCTTGTGTATGTATTTTAGCCTGTAATTCATATTTTTCGTCTGTATTTTTTTCTACTTGCTTTTTATGTTCTTCTATTTCTAATTCTTCACTCGATAATTTTTTGGTTATATTTGCTAATTCTTCTTCTTTTTCTTGTAATTCTTTCTCAAATTTTTCTTTGTTTTGTTTTAAGTTTTCTCTTTTTTCTTCTCTTTTTTTGGTTTCTTGTTCTAAGTCTTGCTTTTTTGCTTCTATTTCTTCAATTTCTTTTTCAAATCTTGCTTTATTTTCTTGGTTTGCCTTAATTCTTGTGTCTGCTACATTGATATCTGAGTTTAACATTTCAATTTCTTTTTGACTGACAAATCCTAAGTTTGACATTTCTTCTATTTGGTTTGTCATTTCTTCTACTTTATTTTTTAATTCTTCTTTTAATTGCTTGATTCTTTCTAGTTTTTCTTCTTCCTCTTTACATTGAGATGTATAGATTTCTTCCTCTTCTACGATTTCTTCTAAGTTTTGTTTGTATTTTTCAATATTGTACAAAAAAAGCCCAATTTCTATGTTTTTTAATTCTTCTTTTAGGTTTAAATATTGTTTGGCTTTTTCTGATTGTGCTTTTAATGGCTCAATATTTGCCTCAATTTCTGCTAAAATATCATTGATACGAAGCAAATTTAGCTTGGTTCTCTCTAATTTTTTTTCACTTTCTTCTTTTCTACTTCTAAATTTTACAATACCAGCTGCTTCTTCAAAAATATGTCTTCTATCTTCTGATTTATTACTTAAAATTTCGTCTATTTTTCCTTGCCCTATGATAGAATATCCGATCTTTTCCAAT
Organism: uncultured Clostridium sp.; assembly: GCA_947244675.1. The sequence continues at coordinate 1,421 of CAMXLV010000055.1, read as the reverse complement.
TCCTGTATCCATAAATAATTCTAAAACATCTTTTAGTCTACAAGGCACTTTGTTAATAAAATATCCGTGTTTCTCCACTTCTGTATATTTTTCTTGTTACGGTTACTTCTGTATATTCAATTGGTAAGCCTCCATCGTTATTATCAAATACTAATGATGCTTCTGCAAATCCTAATGATTTTCTGTTTTGTGTTCCTGCAAATATGATATCTAATGATTTGGCACCTCTTAAAGATTTCATACTTTGTTCTCCGAAGTACCCAACGTATACTATCTGATATATTGCTTTTTCCTGATCCATTTGGTCCGTATTACTCCTGTGATTCCTGGTTTGAATTCTAATACGGTTTTGTCTGCAAATGATTTGAATCCTTGTAATTCTAACCTTTTTAAATACATTTGTTTTCCCCTTTAGTACATTTTTATTTTTAGTTTATACTATTTTTCATTTTTTGTCAAAACTTAGATTTTAAAGTTTTTTATGTTTTTTTAGTTACTATTTTGTTTCACTTACACTCCTATCATTATAATAAGAAAAATTACTCCAATTAAAATAAAAGAATATCCCATTATCTTACTTAATTTTCTAAAACTTTTTTCGCTTTTTGGCTTTGGATGAAACATCGTTTTTCCAACTTCATAACTTACTTTAGGTAAATAATTTCCTATGATGATAAATAAGATCCCTAAAATAAAACATACACTTTTTCCTACATAAACATCACTTCCTAATGGAACTTCTATCATAATAATATAAATGAATACTGTTAAAATTGGTATAAACCATTCCATAACTTTAATGATTCTAGGTTTTTTTTGTTCTTTAAAAGAACTTACTTGATTTGTAAATAATAAACAAATACCTTGTATAATAGCCATGATGATTGGCAAACCAAATAAAGCAAAATTTTTGGGTGCATAGTTGTCTGCTATATCATTTACAGTATAATGAATTGGCATTTGTTCTGGTAACTTCTGGTATAGTATTCCTCCTAATATCATTGGCAATAAACATACTAAAACTGTTATTATTTGTATTTTTCTATTTTTCTTTTCCATTTTTATTTCCTCCTAACTTATAAATCCAAACTAAAACATCTTCAAACACAGAACTATTTAATTCATAAAATATAAAATTTTTTTGCCTTGTTTCTGTAATTAAATTTGCTTTTTTTAATTGTGACAAATGATAAGAAACTGTTGCTCCTGTTAGTTTGAATTTTTCTGCAATTTCACCTGCTGGTTTTCTTTCTTCTTTTAGCATCTCAAGTATATCTCTTCGTACTGGATCAGATATTGCTTTTAATGTTTCCGATATTCCCATATTATCACTCTCCTTTTTCTATTTAGAAATATTTCTAAATACATTTTATCATTTTCCTCTTTTCTTGTCAATAACTATTTAGATTTTTTTCTAAATA
>CAMXLV010000054.1 GCA_947244675.1 uncultured Clostridium sp. | reverse complement strand
TATTTTTTATTTTATCACGGAAGGATTTATTTACACAACTTTTTCTATACTCTCGAATTTTACACAAGTGCAGAATTAAAAGCATTTGCAACTGCGCACAATTTGGATTACACACCATCGGAATATAATTCCCCAGCCATACTTTCTTGGGAAAAATAAAAAGTGAAAAAAACTCCTCAGTTTGTAATTTCAACGAGGAGTTTTTCTTATTTTTTACTAGTTCAAATTCATCAACTTTTTACATTGTTCTTTATTTGTTACTTTATGCTACTTTTATTCCAGTATCTACAACCTCTTTTACAAAAGGATTTGAAACTTTTTCGTAGTCTTCTGTTGTTATTGGATGTGGCTCTATTCTAGCGTCTATGTCCCAAGTCATTCCCATTAGAACTGCCATACAATCATAAATATCTTCAAAATCATCTGAAATAACTGCAATATCTATGTCGCTATCTTCATTTTCTGTTCCTTTTGCATAAGAACCAAATAATATAATTGCTGTAACATTATATTTCTTTTTTATTTCTTCTATAAATTTATTTACACTATCTATAATGTCTTGATTTATTGTTCTTTCAACCATTTTTGTACCTCCTCGATATTTTTTACTTGTTCTTTAGTGTAATTATCTGTGCATTTTGCATCAAAACTTTTTTTATAATCATCATACCTAGCACTTATATTAAATGTATTTATAGTTTGTATTTTTTCTCTTATTTCAGTTGGTACTTCTAAGTTTGCTTTTTGAGAAAGTAATATTAAATTATGAATTTTAGGTGCTATTGGATTTTCAAGATTATTTTTTGCATATAATCCTTTTAAAAGTTTTTCGATTACTAAATGTCCTATAAATAAACACCATGTATTTTTCTTGTTATTATATAATACTTTCATTGTTTCATAATCGCTATCAGCACTTTCAAACCAATATTTCATTAAATCTACACTATTCATATAATTCCTCACTTTCAATTTATTTTTATTATAACATTAAAGTCCAAATTTTACTACATATTATTGCTGATATTTTTATAAAAATTTACTTATTCTTTGAAATCCACTCGTAAACTTCATCTTCAGTAAGTTCTCCATGCTTTAGTTTTGTAATTTTTTCTTTAGCTTGTTTTTTCCAAGTTTCAAATTCTACTTTTAATTTCTTATCATCTTTATTTTTATTAACAATACCGAATTTTTGTTGATATGTTTTTCTATATTCTGTATATGCTGATTTTTCTTGTAATCTCTTATTATAAGATAGTATTGCTCCTTGTTCTCTACAAGTCTTTCCATTTTCTTTTGGGTAATCACAATAAATCTCATCTAGTCTTGAGTGATATACCATTGCTTTTATGCGTATTTACCATTGATATAAGCATACCTTCTATCACACCTTTCCGAAAATTTCAATACTTAGGCACGAAAAAAATCGACCTTTTACAGTCGATTTAATCGTTTTTTCGTTTGGTGCAACGATATTATCCTTTGGTGCCTTAGCAAAGGACGTATGCGAAAAATTCCTTGCTACATCGCACTCTATTATCCGTTTCAAAATTAGTTATAGCAATAGTTTCAAAGATATGTATACCCCATCGGTGTTTTTTTGTCTATTACTATGTTTTTAATTTAACATAAGTTTTTATGTTTGGCAATAGTTATTAGCAAAAAATTTAAATTTCTAACTTATTTTTTCTTCTAGCTCTTTTATAGAAATAATTGGAAAATTAACTTTTTTGTATCTAGAAGTCATTACTTTATTAAATATCATATATGGAACTACTTTATAACCAGTAACATCACTAAATCCATAAGACCTAAGTACTGACTTGTAATTTTCATTCATAAAATCTATTCTTCTTTGAAATTTCTCATCATATTTATGTTCTAAAAAAAAGTTTCGTTGTTGTGCAAACATTTCATAAAAACTTCCTACTCTATTTAATACTTTGCTTTCTATAATCCATATTCTTTTAGATATATCATCTATTGCAATAATATCATAATCTCCTAAATCTATTGGATAATTTTGTTTTCTATCAATTTTATATAATTCTACATTGACTTTAACAAAAGATATTCCTTTCTTTTCAAAAATTTCCTTTATATCATAAACCATTTTATTTTCATATCTTTTTTTCCAAATCAAAATTTCTTTTGTTGTTTTATTTAATCCTATTTCATATGGCAACATAAAATTAAGTATTCCATTAAACCACATATCATGAATATTTTTTATTATTACAGGTGAGAAAATTAATTCATCATTCGTACATAATATTGGCTTAATCTCAAATCGATTATCTCTATTTTCTCTTTCGTTTATAGGAAGATAAAAATCTGTTTTATTTTTACATGTCTTTAAATTAGTAGCATCTATTGTTAAAAATTCTATTATTTTTTCTATCTTTTCTATTGAATATTTCTTACCTTCTAATGAGTCTGTCAATTTTTTAAAATCTTCTATTGTTTGTTTTTTATTTATCTTATAAACATTTGGACTAATCTGAGTATTAGTATAATCCAAAAAATGAATTTGAAAATAATCACAAATTTCAAATAAATCTTTTAAATCTATTTCTGTTTCATCTTTGAATGTTTCTAACACTTTTTCTAAATACTTATTGTCTTCAGCATCATTAGCAATAGTGTAATCATTTTTTGAATAAACTCTTTTACTATAATCTCCATCTTCTATTTTATCAATAATATTATCTACTACATATTCGTAGTCTATTTCTACATGTGCTTCATTATCTGTAAAATGACATATATCAGCACTATCATTTAAAATAATTAGCCAATGCGATAATGCTAATAATTTATTTAGTTTTTCATTGTCAATTTTTTTCTCTGAATCTCTTTTTAAAAAAAGATTTGTTTCAATTAAGTATAAAATCGTTCTTACATTTCTTCTTTCGTTTTCTCGTTCTTCAATTATTTTGTTTTGCACTTCATTTAACACTTCTTCTGTAACATTAGTAATCGAATCATATCTTTTTCTATGAATATTTATTGTATGTGTACTACTAGAATATAATTCTAATAATTTATAATGTAAATCAATTTGATTATACTTAGCAACTTCATTTTCAAAAAATGAAATTAAATCTTTTTGCATACTTCTGACTATCTTATTAGCATCTTTTCCATAATATTCGCCAGGTTGAATATTGTTGTTTAAACATATTTTAGCAATATCTTTCTTCGCTAGTAAAAATGATTTCGTATCCACATTAAAATATTTATTTGAATGATTATATATATAATCTATTTCAATTTGCACAATATCTACTTCTTTTTTCTCTAAATTAGTAGTATCTAAATGTTCTATTAATTTTGAATATATTTCCGAAAAATATTTACTCAATGGTAAAAATAATTCTTTGACATATTCATTTTCAATACTACGATTATCGCATTCCATAATGTCTTTATATAATTTTTCGTAGTTAACAGTATATCTAATATTTATGCAACTAGAATTAATAATGCAATCACTATAAACATAATTTCTATTATCATCAAACTTAAGCCCAACCTTTTTCGCATAACTCTTTGGCATAAACATTATTTCAAGAAAATTATTACCAGTAGAAACAATTTCATCAAGAAAATTATTACAGGTTTTCATTTTTCTTAAATTGATATCATCAATTAAACTAATTACTTGTCTATATTCTTCTATATCTTTAGCATTAAAAAATATAACATTATGTGCAAAAAAACATACTCCATTATTTTTCAAATATTTTATATAACCAAAGAAAGTAGGATGTATTTTATTTGTATATCTATAAATATTGTTATTTTCTCTTTCAATATTCCATGAAAATGGACTTGATAACAAAAATTCATCATTATTATTCCATGGATACTCTTTAAGTGTATTCTCAAAATAGTCCATTACATATTCATCTGAAGTGTTAATTCCTGTATCAATCATTCCAAATTGAATGGCTCCTTTTGCAAACATATGGTTAAATGATTTCCACATTAAAAATCTACTAGAATCTCCACCAAAACCTATCATCTGTTTATAATCTTTTTGATCATTATAATCTATATATTCAACTATTTCATTTATATCTTTCATAAATAAAAGCATATATACTAAATCTAATGCTGAACATTTTAATACATCATTCTGTCTATTTTCTCCAAATACAAATCTTGTTTCACTCAAGTTTACAAAACTATCATGAATAATAAATTTCACCTCGCATTTTTTTGTAACTGTAATTCCTTGATATCCTTTTTCATTTCTCTTTACTGATTCCATTATTTTTAAATTATCATTTTTTGCAAGTTCTAGTATCTTTGCAATTTCGCTTTTTAAATCATTATCATTTTCTAATCTATCCTTATTGATTCCAATAAGGATAGTAGAGTCAATCGTTCTCCATAAAAAAGTATATGGAATTTTAAATAGCGACTTATCACATATATTAACTGGAAAATATAAAAAAGGAAATTCTCCTTGATCCATTTTAGAAATTTGGGATAAAACATCGATTATTCCCAAGTTTGCAAGTTCAATTTTCTCTTCTTTAGATAACTTCTTATATAATTTATCAAATAAATCTATTAAAATAGAAGTATTATAAAGTGGGTATTTACTTCCCTCATATTCAATAAAATGTTCTTTTTCTATATATCTTTCACAAGAAGTAACAATATTGTCAATTTCATTTAACAACTCAAAATCTAATTGTTTAAAGTATTCAATAGTTCTATTAAATAATGCTTTTGGGGGTAAAACAAATCTCATTTCAGTTTTTTCATCAGATACATTATATCTTTTAAAAAATTCTATAGTATCTGAATTATATTTTAATACTTTATTAACTTCATTAGTTAGTGATGTCTTGATAGCTAATGGTTTTAGAAAATATAATTGAGCATAAACTGAATTATAACCAGTTCCTAATATAACATTATAAACATTATTTTCAAATTTAAATTGTACAGTTCCAAAATCTTCTATTATTGGATCATCTAAATAGTCAATATCTAATATCTCTTTTATTCTTCCAAAAAATTCATTAAATTCATTATAGTTTTTTATTGTTTTAATACCATCTCTATTACAAGTTTTCAATCCTAAATTTAATGTTAATTGAGACTGTAATGCTGATCGATTATTTATGCAAATATTTATGCAATATACCGAACTAAGTAAATCACAAAACAAATATTCCTTCATTATATCATTTATTTTTTCTAAATCTTCTTCTATATTAGGAAAATCTTTAGAATATTTTTTCTTCATTTATCTTTTCACCACTTTCTATATTTTAAAGTCATTGCTTAAATGGTTCCACACTGTGGAACCACTTTATTTCTTATCTTCAAATTCTTCTTTTTGTTTTTCAATTTCCCTTGCTAATTCTTCTTCTGTTGGTAAATATAATTGATATTTTGAAGCAAATAAATTCTTATTATCATTGAGAACAGAATATTTTACTATTGTATCTTTTTTATCTGAACATAGTATTATTCCTATTGTTGGATTATCATCTATTGCTTTTATCTCATTATCATAATATCTAACATAAAAATCCATTTGTCCAATGTCTTGATGTGTTAGCTTGTCTAATTTTAAATCAATTAAAACGAAACATTTCAATACATAGTTATAAAATACCAAATCTATATAAAAATTATCTCCATCTACATCAATTCTTCTTTGTCTTGCTACAAAGGAAAAACCTCGCCCAAGTTCTAATAAAAATTCTGAAATATGTTCAAGTAAATTAGATTCTAAGTCCTTTTCTAAGAATCTCCTATCCTTTATGTCTAAAAACTCTAGAACATAAGGATCTTTAATAAAGTCTTGCACTTTTTCTTTTTTCTCCAAAACATCTATTTCTTTTTTCACTTCTGCTTTGTTATTTTCACTCGTTGATAATAACCTTTCATAGTAGAAACTATTTATTTGTCTTTCTAATTGTCTAACACTCCAATTTGATTTTATTGCTTCTTCTAAATAAAAATTTCTTTTATTTTCATCATCAATATTCATTATTAAACGATTATGACTCCAACTCAACTGGTTCCACGCTGTGGAACCAGTTCTATAAGTTAAATAAAACTTCTTCATTTTCTTTAAATTTGGTACACTAAATCCTTCTCCAAATTCTATACTTAACTTTTCTGAAAAAGATTTAATTATTTCATTTTGAGATGCTTCTAAATTATAGTTTTCAATTAGTTCATTTATAGTAGAACCAATTTCAAAATACAACTCCACCATTTCATAATTTACATTTTTAACAACATTTTTCTTTGTCTTCATAATTAATGTATTTATTTTATTGTAGTAATTTCCAAATACTTCGTCTTGTCTTACTATATCACTCATCTTTCACGCTCCTTTATCATTTACATATTTTCAATTTGCTCTTTTAATAATTCTAGTGCGGACATTTCCATCAACCCATCTAAATCCCCATTTTCTGCCCATTCAAAATATTCAAATTCAGTTCCTTCATCTTTTTCAGAACAAGTATATTTTACAAAATAATCACCATTTAACCTTTTTAATGTAAATGTCTTTGGTGGATTAAATTCAATCATTTTGTATTTATTCCATTCTTTACTATTTATTCCAATATTTCTTAATTGTGTTCCTAATTTAACTGGTCTTTCTTCTGGAATTTCTTCCTTAATTGAAGTAATCCACTTTGGAACATTATTTGACTCTAACGAATATTCAAATACCTCTTTTACAGGTCTGTTGATAAATATTGTTAATTTATTTTCTCTCATTGCTCAATCCTCCTTAAATATAGCTTACTATCTCTTCAAATGTATCATATCCGCTTTCACTATTGATATGTCCTGCATTTGGTATTAAAACTTGCTCTGTTGCAATAGTATCTGCAAATTCCTTTTCTACTTCATATTTTACATATGGATCATTGTTTGAATAAAAACATATTATTTCATTTGCATATTTCTTTACATCTTCCAAATTATCAAAATACATTGTTTTATTAACTGTATCATATTCTTCGTTTATTCCTAAATAATTGTTAAATCCACATACCAATATTAATTTTTTTACTTTTAATTTATTCTCTACTAAAAATTTGCAAACAAAAACTGGTGCAATACTATGCGCTATTATAGTTGTGTTTTCATTAATCAATCCTAAATCAAAATAATATTTAAGTAATTTACTCCAATTTTCATAATTTTGATAACCAACTCCTGTTGGAAATTGTGGTACATATACTTGTTTTCCATCAGATGATATAAAATCTTGTAGCCAACTAAACCAATTTCCAAATGGGCTTCCAAAACTTCCATGTATTATAAAATAATTTTCCATTTACTTTTCCTCCAATTAATATTTTGTTATTTTCTATCTTTTAAATAGTTCTTTACTGTTTGAATTACTTCACTATGCACTTTGCCATTACTGACAACTGCTCCATTTATGCTTTCATCATATCTTTGTTCATTTCCAAATAAATCTGTAACTGTTCCACCTGATTCTTCAACAATGACTTTAACTGCTGCAATATCACAATTTTTATGTTTTGTACCTGGAAAAATAGCAAGAGTAAAATCGCCAGAAGCAACGCACATACAAGCTCTTATAATACTTCCTAATCCAATAATATATGTTTTATTTCCTAATTCTTGTAGTACATTAGATATATTATAATCTGCTCCAACCCATAAATCATAATGACATACAGTTTTCATATCATCTAATTCATAATTATTGACAGTTATTTTTTCTCCATTTTTATATGCTCCCTTTCCTTTTATAGCAGTATATAAACTATCAGTAAATGGGTCATATACTACTCCAACTTTTGATTCTCCTTTTATAACTAATGCTAGTGAAAATACTGCTACTGGAATATGTCTAGCATACATTGCTGTTCCATCAACTGGATCACATACCCATACATAATCACTTTTACCAAATTGTTCTTCCTCTCCATCTACTGAGTGAGAAGGATATTTTTCTTTAACTTGTTTTATTAAGTATGAATTTATTTCTGTATCTGCTAGTGTTACAATTGTTTTATCTCCTTTATAACTTGCACCATTATTCTGCTTAAAATATTTCATCATTACTTCGCCAGCATATTTTGCCATATCTTTTGCGAAGTCTAAATATTCATCTAATGTTTCCATACTAATTTTCCTCCAATTTCATTGCATTACCTATAACTTTTTTATTCTATTTCAATACTCTCATCATTTTCTAGTATTTCATATTCAACTTCATATTTTTCAAACATTTCTTTTATAAAATCAAAATCTGGTGGGAATGCTGGATTATCCATATGAATTGGAATTGTTAGCACTGCTCCTACTTCTTTTGCATATAAGGATGCTTCAAATGCTGACATTGTTAATCCATGTCCTGTTACAGGAATGCATAGAATATCTGCTTTATAGTCATTTTTAAAACAAATAGTATCACTTGTTGTATATAATCTGTTTTTTTCATCATCTATAATATATCCTACATTTTCGTGTACCTCTTTTGCACCTTTTAATAATGGTTGGTACCCATGTATTGCATGTACTACTTCTATTTTTATATTCTCTAATTCTATAATATCATTTTCTTTAATAATACTTATTTTTAAACTTTTATTTGCTTCTGCAACTTCTTTTGTAGAATATATTATTATATTTTTATTTAGTTTTTCTAATATTTCAGTATTACAATGATCTGGATGTTTATGTGTTATTAAAATAATATCCACATTATTCCAAATATCAAAATATTCTTCTTTGTATTTCAAGTTTCCTGGATCTACTAAAATTTTCTTTCCTTTTGTTTCAATTAACAAACATGATTGCGGAAATTTTGTAATTTTCATAATTTATCAAACCTCTCCTTAACTTTTACTCTTTTTATATATTTATATCACAATTTTCAATATTTTAATAGCTTTTTATTGATATTTCTATAATAAATTAAAGGCTGTTACTTTTATATATAACAACCTCTAATATTCTTATCTTGCGTTTCTATCTTTTTTCTTTGTTTTAGTAATATCTTCTTGTCCATTCTTCATTTGCATTTCAATTTTTATTACTTTTTTAACCTTTGGTGTATCTTCTAAAATATAGTTTGCTGTTTTTAGATTTTTTCTATACTTATTTAGTATTGTAGTGCATTCATTTCGCTTTTCTTTGTATTCTCGTATTAATTTATCATCTGTGCAATTTCTTAATTTATTTCTGTATTTTTGTCTTAAACTAGTAACATCTTCAATATCTTTTTCAGTTTGTGAAATATAGCTTTTTACATCTTCTGTTGTTTTTAGTTTTGCTGTTACTATAAGTCTAATTTCATTAGAATATCGTTCCATTTTTCTTACTTCTTGTTTCATTTCTGGAGATAGTGGCTGATAATTTTCTCTTTTGGGTAGCAGTCCTAATAAGTGAAATAGCAGTAGAAATAGCACATCAATTCCTTTCATTTTACTAATATCCTTGAATTTACCTTTATATTTATAAACTTTGTATCTTTGTTTTTTCTTTTTAGGGTATATAAATTCCATATATCTATTTTGATAATAATATGGATTGTGTTCAACTTTGTTTGCAATATTCTTTGGCAAATACTGTTCTCCTAAACGATACATTCTTATTGCTTTTTTATCATTTATTGAACGAATCGTTGGATATTTTCTGTTATAGTCATCATTGATTATATAACCTTTTTTATGCATTATCTTTTTAAATTGTCCATAATTTATACACATTTCCATTGCTTCATCAATAGCTTGTCTTATTACATTATACTTTGTTGGTTCTCCTCGTTTTTCCGCAAAATATATACTTCTTGGTGTTTTTCCTGTTGGCTTTTCAATAACTGTTAGTCCATATTCTCTACATAGTTTATCTGATAACTCTCTGAAATGATAATATGCTCCTTTATTACAATTAAATTTCTTTCCTGTAAACATATTAACTGAATTTACTACAAAATGATTATGATATGTGCCAGTATTGAAGTGCGTTGCAACTACTACTTGATATTCACTCCACATTTTTTCTGCAAGTTTTACTCCAATTTTGTGTGCTAATTCTAGCGATACTTCTCCTGTTTTAAAACTTTGATATGCGTGATAAGCAATATTTCCTGTGCATTTATCAAATCTATTTTGTACTGCCCACATTTCTTCATAAGCTGTTTCTGCTTTACAGTTTACACCAGTTACATACATAGTTTTTTCATTTTTATCTATGGTTTTCTCACCATTTTCTGCATATTTTAATACTTGCTTTAAATCTGAAAATGTTGTTTTCTCTGGATTTTTTGCATAGCTGATTACTCGAGATATACTATCTTTAATTGCCCATATTTTCGTTGTTGCCATCTACATCATCTCCGTTTTTATAATTATAAATGTCTAAGAAATCACTTTGCATTTTTGTTATTTTCTCTTTTATTTCTTCATCACTCATATAAG
>CAMXLV010000053.1 GCA_947244675.1 uncultured Clostridium sp. | reverse complement strand
AAAAGAAAAATTATCATTATCTGCATAAGCTATGCTACTAAATATCATAATTACTATTAGCACCATTAGCGCAATCTTTATAAATCCCTTTATTTTCATAGGTTTGCCTCCTTTGCGCATGTTTCTTAGATATATTATATATTAAGCATTTCCTTTTTTCAATACCTTTTTTACCTAATTCTTTAAAAAATTACAAAAAATGCACACCTAAGTGTGCATTTTTCAATATTCAATTTCTTGTTTACTATCTCAAAAACACTAAGCTGCATTAACGTTTGTAGAAAAGTTTTTGATGATTTGTAAGATACCTGTTGCTGCGAATAATACTATAGCACCTACTACGTATACAACAGCATGTTTTTTGATATCTGCTTTATCACCAGGAGCTGCAGAGATGTATTTGATAGCTAAAACAATCAACATGATGATAGCAACACCGCTACCAATAATTTGAATGATGTTGATTAAAGCACCAATAATTTTTGTAACACTTGTACTTGCACCAGATGAATCAGTCATACCATTAAATTGGTTTAAATCAATATCTGCTGCAGATACGCTAACTGCTAAAGATGCTACTACAGCTACTGCTAACAAAACTGCTACTATTTTCATAACTTTTTTTGTCATAACAAAATCCTCCTTTTTCTCTCTACACTACACTAATTATATCACATTTTTATAAATTTTTCAATATATTTGTGTACATGTACTTTGTTCGATATTCTAATCTTAGCATATCTTTATTTTTTTGTAAATAGTTTTTTGGATTTTTTATGGAAATTAGTTACAAAAACTATCTATATCTATTCAACTTATATCATTAATAGTAAACACTAAATTTCAAATATTTAAAAATTCATAATCTAATAATTCTATTTTGTTTGAAATAAATCTTGAATTTTTATCTACCTGTTTACTTAAATCAGTAGAAATATATTTCTTATTATCATCAGCAAATACTGTTACAATTGCTTTGCTATTATTTTCTTTAGCGATTATACTTGCAAGCATGTTTGCTCCTGACGATATTCCAACTCCTATTCCAAGTTCCAGTGCTATTTTTCTCGACATATTTATGCTATCATCATCATCTACTGTTATTATCTCATCAATTAAAGTCTTATCTACAATATCTGGAATAAAGTCGTCTCCAATTCCTTCTATTTTATGACTAGCTATTATTTTATTTTGAGATAACATTGGCATCTTATCTGGCTCCATTGCATATATCTTTATACTTTTATCAAATTCTTCAAGCCTTTTAGCTGTACCTATCAAAGTACCTCCTGTTCCAACTCCCGAAACAAATCCACCAATCTTATGTCCTAAAGTATCTATAATTTCTTTTGCAGTCGTTTCATAGTGCGCTAGTATATTATACTTGTTTGAAAACTGGTTTGCTAAAAATGCTTTGTTTTCCTTTGCATATTCTTCCGCTAAGGAAATTGCTTTTTTGAAGCCTCCCTCTTCTCTCGACACTAGAGTTACTTTCGCCCCATACATTTTCATTAAATTCAATCTTTCTGTACTTACCCAATCTGGCATAAATATATGTGCTGGATTTCCCATGGCTCTTCCAATTGCTGCAAGTGATATTCCTGTATTTCCACTAGTTGCTTCAACAATTTCCATACCTTTTTTTAATTTTCCCTCTTCATATGCCTTATTTAACATATAATACGCTACTCTATCTTTTATACTGCCTGATATGTTATATGATTCTAGTTTAGTATAGATATAACTTTCTTTTCCGTTATACCTATACTTTATTTTTATCATTGGTGTATTTCCTACCTTTATGCTCATTAGTTCCTCCTCAATTTTATTTCTGATAATTATTTTATGCTATATTAATAAGTTTTGTTTGTCAATATATCTTTCAATAAAATTAAAAAGAAGTCAACAACTCTTGTAAATATTCATAAGTGTTTTTTAGTGAAGTAATTGAAACTCTTTCATTTGGGCTGTGTACATCTTCAGTATTTGGTCCAATACAAACATATTGTAAATCCTTTACTTTACTTAAGAAAAATCCACCTTCTACAACGCCTTGTGTAATCATTTTCTCTAAATTTCTATTATATAGATTTTTATAAACTTCATTACATTTTAAAATCAAATCATTATTTATATCTTGTTCTACTCCTTTTAATTCTTGGCTCCAAAATATTTCTAATCCATTCTTTTTTACTAATTTATCTAATCTTTCTAAATATTTATTTCTTAAACTTAAATTATTTGCTCTAGTTGAATATCCTATATTCACATAATTCTCATCTTCTTTTATTTCTGCCATATTACAAGATAATATAACATTGTTATTCACATATTCCAAAGCTCCGTTTTCATAATTATAAATAAAATCTATTATTCTATTTGTAAGATTTTCAGAAAAGCACTTTTCTCCATTTGCAATTTCTTTTACTTCAATATTTACTTTTCCATAGAATTCTTTTTGTTCATTAATTAAATTTTCTATTTCTATTAGTTTATCTGATTTAGTATAAAACTTTATGTCAAAATCTCTAGGAATAACATTAACTTGGCTTCCTCCAAATACTTCTTCAATGTAAACATTTCCTATCTGTTTTAATATACTAATTCCTAATTTTATTGGATTTCCTCTTTTTATATCACCAATATTTCCACCTGAATGACCACCTTTAAAATTATCATATTTCAGCTCATACTTTGTATATCCTTCTGGAACACTAATATATTCTTTTTCTAATCTTGATTTCCATTCTAAACAATTAGCAGAACCTACTAATATTTTGCCTTCTCTGCCACCATCTAAAGATATTATTTTTTTGCTTTGCAACTTACTTAAATCAATATTAATTGCACCTATCATTGTACTTTCTTCTTGTACTGTAAATATTGCTTCCAATTTTGGTGTTTTCATATCTTGTGAATCTAGTAAAGCTAATATTTGAGCAACTCCAATTCCATTATCAGCGCCCAAAGTCGTACCATTAGCTCTTATATAATCTCCATCTTTATATAATATAATTGGATCTTTTTCAAAGTCATGTTTTATATCTGCTCTTTTTTCGCATACCATATCTGTGTGAGCTTGAAGTGCAATTGGCTCATTGTTTTCCTTTCCCTTTGCTGCTTCTTTTTTTATTATTACATTGTAATCTTTATCTTCATAAACTTCCAAATTTCTTTCTTTGGCAAATTTTATTAGATAATTTTTTATTCCTTCTTCATTTCCAGATTCTCTTGGAATTTCGCTTATTTCTTCAAAAAACTTTATAACTTTTTTTGGTTCAATTTCATTACTATTTAATTTTTCCATTTTATCCTCCTTTATATTAATATACCTTTTCAAAAATTCTCTAGTTCTTTCCTTTTTAGGATTTCCTATTACTTGGCTTGGGCTTCCTTCTTCAACAATCTTCCCTTCGTCCATAAAAATTACTCTATCTGCGACCTCCTCTGCAAACTTTATCTCATGCGTAACTATTATCATTGTTCTTTTTTCTTTTGCTAAGTCTTTTATAACTTTTAAAACTTCACCTACTAATTCCGGATCTAAGGCGCTTGTTGGCTCATCCATACAAATTATTTTAGGGTTTATTGCCAAGCATCTAGCTATTGATACTCTTTGCTTTTGACCGCCTGATAAATCACAAGGATATGAATTAGCCTTACTAATTAAATCCATTTTTTTCAATAATCCGTAGGCAATTTCATCTGCTTCTAATTTATCTTTTTTTAGCACTGATATTAAGGCCTTAGTTATATTTTCTTTTACAGATAAGTGTGGAAACAAATTAAAATCTTGAAAAACCATACCTGTTGACAAGTTTATTTTATTTAAAACTTCTTTATCATTATAAACGGGCTTAGACGATTTATATTCTTTAATCATTTTTTCGCCATTTATAATTATATTTCCTGAATTAATTTTCTCTAAATTATTTATACATCTTAATAAAGTAGATTTTCCTGAGCCTGAAGGTCCTAATATTACCAAGGTTTCACCTTCTTTTACTTCTAAAGAGACATCTTTTATAACGTCTAATTTACCATATTTTTTAGACACCTGTTTTACTTCTAATACATTCATATTCTCCTCCTATTCATTTAATTATAGTAATCTAATTTCTTTTCTAATTTGCTAAATACTATTGATATCACGAAAACTAAAATTAAATAATATACTCCCGCTATACATAATGGTATAACAGAGAAATTATAACTAGCTTGTTTTTGCGCTAATGCAAACATTTCTGTAACGCCTATTATCTGTGCTAAAGATGTAGTTTTCAAAAGAGAAATTACCTCATTAGAAATCGGTGGCAATACTACTTTTATTACTTGTGGTAAAATTATTAAGAAAAAAGTTTGAAATTTATCAAATCCTAAAGTATATGCCGCTTCCCTTTGACCTTGCGAAATACTATTTATTCCACTTCTAAAGATTTCAGAAAAATATGCTGCATAGTTTATCACAAATGCCACTATTATAGCTGTAAACCTATCATAAGTCATATTAAATATATAATACGGTGCAAAATATACAAATATTATTTGTAACATTATTGGTGTTCCTCTTATTAATAAAATATACGCTTTTGTAATAGTTGAAATTAGTTTTAATTTTGAGTTTCTTGCTAAAGCTACAATAACTCCAAGTGGTAGAGAAAATATTAATGTTAATACAAATATTTTTAAACTTACTCCAATACCAGAAAACAAAATCTTAGTTACATTTATTGTTTCGTCAATTCCCATAAATTATTTCTCCTCTACTAGTATCATATCTTTTCCAAACCATTTTTCGGATATTTCTCTTAATATTCCATCTTTCTTTAACTCGTATAAAGTATTTTGAATTTTATCTTTTAGCTCGTCATTACCTAATTTAAAAGCTATTACACAACCTCTTGATGTTGATATATCTCTTGAATCCATCGTTATAAAATCTTTATTTTTTGAAGTAATCAAATAATTTCCTATTAAGCTTGAAGCACATACAGCATCAATACCACCTGTTTCTAAGTCCATAAAAGCTGTTAGAAAATCACTATATTGTACTATTTCCAAATCTTTTCCTAAATCTGATTGTTCTAAATCTGATTGTTGCACAGAACCTGCTTGCACTCCAACTTTCTTTCCTCTTAATTCTTCTTGATCTTTTATCTTACTATCATTTTTCAATATAAAATATAGCTCTCCTTTTATATAAGGATCTGTCAAATTCATAGTTGCTGCTCTTTCTTCGTTAAGCGCAAAACCATTCCAGATACAATCTATATTTCCAGAATTAAGTTCTTGCTCTTTTGCAGCCCATGATATTTGTTGAAGTTTTAGCTCCATTCCTAACCTATCGCATACCGCTTCAGCTACATCTATGTCAAAGCCTACTATTTCATTATTTTCATTTCTAAATCCCATTGGCGGAAAGCTATCATCTAACCCCATTACTAAAGTATTTTCTTCTTTTCCTCCTTTGTCTGCTCTAAAAAACATTAATCCTGCAATTATCCCTATAATCACAATTACACCTAAAATCATTATTTTTTTGTTCATTTTTAAATCCTCCTAAAATTTTATTTTTATCAAAGTTTTTTATTTAATAGAATTTCAAATTTTATAAAATTGCCAAGGCTGTATTTAATAGTAATTACTAAAAACAAAAAGACTTAAAGGTCTGCACCTCTAAGTCTTAAACTTTAAAGGCACAAGCAGCTCTAAGCCTGTGCCTAAATTTTGGACACAAGCTATTTTCTATGATGATGTATATTTATTATTAAAATATTTTTCATAATATTTCTCCTTTTAAATAATTTTTCTATTAAATAAAAATAGCCTTAAGGTTTTGTACCTTAAGGCTATAAACACTAAAGGCACAAGCATCATAATGAGCCTGTGCCTAAATTCTCGACACAAGCTATTTTCTATGATGATGTTTGTTACCTTTTAAATTTGTTATCATAAAAAATAAATCTCCTTTGATTTCTATGTATTATATTTTAACATGGTTTCCACATATTGTCAACTGTTAATATTTATCTTTCGCCATAAGTTCTTTGATCACATACATAAAAATAACTCTTCATTCCAAAAGAATCCGTATGGCATTCCTTTTTTACACTTTTTATTTTTTCTATCGCTTCTTCAAGTTCTTTAGAAGATTGAATCGGTTTTCCATTAAAACTCATATTATGTACTTCAGCATTATTACTAATATTAAAGACTGTTGGTTTGCTTCTAATACTAGTTAAAATTTCTGCACATTGTGGCACTTTCGCACCGACTATAAGGCTTGACCAATTTATCATATCTTCTGAGTTTTCGTAAAATTCTCCATTAATAACTTTAAGTCTTCCACCATTACTTTGTCTTGATATATCAAATTCTTTTTTAGAGACAGGGTCGACTACAACCACTGTATACCCTAATCCCGCTAGCTTTCTTCCTAAGTGGCAATGTTCTCCATCACCAACACACATTACTCTAGGATATTTATTTTTAGGATAATTTCTTTGCACATATCCTAAAATAACATTACTTGGAGTAGCTAATATATTATACCAATCTATAAAATCTATGAAAAGCTCTGTTTCCCTATATTTATCTACGCTTGCTGGTCTTCTTAATCCAGTATCGTGATGTGGAAACCCCATTGACATATCAATCTTATTTAATTCTTCAAAAACTCTAGAAGTTAACGCTTTTATCTCGTCTAAACTTAATCTGTCCGGATTTTCAAGTCCAACTCTTTTTCCACAATCTATTAATTTACTTCTATATTTGTAAACTTCTTCTAAATTAATATTATTTTCCCTTTCCATAAAAACCTCCAAATGTTTAATTAACTCTTATATTATAGCATATTTTGGCAGTTTAATCAAGTTATGTAAACTATCAAGGTTGGTTTTCTCTTTCTACACACTCTAATATATTTATTTTGGTTGCTTTTAATATGATATATTTGCAAAAATCGCATGTAGTGTGTATAATAGTGGTGAAAATGCGAAAATGATAAAAGCTCTGCAATCTTGCAGGGATTTAATGTTTGTAGCAGATGTTGTCCATAAAAAAACAAGTACATATATTTCTTTGTACTTGATTTTTTATAATAATATATAATCCTTATATAAATTGATATTATTATAATATTTTTTTCCAATTATCTTCTTTAAATCCTGCTGAAATGCCTTTATCTGTTACTAATAATGGTCTTTTTATAAGCATACCATCACTAGCAAGTAACTTAATTTTTTCTTTATCACTCATAGTTGTTAGCTTTTCTTTTAAGTTTAACTCTTTATACTTTAATCCACTAGTATTAAAGAATTTCTTGATATCTTGTCCACTAGCTTTTATCCATTCTGTTAATTCTATTACTGTTGGCGTTTCTTCTACAATGTTTCTGTCTATAAACTTAATCTTATTATCTTCTAGCCATTTCTTCGCTTTCTTACAAGTTGAACATTTTGGATATTCAATAAAAATTGTTTTCATATCGGTCCTCCTTTCATCAATTTAATTGTTTTTTCCTAAAATTTAATATTTTCTATCTTTGCTTTAATCTTTTCTTTTTTTAATTATTTCCCACCTATTCTACATGTATGATTATCGGCTTGTAATTTATCTCTTTTTACAGCATCTTTTTCAGAAATATGAAAAACATTATTCAATCCCCATTTTGTAGTTTTTGCTTCGATATATTTTTCATTTCAATTTTCGTCTATATTCTCATCTTTGATCTCTGGTAAATATTTAATTTGTTTTTTCTTTCTTCTTCATCTTTTAGCACTTTTTTTATAAATCTAAAAATTAATTTCAGTTTTTTCTTTTATCCATTCGTTTTCCAGATAAGAAAATTTTCTATTTAATAACCTCTCAATATAAAATCAAATTATAATCATCTATCAACTCTTTTTTGAACTCGTTACTATACATTATCACTTACGAAACTCTAATTTGTTAGCAAAACTGATATAACTACTAACTTATTTTTCATGATTATACCATAAAATTTAAATTATTCCAATATACGTATTTTTTACATTAGTATAAATTAAAACCTTCGGGTTATGAGAATTTAATTAGTGTTTTTGAGAAATTTTGTTAACTTGAGTTTTTATTGGTTTTAATAGGGTTATGGCGAATTTGTGTGATTATGAATTAGGTTAAATTTTGTGCTTTTTTGCAACGATTGTCCCCAATTTGTCCCCACTTTTTTAAGGCATCAAATACATTAAATTTCAATGAATTTTTGAATTTGTATTTGCAAGTTTTATTGTGTTTTGATGTGTTAAATTTTGAAATTTATAAAAATGGAGGTTTTAACAATGAATAATTTTAGAGAAGTTAATGATGATATTTTAAAAGAATGGATAGAATGTAGAGAATCTACACTTTTTCCTTTTACCAATAATCAAGATAAGAAATATGATATTTATTTTGATGAATTTTTTGAAAATATTTTGAGAAATGTTCCTAATCAGAATAAAAAATATGTTAAGAAACAGTTTGATAAGATTGATGATAATTTTCTTGATTATATTTGTTATTGGAGAGAAAAATATTATAGAAATGGTTTTGTAGATGGTGTACAACTTATTAAAGGTTGTGAAGAAAATAATATTCAATCTTAAAGTGCAAATTTTGCACTTTAAAAATATAAATTGCACTTAAAAGGCGAGTTAATTCTCGCCTTGGTTTATTATTTTTAGCAATATTTCTATTATTCCATCCTCAAATTCTTCTAAAATTTCCTTAGAAATTTTTACTGATGCCTTACCATTTTTACTTGGGTGAGAAACTGGGTTGAAATTTCTTCTATCATAAAATTTTCTTATTAATATTTCTTCCTTATTGCCAATAATATTACTTTTATATAATTTATTAATTATTATATCTACTGTATCCTGGTCATTTAATTTAAATTTTTCCTTGCATATTTCGTGAAATAAATTATGAAAATGATTAAAAGCTGAATCTAAATTACCATTTCTTATATTATAGACATACCATTTTAACTGATTTATTATAGATTCATTTACATTTTCTAATTTTACTATTTCTACAATTAATTTATTATACATAGTATTATTTTCACAAAGTATTTTTCTAGAGTATTTAGAATTTTTATTAAATTCATAGTTTATTTGATTGAATATACCTTCATCTCCTAATATATCAATAAAAGTATCATTTTTTATAATTCTTTTCAATATTAGAATATATTTACCATAATTGTCTTTAAATAACTCATCTCTATTTTTATCAATATATAAATTAAACTCCTCATACTCGTTAAAATCTATTCCTTGACTAATCATTAATAAAATTATATGTAATAGTCTTTTGTCCTTTAAATCCAAATTATTTAAAATATAATTAACTAAAATATCTAAATATATATTCGTATTTTTATCACTAATAAAAAATAGTGCAATTAAAATATTCATTTGACTCACAGTTAATTCTATATCTAAATTACTTAATATCTTTCTTATATTAGTTTTTATTTCAGATTTTTTTAAATAATTTTTAATATCTTTATCAAAAACCACCTTAAGTTTTTCTTTGTTTTTATCTGTAATTTTAAATTCGAATTTTTCTTCATCTGTGAATTTATATTTTTTAACTACTTCTAGCATTTCATTAATTTTTTTCTCTATCTCTTCACTTCTAGTATTATCTTTTTCTACATTCTCTACATTTGAAACCTTTTTTGTATTTTTTTCAATAAATTCTTCCCTGGAATCTTTATCGTGTATTACTGTATATTCTGTCTTTTTTTCATTTATTCTTATCATTAATTCATTATTTAAGAATAGTGATAATTCTTGTTCTAATTTAGATAACTCTTTAAAAATTTCTTTATTTGTTAACTTATTCTTATTTCTAAAAATAATCATTGTATCATCTACATATCTAATCATTGCCTTATAATCTAAATTGTATTTATCACAAATATCTATTATATTAAAATCTAGTGGTAATAAATATAATAATCCATACAGATCTGATACACAATTAACTTTTCCCTGAGGAATGCCCTGTTTTTTATTCATAAGTGATTCAAAATAAAATAATAAAGTATCCCTAGCCTTCTCATCAATATCATATATAGCTAATTTTGATTCTAAACCAAGTTCTTTTAACAAATTGACCAATTTTTCATGCTTCATTGTGTCAAAATAATTACTTATATCAATTTTTAGGACTACATCTCCTTCTTCTATAATTTCTTCCATTTTATCTGTAAATTTTGTATATTGCTTCGCATATTCATTTTGAGATTTCCATCCATCATCATTACTAAAAAATCTAGTAGGTGAAAAGTGAAAAACATTTCTGTTCTCGAACTTAACTTTATTTAGAAATTCATTACATACATCTACAAATAGTAGCCCTACTGCATTATACAAAATCATAGACATCATTGTAAAAAATTTATATTCTCTCAATCCATTAACATTTTTAGGAATGGAAACTGTATCTGCAGAAAAAAGATATGGAACAGCATAAAATATTTCTGATTTTATGTATTTTTGATAATATGCTCTTACATTGTTTTCTGTTATTGACTGAAATGCATTTTTTAATAACATTAAATTTATATCTGTTATAAATTCCTTTTCTGAATATTTTTTACATATTTTATATGCATTTACAAATAGTTCTTCTGTTATTACATCTGATATTTTTTTCATACTAACTCCTCATATTTTATATTTCTATATTTTTTATATTTCTATATTCCTCTGTTACAGCCTT
>CAMXLV010000052.1 GCA_947244675.1 uncultured Clostridium sp. | reverse complement strand
GTATATCCTTCTGCCCACCATCCATCTAAAACACTAAAATTGATAACACCATTAACAGATGCCTTTTGTCCACTTGTTCCAGATGCTTCCATCGGTCTTCTTGGATTGTTAAGCCATACATCTACACCACTAATCAAATATCTTGACATAGCAATATTGTAATTCTCTAAAATAAATATTTTTCCTTTAAATTGTGGCATCATTGATATTTCATGAATGTATTTAATTAAGTCTTGTCCTTCTTTATCTGCTGGATGTGCTTTTCCTGCAAAAATAATTTGTACTGGTTTATCACTATTATTTAAAATTTGTGTTATTCTTTCTAAATCTTTAAAAATTAGTGTTGCTCTTTTATAGGTAGCAAATCTTCTTGCAAATCCAATAGTTAAATTCTCTGGATCTAATTTTGAAACAATTTCATTAATTTCTTCATAACTATAGCCAGAACGTCTTAATCTTTCCATTGTACTATCTTTTACTAACTTAATTAATTTTACTTTTTGTTCAACATGAACATTCCATAATTTGTCATCTGGAATATTTTTAATTTTTTCCCATATATAGTCTTGATGAATGTTATCTTGCCAATAAGGTATTAAATATTTGTTATATAGCTCTTTTAATTTAGGAGCAAGCCATGAACAAGTATGAATTCCATTGGTTACATATTCAATTGGTGATTCATTAGCTGCAATATTTGGCCATACTTCTCCAAATAGTTCTCTTGATACAGCACCATGTAATTTGCTAACTCCATTTTTCTTTCCAGCAATTTTTAATGCTAAAATTCCCATGTTAAATCCTTCATCTAAGTCAATTCCTGGTTTCATACCAAGTCTTAAAAATTCTTCCCTAGAAAGTCCTAATCTTGGCCAAAAATCTTTAAAATACTTTTCTACTAATGGAAGTGGAAAAATATCATTTCCTGCTGGTACTGGTGTATGAGTGGTAAATACTGTTTTTGAACTTGCTATATCTCTTGCTACATCAAAAGATACTTGTTTTTCTTTTATAATGTTTTTAACAATTTCTAAGTTTAAGAAAGCAGAATGACCTTCATTCATATGATATACTGTAGGATCTAATTTTAAATACTTCGTCAATAAATCTACTCCCGCTTGTCCTAATACTATTTCTTGACGGATTCTCATTTCTTGATCTCCACCATATAAACGCAATGTTACATCTCTATCTTCTTCATTGTTTTTTTCAATATCAGAATCTAATAAATATAACTTTACTCTTCCTACATTAATTTGCCATACTTTTAGATATAATCTTCTCTTTGGAAATTTAACAAATATGACTAAGTCGTCCCCTTTTTCATCTTTTGCTGGATTGATTGGCATATCATATAAGTCAATATTATGATATTCTGTTTCTTGTTGACCATATCCATTGATTTTTTGATGAAAATATCCATTTTTATATAACAAACCTACTGCTACTAATGGAATTCCTAAGTCACTTGCTGATTTTAAATGATCTCCTGATAAGATTCCGAAGTCCTCCAGAATAAATTGGAATAGTTTGATCTAGTCCATATTCTGCTGAAAAATATGCAATTAAGTCTTTTTTGTTCTCTGGATATTTGCTAGAAAACCATGTGTTTTTACTGTTCATATATCCTTCAAAGTTTTCTACAATTTTATCATATTCCTTTAAAAAGGCTGTTTCTTTAGTTACTTTTTCAAGTCTTTCTTGTGATACATGTTTTAAAAATTTTACTGGATTTTTACTAGATTGTTCCCATAAATCTTTGTCTATTTTTTGAAATAATCTTAAGAATTCTGTGTTCCATGCCCACCATAAGTTGTTTGCGATTTCAGATAATTTTTCGATTCTTTTTGGTAATTGTGGATTTACTGTAATCCTGTTAAATATATACATTTTGTTTGTTCCTCCTTTGTATTTTGCTTTGCTTTTTCTTTTTGTTAGTTCGTAATTTTTTCTTCTTATATTATCTATTAAATCTTTCATTTTGTCAAATGTTTTTTCACTTATCTTAAAATTATTCTACAATAATGTATTCATTTCCTACTTTGTTAAGAAAAGTTCCTGGTTTTAACACAAAAACAGGTCTTAATCCATGCGTATGACCGGCAACATCTAATATACCCATATCCTGTCGAATTGGTACTAAAGAAAAATCCAAATTTTTCACTTCCTACACATCCACATGTTGCTGCACCACAATAATTAGGTTCTATTAATTTTCCATTAGCAGTCCATAAATACAAACCAATCTTACCACGATTATCTGAGGTTCCCCAACGTGAGGCAAACCAATAAGAAGTTCCTATATTGATAAGATTTAATTTTTGAAGTTGATTATAATCTTCTAAATAATTATTGTCCCCTTTTCTTGGCTTATTAGAACCACAATCCCATACTTCTAAATTCTCTGCACTTGGGTTTAAAGGGTTTGATCCTATACTTCTTGCACTTTTGGCAACTTTACTATTTAAATAATTATTAGCTCTTCCATTTAATGTAGTAATCGCTTCATTATATGCATTTGTTGTAGCAGCCCATCCGATCATCCCCAATTGTAACATTTTCTAGTACATTCATTGCAACAATTTGAATTCCATCTTTTCCAAAATTTGAATTCGTATCATACAAAACTGCACATCGAATGGTATTTCCATTATTATCTTTATAATTAATATAATCTCCTGTTTTTAGTTCATCTGTAGTTGGTGCTTTTTCTACTATTACTTCTTTGGATTTTATCTCTTTTTTGTTTCCTGCTTTATCAATACTTAAAATATGTAAATAATAAGTTCCTTGCATTGGTGCTTTTAGTGTTAGTACCTCTGGTGTTTTAGTAAAAAATCCCCCTTCATATGCGTCTTCATTTGTACCAATATCTTCTGAGATTGTATTATATACCCACTTACAACTTTGTATTTCTATTCCACTTTGACTATCACTTTGTTCTATTGTTGCAGTAATACTAGAAGCATTATCTGTTTTTTGACTGTTTAAATTGATAATTGCACTTGGATCTGTTTTGTCTATATTACTAACATTTCCAGTAGCTTCACATACTACTTCATATAGTTCATTTACTAATCTTGCATAAATTGCTCTATTTTCTTCTACTAAAATTGTTTCTCCGATAGTCTCTCCAGTTCTTACTATCAAAAGAATACTGTAATTCATACTCATTTGTTTTAGCAATAATTTCAACTAATATCCCTTGATTAGTCCATGGTTTCTCTTCTGGTGTTGGATGATAAGTAAAAGTAATGTTGCTTTTTTCTATTTGCTCTGGAGCTACTTCTCCTTGCTGCCCTAAATATTTCACTTCATCTTCTTTTATTTGATAAAGATATTTTTCTTTGGTTACTATATAGATTGTTTCATCATTTTTTCTGCTAATTTTTGCCTCTTTAAATTCTTCATCTTTTTCTATTGCTTCTTGGAACCTATCTAAATAAATTTTACTATTCCAATAATTCATAACCTTATCTGGTCGTAATCCATTTCCAATAATTTTTAAGATCTCTTCGTATTTTTTCTTTTGATTTTCTTCTGATGCTGTATTTGATTTATTTAATATACCATTATCTCCTGTTATCGTTGTAATTGATATTCCGAGCTAGTATTAGCAAAATAATTATTGTAATAATTAATGCTATTAATGTAATTCCTTTGTTTTGATTCTTCACTTTTACTTTTCCTCCTATGTATTATTTTACTTTATTATATATTTCACTATTTCTAGAAACAATAAAAAAGCTAATATTTTGTATTAGCTTTTTTACATAATTTTTCATTTATTTTTAAAATATTCTTAAAACATCGTGATATGTCACATACAAAGAAAGGGCAATGAGCAGAGCAAATCCCATCAATTGAATATTAACCTCTGTTTGCTGTTTCATTGGTTTTCTTCTAATTGCTTCTATTAGCAAAATTAAAATCTTTCCTCCATCTAAAGCTGGAATAGGAAGCAAATTGGTAACTCCTAATGACAAAGAAATCAAAGCCAACATCTCAAAAAATTCGCTTATCCCATCAGTTTTAGCTACTACTTGCGAAATTCCTACTGGTCCCATCATTTGGTCTACTCCAACATTTCCTGTCACCAACTGCTTTAAATTATCCACAATTGAAATCAAAAACTCTTGTGTTTGCATTCCTCCATTTAAAAAACGATTCCAAATGGTATCTTCTGCCTCTTTCAAATTGACTCCTAACATATAAGTACTTTCATATTCTGGTATCAAATCAATTGTAATTTCTGCTTCTCCTCTTCTTACAGTAAGTGTAATATTATTTACCTCATTTTTACCTATTTCTTGTAGAGCTAACTTATTATCTTCTTTAATTTCTACTCCATTTACCTTGATTAACTTATCATTTGCTCTGACACCTTGTCTTTCTGATGCACTTCCCTTTTGCACTGCTACAATTTTACATTTTTCATCCAAATAAATACCTGTTACTTTAGTTTTTACTTCACTTGGTATAATTGAATACGTTAAAGTCTCGCCTTCTCTTTCTACTTTAAATTCAATTTTATTTCCCTTAGCTTTTTGTATTACTTCATTCAAATCTTTTTTACTCTTTATCTTTTTTCCATTTCCCTCTAGTAACTTATCTCCTTCTTGTAATCCTGCTGTATCTGCTGCATAAGTGTCAATTACTGTATCAATTTGATTTGAAACATATGTCCCAGATGCCACTGTTATTGTAAAATAAACCATAATGGCAAAAATAATATTAACCGTAGCTCCTGCCAATACAATTGCTATTCTTTTAGGAATACTAGCTTTTGAAAAAGACCTCTCGTCTTCTGATGCCTCTTCTTCTCCTTCCATGCTATTATAGCCACCTAATGGAATAAGTCTTAAGGTATATTTTGTTTCTTTCCCTTGTTTTTTCCATATTGCTGGTCCAAAACCAATGGCAAATTCATTTACTTTTACTTGACAAAGTTTGGCTACTAAAAAATGTCCTAACTCATGAATCGTAATTAAAACACCTAACAATACAATAATCTTTATCGCAGAAATCATAAATGCAATCATACTTTCCTCCTTTTGTTTTGGATAGTTTAGGACAGTTCTTCTTAAGAACCGTCCTAAATACCATCATAGTAATGTAAATAAAGCATAGGCAAATGGTGCTAAAAATATTAAACTATCAATTCTGTCTAACATACCACCATGTCCAGGTATCAAATTGCTATAATCTTTTATATCTACATATCTTTTAATACTAGAAGCTGCAAAGTCTCCTATCTGACCAACTAAACTAAGAATAATTCCAATTCCTATGATAAATAAATAAGAATAGTCCATTCCCCAATGGTTATTCGCAAAATAAGTGTAAATTACCATTAACAAAATCGTTCCTACTACACCACCTATGCATCCTTCAATTGATTTTTTAGGACTTACTTTACTAAATTTGTGTTTTCCAAAATATTTTCCCACAACATAAGCTGATATATCTGTTCCCCAAGCAGCAAATAATGCATACCAAATTAAGATATTTCCATTTGGCATTCCATTGATAAAAGCTACAAACATAATAAAAAACACAACATAAAAAATACCAATAAAAGTATAAGCAATGTCTTTAAATGTTGTTTTCATATCTGTTGCAATTACTTGTGCAAACAATATAATTAAAATTGTTGGCACTGAAAGTGTTACTACCATATTCAAATATTCTTGTGGTACAACATGAATAAAAGAAATAGCAAAACAACTTAAGTAAGCAATCCATTCTACTGGTTTGGCAACCTTTTTTACTGCATTCAAATATTCATTCATACTCAGTAATGCGATAATTGCTAAAGCAACATCTACTACTATTTTGTTCCCTAGCAACAAAATCATTAATACTAGTGGAAATCCTAATAATCCAGAGATAACTCTTTGTACATCCATACTTCATTTCCTTTCCCAAAATCTTTTTTCTTTAGCCTGCTCCAAATTTTCTTGTTCTTCTTTGATATTCTATAATTGCTTCATCTAAATCACTTTCTGTAAAATCTGGCCACTTTTTATCCATAAATAGAATTTCTGCATAAATAGATTGCCAAGGTAAAAATCCACTTAAACGTTTCTCTCCACTTGTTCTTATTACTAAGTCTACATCTGGCTCACCTTTAGTATATAAATTTTCTTCTATCGTTTTTTCTGTAATATCTCCTATTTCCATCTCTCCGTTTTTTACTAATGTTGCAATTTTCTTTGTTGCCTTTAGTATTTCATCTCTTCCTCCATAATTTAAAGCAATATTAAAGGTAACTCCTGTATTATTCTTTGTTCTCTCCATACAATTTTGAATACTTTTTTGCATTCCATTTGATAAAGCTGTTATATCTCCTAATATTTTAACCCTAATGTTTTCTGTATCTGCTCTTTTACTATAATCATCCAAGTAATTTTGAAGTAACAACATTAATGCTTTTACTTCTTCCTCTGCTCTTTTCCAATTTTCTGTTGAAAAAGCATATACTGTAATATAGGCTAAACCAATTTTATTGGCATATCTTACTATTTTTTCTAATGTTTTAGCACCTTCTTTATGTCCATAACTAATTGGCATTCCTTTTTCTTTTGCCCATCTTCTATTACCATCCATAATAATTCCAATATTTTTAGGCATCTTTTCTTTATTAAATTCCATGATTTTTTCCTCCGTCCCTCAATCATTTGCTACGATTTTGGATATAGAAAGCTAATTCTTTTAAAAATTCTGCTTTTTCTTTAAATTCTTTTAATTCTTCTACTGCTTCTTTGGTTATTTGATTTAATCTTTCTTTGGCTCCTACAAGACCATACATGGAAACATAAGTACATTTTCCTAATTGTTTGTCATTTCCTACTGGTTTTCCTAGTATTTTTTCGTCTCCTTCTTCTGATAAAATATCATCCTTTATCTGGAAAGCCAACCCTATTTTTTTAGCATAATTAGTGACAATTATTAATTCTTCTGGTGTACATTTAGCAAGAATTGCTCCCATTCTTACTGCTAACTGCAACAAAGCTCCTGTTTTATTTTCATGAATATAATCTAATTCTTCTTTTTTTATTTTTTTTCCTTCTAATTTAGTATCTACAAACTCTCCTGCTATCATTCTATCTGTTGCTTTCGTAAATTCATTAAAAATTTGGATTTTTCTAGTTAGTTCTTCATAATCATTTGTATTTTTTAAGTCATTAGCAATTACCTGATAAGCAAAATTAAATAAACCATCTCCTGCTAAAATAGCTGTTGCTTCATTAAATTGTTTATGATTTGTTGGTTTTCCATGTCTAAAATCATCATTATCAATTCCTGGCAAATCATCATGAATTAAAGAAAAATTGTGTACCATTTCTATTGCTACCGCATAAGGTAAGCATTTTTTACTCTCTTGCCTAAAAAGCTCATAAGTAGCTATTACTAATATCGCTCTTAATCGCTTTCCTCCTCCCATTAAAGTATAATCCATTGCCTGATTTAATACTTTTTCTGGGCAATTTTCTTTTTCTATGTAATGTTCCAATTCTTGATTGATTTTTTCTTGATACTTTTTTAATTCTTCTTTAAAATTCATTTTATTTTTTGACCCCTTATTTGTTAAACTGACATTACTTCTTTTTCTTTTGTTTCTAACATTTTATCAATTTCTTCAATACTCTTATCTGTCATTTTTTGAATTTCATTTTCTGCCTGTTTTAATTCATCTTCTGTCATTTCTCCCTCTTTTTGTGATGCTTTAGCTTGATCAATTCCTTCTCTTCTAATAGAACGAATTGCTACTTTTGCTTCTTCTGCCATTTTACGGACATCTTTTACAATTTCTTTTCTTCTTTCTTCATTTAATTCTGGAAAAGCTAGTCTTATTACTTTTCCATCATTATTTGGATTTATTCCAATATCAGAAGCTAAAATTGCTTTTTCAATTTCTTTCAAAACACTTGCATCCCATGGTTGAATAACAATTAATCTTGCTTCTGGTACAGATATACCAGCTACTTGACTAATTGGCGTTGGTGTTCCATAATAATCAATTTTTACTTTGTTCAAAATTGCTGGATTAGCACGTCCTGCTCTTACTTCTGATAATTTTTCTTGATAAACACTAATCGTTTTTTCCATTTTTTCTTTTAAATTTGTATAATCCATTATTTTTTTCTCCTTTTCTTTTTTTCTTTCTATTTTGCTAAAAGCTTTTTTAGTTTTAGCTAACAATGGTTCCTATTTTTTCTCCTTTAACAGCTCTTACAATATTTTCTGGATCAGCAATACCAAATACTAATAATGGCATATGATTATCACGGCACATAGCTGTTGCTGTAGAATCCATTACTTTTAAGTCTTTTTCTAATACTTCCATATAAGAAATTTCTTCATATCTTGTCGCAGAAGCATCTATTTTTGGATCAGCGGAATAAACTGCATCTATCGCTTTTCCTAATAAAATAACATCTGCTTTAATCTCTGTTGCACGTAAAACTGCAGCTGTATCTGTTGTAAAATAAGGATGCCCTGTACCACTAGCAAAAATAACAACTCTTCCTCTATTTAAGTGCTTTTCTGCTTTTCTTTGGATAAATGGTTCTGCAATTTCTCGCATTTCAATAGCTGTTTGTACTCTTGAATAAACTCCTCTTGTTTCCAATGCATCTTGCAAGGCTAAACCATTCATAGCAGTTGCTAACATCCCCATATAATCTGCTGTCGTTCTTTCCATCTGATGTCCTTGTCTTCCTCTCCAGAAGTTTCCTCCTCCTACAACAATGGCAACTTGTACTCCCATTTCTACTACTTCTTTGATTTTATCACATATTTTTCCAACAGTAGTTACATCTACTCCTGTCTTTTGTTCTCCTGCTAATGCTTCTCCACTAAGTTTTAATAGTATTCTTTTATATTTTGTGTCACTCAAAACTTTCACTCTCCTTATATTATATTTTTGCCATGGTTATTTTATCATACATTACAAAAAAATACATCTTTTTTTTAAGATTTCCTTAAGTTTTTATCTTTTGTATCACAATATTATTCTTCTATTATCTTTTCAATTGATTTTTCTCTCATTTCTCGAATTAGCTTACAGCTATTATCTAATTTTTCTTGTTCATATTCATTCAAATTCAATTCTATTAATTCTCGTACTCCTTCACGATTAATAATAGCTGGTACACCAATATAAATGTCATTTTGCCTATATTGGTTACTTAAATAAGTTGAAACTGTTAAAATCGAATTTTCATCATCAATTACTGCTCTTACTAAACGATTAAGTGCCATTCCAATTCCATAATAAGTAGCTTTCTTCTTATTAATAATTTCATAAGCTGCTTTTACTACTCCTTCATGAATCTTCTTTAAATCTTCCATTGGATGATGGTTATCTCTCATAATATCTTTTATATTTTTACAACCAACATAAGCATGGTCCCAAGGCACAAACGAAGAATCTCCATGTTCTCCCATAATATAAGCATGAATGTTTTTACTTGAAACTTTTAGATAATCTGCCATTAAATAGCGAAGTCTAGCTGTATCTAATACCGTTCCTGATCCAATGACTTTATTTTTAGGAAGTCCTGATACTTTCCATACAACATATGCCATTAAATCTACTGGATTACTAGCCACAATAATAATACCATTAAATCCACTTTTCATAATAGATTGTGTAATTTGTTTCATAATTTTTGTATTCACTTCTGCTAATTCTAGCCTTGTTTGTCCTGGTTTTTGTGCAACGCCTGCTGTTATAACTACCACTTCAGCATCTTTGCATTCTTCATAATTTCCTGCCTTAATCACCATTTTTTGTGGTGCATAAGGCAAACCATGAGATAAATCCATTTCCTCACCTTTGGTTTTTTCTTCATCAATATCAATTAAAACTAATTCTTCAATTCCTCCCCTATTTAGCATAGAATATGCCATACTCATTCCAACAAAGCCAGTTCCTACTAACACAATCTTTCCTTTTTTCATAAAAAATCATTCCTTTCTTCTCCATTCTTCCTAAAACACTAGTCTATTATTTTGTTGTCATTATATCACTATTTTGATAAATTTTAAATATTTGTTTTACTTTTTCCATAATTTATGATATAATCGCAAAAAGAAAAACAAAGTAAGGAGTGCTATTGAATATGAGTTCAAATTCTGATAATGCTACTACTTTGGCTGAAAATAAGGTATTAATCTTATACATATTAAATCTTATTGATAATGAATTTAGGCAAGACGATTTATTTAAAATCATTACATCAATCAATAACATTAATTATTTTTACTTTAAGCAAATATTAACAGATTTAATTGATTCCAAATTAGTAGGTAGTTATACCAAAGAAGAACCAGTTATAAAAATCACTTCCGAAGGAAAAAATGCATACATTCTTACCAAAGATGTATTACCAGGAATTATGAAATTAAAAGCAGATAACATTTTTGCTAAAGAATTTTCTTCTATCGAAGAAGAAAGTTCTGTTATTGCTGAGTTTACGCCTAAAAGCGAAAATGAATATATTATTAAATGTAAAATTATAGAAAACAATGAAACCATATTTGAAGTGAAAACCTTTGCTGGTTCTAGAGACAGAGCCAAACGAATTGTTGACCATTGGAGGCAAAATGCCATTAGTATTTATCCTCAAATTTTAAATTTACTTTTAAAAGATGAAGATACAATCACCAAAACATAACCATATATTTGGGGTATTTTATTAATCAAAAAACTGACGATTTTTAACTATGTTTATTAAAAATCGCCAGTTTTATTTTTATTTACACATAAATTTTGTTCCTATAGCAAGTTAAAATACAAATGCCAAAATTACTAATATA
>CAMXLV010000051.1 GCA_947244675.1 uncultured Clostridium sp. | reverse complement strand
TGTGATATACATCCAACTGGACATTCTGCTGCACAAGCACCACAAGAAATACATTTTTCTGTAATTTTATATGCCATTTTTTTCACCTCCTATTAATTTTTATAGTTTAGCAATTTGTTTTTATCCTTCTAATTTTTTTAGCTCTTCTAATTCTTCTTGGTCTATCTTTTCTGCTATTACATCTTTGATTATTTTTATATCTTTGGCATCATATCTTTTATAAAAATATTCTCCTGTTTCTGTATCTTTTATTTTAACTCTTACTCTTTCTTTTAAGGTTTCGATGGCATCTACTTCCCCTTCTCCGTCTTCGGTTTTTACAATAGCTCCTAGGTTAGGCAATCTTTCTAATTTTTCTTCATAAACTTCATTTTCGTATTTTAGACAACACATAAGTCTTCCACAATTTCCTGATATTTTCGATGGATTTAATGACATATTTTGCTCTTTTGCCATTTTTATGGATACGGTTTCAAAATCACTTAAAAAAGAGCAACAACACAATTCTCTCCCACATACACCATTTCCTCCAATTCTTTTTACTTCGTCTCTTACTCCAATTTGTCTTAATTCAATCCTTGTTTTATAAATGGCTGCTAGGTCTTTTACCAATTCTCTAAAATCAATTCTTCCATCTGCTGTGAAATAGAATAAAATTTTGCTGTTATCAAATTTATATTCTACATCAGTTAATGTCATGTCTAATTTGTGTTCTTTTATCTTTTTTAGACAAATGGAAAAAGCTTCTTTTTCTTTTTTTCTACATTCTTCATATTGCTTATGGTCTTTGTAATTAGCTATTCTTATCACTTTTTTTAATGGTGTTACTATTTTTTCGTCTTCTATCCAACGATTTTGTATCATAACTTCACCATATTCTTCCCCTTGTGCTGTTTCTACAATTACTTTGTCGCCTTTTCTTATTTTTAGATTTTTTGGATTAAAGAAATAGATTTTTCCTAATTTTTTAAATCTAACTCCTATGATATTTTTCAATTATTTTCTTCCTTTCTCACTACTACTTATCTAGGAATCTATTCGTTAATTTAATTCCTCCCACATATTAAATATTAGATTATCTATACACATATCATAATTTGCATTTTGTTTCAACCTTTTTTTTGTGTTTTCCACAATTTTTATGCAATTTGTGTATAAATGGTTCTCTTTAGCATGATTTAGTAGTATAACATTGCTATATTCTAATTTTTCAAAAATTTCTTCTTTGGCTTTATATAATGGTTCTGCTAATTGCAAAATTTCAATTAAGTCTTTTTGGTTTAGCTGTTCTATTAGCATCTGTATTTTTTGATATTCGTCTTGTTTGTCTTTTAACATAATGGCTTTGCCAATGCTTCCTTGAAATATAGCTAATTGTTCTTGGGTAAGGTTTAGCATTTTATAATTTTCTTCTAAGTATTCTTTGATCTTTTCTTCTTCAATTGGCTGAAAGGTTAATATCATACTTCTTGATTTTATGGTTGGTAAGAGTAAACTTTCTTGACTTGCAATCAAAATAATGGTGGCAAACTCTGGTGGCTCTTCTAATGTTTTTAATAAACAGTTTTGTGCTTCTTTTGTCATTAATTCTGCTTCATTAATGATATATACTTTTTTATCAGAAACAATTGGTTTTTCTTGTATTTTTTTTTGTAGAAGACGAATTTGCTCTATTTTTATGCTGTTTCCTTCTGGCTCTATTTTGTTAAAATCTGGATGGTTGTTATTTTCAAATTCAAGACAAGATTTGCAATTGCATTTTTGCTCCTTTGTTTGACACAAAATTTGTTTTGCAAATGTTAAGGCTAACATTTTTTTTCCAATTCCTTGTATTCCTACCATTAGATAACTATGTGATATGGTCTGTTTTTCAATAGATTTTGCCAATGTTTCTTTGATTTCTTCGTTTCCTATTATTTCTTCAAACATCCTTTTACCTCTTTATTTCTTAATCCACTTTTCCCCATTTGTCTAATGGCCATATTCGGATGGCTACTGTACTTTCGATTTCTTTTAATGGAATGCACCCAAATGCTCTACAGTCTGTACTATGATTTCTATTGTCTCCCATAGCAAATACACAATTTTCTGGTACAATAAAATCATCATATCCTTCTCCTACAACGTCTGTAATAATTCCTTCTTGCAAGTAATCTTCTTTTAATATTGCTCCATCTATGTATACTTTTCCTTCTTTTATTTGTACATGCTCTCCTGGTAAAGCAATTACTCTTTTGATGTAACTTCTCTTTCCAATTTCTAAAAAGTCTTTCATAAACCATTGCCACATATTTTTTTCATCATATTTAGCAACTGGATTGTTTTGGTCTATTTCTGATAATCCATAGGTTATTTTGGCTGGTTCTTCAAAAGTGATAATTTCTCCTCTTTTGGGTAATTTTTTCATAGTTCTTCCCCATCGATTAAGCCATAGTCTTTCATCTTGGATTAAAGTTGGATTCATAGATATTTGTTTTACAATAGTTGGTGTTCCTATAAAGTAACGAAATAACATTGCTAACACTAATGCAATGATAATACAGTAAATCCACTCTAAAATTTCTTTTGTTTTTTCATTTATTTTCAATTCGATCTCTCCTTATGTTTTTGTAATCTTTTTCTATTATACATCATTTTTTTTTAGTTATCAATGAATTTTTAAAGATATTTTAAAATGATTTAAGGGATAAAGAAAAAATTTCACTTTTTCCTTTATCCCCCTTGTTCTTCCTAAAGTTATTCTCCTTTGGTTGGAATTCTAACAACAACCTCTGTCCCTTCCCCTACTACACTTTTGATATCAATGCTTCCTCCATTTTTATCTAAGATTTCTTTTGCAATGGAAAGTCCGAAGTCCTGTACCTCCCATTTCTCTAGTACGTGCTTTGTCTACACGATAAAATCTTTCAAAAATTCGATTTAAGTCTTCTTCTGGTATTCCTATCCCATTATCAAATATTTTAATATAAGCATCATTGTAAACAAAGCCTACATATATTTTTATTTCTCCTTTATCTTTGGTGTATTTAATACTATTGGTTAAAATATTTAGTACCACTCTTTCAATGTCATATTTATCTGCATAAACTGGTGGAACATCTGCTGTTACAAAACAATTTACTTTATGCCCTTTCTTTTTAATTTCAATAGCTAACTTGTCTTGGCATTTTTTTACTAGATCTCCTAAGTCAAATGATTCTTTTTGTACTAATTTATTGTTATTATCATAACGAGATAAGGTTAATAAATCTGTTACTAGTTTCGCCATTCTTCTTGCTTCTGTTGCTATAACATTTAAGAATTTGTCTTGTGTTTCTTTGTCATATTCTCCTTCTAAAAGGGTGTCTGCATATCCCATAATTGAAGTAATTGGTGTTTTTAATTCATGTGATACATCAGCTACGAATTCTTTTCGCATATCATCTAATTTTACATGTTCTGTGATGTCTTGTATTACTGCAATGACACCATCTGGTCTGTCTGTTTCATTTTTAAATGGTGCAAAAAATACATTCATATATTCGTCTTCTACTCTAATTCTTTGTTCTGTCGAAGTCCAATTCTCCAGATATATTATTTTTTCCATATTAATATCTAAATGAAATTTTTTGAAGATGTCTTCAAAATTATTGTCTTCTGGGCGAATGCTTAAAAATTTCTTAGCTGCTGGATTGATTAATATGATTTCTCCTTTCATATTAAAAGCAATAATTCCATCTGTCATATGAAGTAAAATGGTTTCAATTTGATTTTTTTGAGTAGATACTTCACTTAGTTTTTCTTTTAATTCTGTTGTCATAACACCTAATACATTTTCTAAATTTTGTGCCTCATTTCCTTTTTTACGTGTTAGCATTTTTTTGCCAATTTTGTTTTCTTCTTCTGCTATTTTCTCAGCACTCTCAATTAATTTATTAATGGGATAAATAAGATATTTGGATAAGATGCTAGCTGTTATAATCCCTACTAAAGCAAATAGCACTCCTGCTATTGCTAAGGCTCCTATTGTTTTGTTTTGCAATTCTTTGATTTCTTCTCCACTCAAATGATTTAATGAATTCAAGAAAAAGACTCCTAATCCACTAATAATAATAATTCCTATTATGAATAGTATTAATATAATTTTATTAAATTGTATATTTTTAAGCATTTTATTTCCCTCTTTTATTTTATGTTTTTTTTATTACTAGCTTTTTAATTTCTTGATAAATTTTATCTTCTGCATGATTTGTGGCTACTTTTAATGCATTTTTGCTCATTTTTTCCAAATTTGCTTTATTTCTTATCATTTCTTCTATGGTTTGATTTAATCTTTCTCCTGTTAATTGGTCATTTAAGATAATTTTTGCCCCTTCTACTTTTTCTAATACTTGTGCATTATATAATTGATGATTATGGCTTACATTTGGCAATGGAATTAAAATAGAAGGTTTTCCTAAATTAGCAATTTCTGTTACTGTCATTGCTCCTGCTCTTCCTATTATAATATCTGCTAAATTCATCATTTCTTCCATATTATAAATATATGGTGATATTTTAGTTCCTTCTATATTATTAATACTCATCTTTTGATCTTCTAAAGCCCCTTTTACCTCATCAAATTGTTTTGGTCCTGTTGCCCACACTATTTGGTATTTTTGATTCCACCCTTTTTGCAAAATTTCTATGATAGCCTGATTGATTTTTTGCGCTCCTTGACTTCCTCCTGCTATTAAAATAATTGGTTTTTCTTCTTGTAATCCTATTTCTTTTATTATTTTGGCTTTTTCATTGATGGTATATTCTCTTTTTTTTATTTTTATTGGTGTTCCTGTATATACAATATTTTTCGCTTTTTTTATTCTTGGAATTGCATCCTCAAAAGAGACTAAAATGGTATTAGTTTTTTTAGCTAGCATAGTAATGGCTTTTCCTGGGAAACTATTACTTTCATGTAATAGTGTGGGAATTTTTAAACTACTTGCTGCTGTAATTGTTGCTCCACATATATATCCTCCCATTCCTATTACAATGTCAGGATTGATTTCTTGTATTATTTTTTTTGCTTCTTTATATCCTTTTAGTGTCTTATATATTCTTTTTAAATTTTCAATAGAAATTTTTTTACTCAGTCCATATGCTTCTATTGTTTTTAATTCATAGCCTGCTCTTGGAACTAAATCGTTCTCTAATCCTCTTGTCGTTCCTATGAATGTGATTTGAGAATCTTTTTCTTCTTGTTTTACTTTATTAGCAATGGCTATTCCTGGATTAATATGACCAGCTGTTCCAGCTGCTGCAATTACTATTTTCATTTTTTCTCCTTTTATCTGTTTTTAGTTCTATATTATGATTTTGCACTTGCTCTTGATATATTCAATAGAACTCCCATTTCACACAAGAGTATAAATAAAGCTGTTCCTCCGATAACTAAAGAATGGCAATGGCATTCCTGTTACTGGCATAGAAGATGTTACTACTGCTACATTTATAATCACTTGAATGGCTACTAAGGCTGTTATTCCAACAGCAACTAAACTTCCAAACATATCTGGTGCACGCATTGCAATTAATATACCTCTCCATATAAATATAGCAAATAATATTAGTACTGCTGCACAACCAATAAATCCTAATTCTTCTCCTAAAATAGAAAATATAAAGTCATTGTGTGGCTCTGGTATATATAAGAATTTTTGCTTACTATCCCCTAATCCTGCTCCAAATAATCCTCCGTGAACCTATTGCATATAGACTTTGTATTACTTGCCATCCATCTCCTTTTAGATCCTGCCATGGATCTAAAAAGGTAATAACTCTTTTTAGTCGATATGGTTCTAAAAAAATAAGTCCTATTACAGCTGGTATTCCTATCGTTCCACCTGTTGCAAGGAAATGAGAAAATTTACAACCTGCCATTATCATCATAATAAAACAAATACCTATGATAACAACAGATGCACTAAAGTGTGGTTGTAATAATAATAATCCAATAATTGGTGCTAATAAGCATATATGTTTAAAGAATCCTTTTCCATAAGAATCTAAATCATCTCTGTTTTTTACTAAAATTCCTGCATAGAATATGATCATTAATAGTTTTACAAACTCAGATGGTTGAAAAGATAAGGTTTGTGTTATATAGAACCATCTTTTTGCTCCATTGATTTCTCTTCCTGCTACTAATACTAATGCTAATAAAATAAGAGAAATCCACCATGCATGTTTGTAAAATTTTTGGTAGAATCGATAATCTATTTTGGAAATGAATAACATAGCTATAATTCCTAAAATACCAAATATTAATTGCTTTGAAAAATAGGAATAACTGTCTCCACTTTTTGCTAACGCAGAAGGAGAACTTGCTGATAATACCATAATCAAACCAATGGATAGTAATAATAGTATTGTGATTAGTAAGGTAAAATCAATTGGATTATTTAAAAAACTTGAAAAATTTTTTTCTTTTCTTTTTTTTGCCATCTATACTTTCTTTCCTTCCTTCTTTTCTTAATTTTAAATTATTTTTATCCCAATGACACATAAAACTAATGTCATTAAACTAAATATGATAACTACTTTACTTTCTTTCCATCCTAATAATTCAAAATGATGGTGTAATGGTGCCATTTTAAAAAACCTTTTTCCTGTTTTTTTGAAGTAAGTAACTTGTATCATAACAGATAAAGTTTCTAATACAGGAATTAGTGCAATTACAATTAGTAATAGTGGCATTTTGATGTATAAAGCAATTGCTGAGACTACCCCTCCTAATAGTAATGATCCTGTATCTCCCATAAATACTTTGGCTGGATGGAGATTAAACATTAAAAACCCAAGAGTAGCTCCTATGACAATGCTTCCAAAGATTGATATTTCCTTCATTCCAATTGTTATTCCAATTACTGTTAATCCTGTAATGATAATGGCTGATACACTAGAAGAAAGTCCATCAATTCCATCAGTTAAATTAATGGCATTGGTAGTTGCCAAGATTACTATGATAGCAAATGGAATGTACAAATAAATTGGCATGGTGAGATATGTTTTTAGGATTGGTATATAGGTACTGGTTCCTATGTGCAATCCTTGCACCAAATAAATTACATAAATAACAGATATGACAAGTAATCCAAGCATTTTATAACTTGGTTTTAATCCTTTGGTATTTTTTAAAACTAATTTTTTAAAGTCATCAATAAATCCTATAATTCCAAATCCTATGGTCAGTATTAGCATAGGAATTAATCGATTGGCTGTTTCATTTTGCCCTTGCCAACTTAAAAATAAATATGCTCCTGTTACTACTAAAATCATCGTAATAATGATAATGATTCCTCCCATAGTTGGAGTTCCTTGCTTTTTTAAATGTGATTTGGGGCCATCATCTCTTTCGATTTGTCCCACTTTTAATTTTCTTAATATTGGTATAATAATGAAACCTAATATAATGGCTGTTATAAATGCTACAATTAACATACTTGTTTCTATTTTCATTTTACCAAACCTTTCTCTTTTTGTGTTTTACTATTTTATAAATTATCAATAATTTCTTTGACAATGATTCTTTCATCATATGGATATTTTTCACCATTAATTTCTTGATAAGGTTCATGTCCTTTACCAGCTAATACAATAATATCTCTTTTGGTTGCCATTTGGATAGCTTCTTTGATAGCTTCTGTCCTATCTATAACTGTTTTGTAGTTTCCTTTTGTTTTTTTCATTCCTTCTTCAATTTGAATAATGATCTTTTCTGGATCTTCTGTTCTTGGATTATCTGATGTAATAAAAGTATAGTCTGCCACTCTTCCTGCAATTTCTCCCATGAGTGGTCTTTTTCCACTGTCTCTATCTCCTCCACAACCAAATACAGCAATTACTTTTCCTCTTGTATAACTCTTGACTGCTCGTAAAATGTTTTCTAAACTTTCTGGAGAATGTGCATAATCTATCATGATTGGAATTTCTTTTTTGTTGTCTACTAACTCAGATCTTCCTGGTACTCTTACTTCTTCTAATGCTTGTTTGATTGCTTCTTGTGAAACTCCTAATTTTTGTGCAACACAAATAGCAGCTAATGAATTATATACACTAAATCTTCCTGGTATTCCTGTTTTTATTCTTTCGTTTCTGTCTGTTATTTTAGCTTTGAAATCTACATATGAATTGGTTATGGTAATATCTTTTGCTAATAAGTTAGCAAAATTATCGATTCCATAAGTTGTTATATTACTAT
Organism: uncultured Clostridium sp.; assembly: GCA_947244675.1. Next base: position 2,779 of record CAMXLV010000051.1, on the reverse strand, counting down.
CTGGAAATAATTTAGGTATTTTAGCTCCATATAAATCATCGTTATTGGTAATTCCTGTTTTACACATATTAAATAATTTTAATTTAGAATGGAAGTAATCTTCCATATCTGGATGTTCTTTTGGACTTATATGATCTTCTGAGAAGTTTGTAAATATAACTATATCAAATTCTAATCCATCTACTCTATGTAGTTTTAAACTTTGTGAAGATACTTCCATTACTACTACTTCGACTCCTGCCTCTGCCATTTTTAGAAAGTCTCTTTGTAATTCTAAGCTTTCTGGAGTGGTTCTATCACTGTTTTTTATTTTTTTCCCATTCATATAAGTTGCAATGGTTCCAATTAGTCCTACTTTTTTTCCTTCTTTTTCTAAGATTTCTTTTATCATAAAAGTTGTAGTGGTTTTTCCTTTTGTTCCAGTAACTCCTATTAATTTGAATTTTCTAGATGGATTGCCATAAAAATTTGCAGAACAAATAGCTAGTGCTTCTCTTGTGTTTTTTGCCATGATAATGGTAATTCCCTCTGGTATTACTAATGTTTTTAGGTTACATCCTTCCTCTACCATAACAGCTGTTGCTCCTTTTTCAATTGCACTTTCTATATAGTTATGCCCATCTACTTCAAATCCTTTTATAGCAATAAATAAATATCCTTTTTTTACATTTTTTGAATTGTTTTCTATTTCTTTGATGTCTTGCTCTAAGTCTCCTTTTACTTTTAGTCCTTCTAATCCTACTAACATCTCTTTTAATTTCATTTTTACCATCCCTTCAATGCCCCATGGGGGAGTTATTTTTTTACATTATATAACTAATTCCTCTTTTTGTATAGCTATTCTAGTAATTTTTTAGAAAAAAAATCCCTCAATATATCATATTAAAGGATTTTACTTTTATTCTATTATTTTAAACTCATTTCACAATATTGGCAACGATATACTTTATTCTCTTTATCTTTTAAGGTAAATACTTGTGCTAAATCTTTTTCAATTGATGTGATACATCTTGGATTTTGACATTTGGCAATATTTACGATTTTTTCTGGTAATTGCACTTGGTATTTGCTAACTAATTGATCTTCTTTTACTATGTTAATGGTTGCATTAGGTTCAATGAATCCTATCACATCCATATTAATTTGAATTGCTTTGTCTATTTTTATTATATCTTTTCTTCCCATTTTATTACTCTTGGCATTGGTTATAATCGCTACTGAACAATCTAAATCTTTTAATTTTAAAGCTTCATATATTTCCATTCCTTTTTTGGCTCCAATGTGATCAATTACAATTCCATTTTTGATACTATCTATTTTCATCTATTTTGTTACCTCCAATAATTTTAAAATAAGTGCCATTCTAATATATTTTCCATATTCTGCTTGTTTGAAATAACAAGCTCTTTTATCATTATCTACATCTGTTGCTATTTCGTTTACTCTTGGTAGTGGATGCATAATACATAGGTCTTGTTTTGCTTTTTCTAATTTTTCTTTATTTAAAATATAATAATCTTTTAATCTAATATAGTCTGCTTCATTAAAGAATCTTTCTTTTTGAACTCTTGTCATATATAAAACATCTAATTGGTCTAAGTATTCTTCAATATCTGTTGTTTCACAATATTCTATCTTATTTTTGTCTAATACTTCTTTTTTTAGGTATTCTGGAATGACTAACTCTTTTGGAGAAATTAAAACAAATTTTATGTTTTGATATCTTGCCATAGCTGTAATTAAAGAATGGACTGTTCTTCCAAATTTTAAGTCACCACAAAGTCCTATGGTTAAATTTTCTAACCTTCCTTTTTCACAATCTATGGTTAATAAGTCTGTTAAGGTTTGGGTTGGATGATTATGTCCTCCATCTCCAGCATTGATAATTGGTACTACTGATTTCTCAGATGCAACCAATGGTGCTCCTTCTTTTGGATGTCTCATTGCAATTATGTCACTATAGCATCCTACAACACGAATGGTATCAGATACAGTTTCTCCTTTTGATACAGAACTAGAAGAGGCTTCTGAGAATCCTAATACATTTCCTCCTAATTCCATCATAGCAGCTTCAAAGCTTAATCTTGTTCTAGTGCTTGGTTCAAAAAATAAAGTAGCTAATTTTTTACCATCACATTTATGAGTATATTTCTCTTTATTGTTGATGATGTCTTTAGCTACTTTAATTAATTCTTCAATTTCTTTTACTGTTAAATCTTTTATATCAATTAAATGTTTCATATTGGCTCCCTTCTTTTTTTTATTTATGTTTTTTCTTTTTAGTTTTATCAAAAAAAGTGAGCTTTTGTCAAGTGCTTTTTTACATTTATTTGCATTGATATTGGCAAATCTTTTTTGTTTTAAGATAATATGTGGATTCCTCTATATTGATGATAGTTATAGTCAGACACTTTTTTTCCAAAAGTATCAAATGTATGTGCTGCAACAAGTGTATTTGCTAAATCTTTTCCATTTTGTACAATGATAAGACTATGTGAAAATTGGTTTTCTTTGAAACTTAGTTGTATTATATCTCCTATTTCTAGTTCTTGTATTGGTACTTCTTTTCCTTTTGGTCCTATATTTTTATTGGTTATGAGAAATTGGTATAAAAATTCTACTCCTGTCCAAGATGGAGATTTTCGGTTGGCATCTATATAATACCAACCATTCTTTAGATTATAATTCATTTGTTTATATCCTGCCAAAATGCATTGCGAAGAAAAATTGGTACAATCTCCTCCTAATTTGTCATAATTGTAATACTTTGGATTTCTAT
>CAMXLV010000050.1 GCA_947244675.1 uncultured Clostridium sp. | reverse complement strand
TTGAAATTCAACAAAAACTTCTGCTCTATCACAACCCAACCGAATCATTTCTTTATCTTTTTTAGCACGAAAAGACTTCCCCATACTGCTCAAAAAAATAGCTTCTAAAATATTCGTTTTTCCTTGTGCATTTTCACCAAAAAATAAATTAATATTCTTATTAAAAACAATTTCTTCTTGCTCATAATTCCTAAAATTATTAATTTTTATTTTATTTATCCACATATTTTTCTCCATCTGTGTATTTTTTTTAATTTTTTAACCATAAAAATATATTCCTAAAAAATAAAAACGGCTTATTTTTTATTTTCGCAAGCCATTTTTTCAAAAATAAAAAATAAATCAAATTAATTCAAAAAAATTCATTTAAAATAAAATAAATTATAAAAAAATACTTTATCTCATTATTCCTTTAAAATACTTTCATTATTTCTTATTTGCTTACTTTTCCACAAAAATAAGACAAATTGTGGAAAAGAAAAGGTAGAAAAACTCTACCTTTTTAGTCTTCTTTCAATCGAATTGGTAAAATCATATAGGTATAATCATTATTTTCAGTAGATTTTATTAAACAAGGAGAAATACTCGTTCCAAATTCAACAAAAACTTCTTCATCTTCTACTACTTTTAAACTATCTAAAAAATATTTTGGATTAAAACCAGCCTCTAAATTCTTTCCCTCTGTAGAAACAAACAATTCTTCCTTTGCATCTCCTGTTTGATTTGTACAAGAAATAATTACTTTTCCTATATCAACTTGTACCTTAACAGGATATTTTTTTTCCTTTTCTACTGTTGATGCTGATATTAAACTAATTCTCTCAAAACTATTTTGTACTTGATTTTTATTCACTCTAACTCTTGTCTCCCAATTACTTGGAATAACATTTTTATAATTTAAAAATTCTCCATCTAAAATTCTAGTAACAACTTTACAATTATCCATTTCAAATAATGCTTGATTTTTAGCAACCCCTATTTTTACCACTTCAAAAGAATCTGCAATAATTTTGTTTACCTCATTTAGCGTCTTTCCTGGAATTACAGCTTTAAAATCATTACTTTGTTTATTCAAAAACATAGATCTTAGTGCTAAACGAAAACCATCCACACAAACTAAACTTAACTTATTATTTTCAATTTCAAATAAACAACCAGTAAAAATAGGTCTACTTTCCTCTTGACTTACAGCAAAAATTGTTTTTCTAATCATATTTTTCAAAACACCTTGCTCTAATTCAATTGAATTTTCCACTTCTATTTTTGGAAGCTCTGGAAATTCCTCTGGATTCATAGTAGCTAACTTATATAAAGATCCTTCACATTCTATTTCTAACAAATTTTTATCATTAATTGAAATATAAATTTCTGTATCTGGCAATTTTCTAATAATTTCACTAAACATGATGGCATTAACAACTGTACTTCCTTGTTCTTTTACATCACATTCCATAACATATTCAATTCCAATTTCTAAATCATAGGTTGTTAATTTTATTTCATTATCATTTGTTTGAATTAAGATTCCTTCTAGTATAGGCATTGTTGTTTTTGAAGCAACACCTTTTACTACGGAATTAATAGCTTTTAGGATTTTATCCTTATAACAAACTATTTTCATTTGGCTTCCTCCTTTATAATTTATAAAATATTATTAGTAGTAATAGTATTAGGTACAGTGGAAACTGTGGATAACTATATGGAAAGTTGAAATCCCTACTAAAATGGTTGTTGATAACTTAGTGGAAAACTTCCTGTTTTATCCACAGGGGAAAATCAAAAATGTGTAAATTGGATGTGTTCACAGTTTATTAACAGGTTATTAACAGGAATATGTGGATATCCAATGCATTGCTTCCGTAGGAACAAACAAGATGATGTTGATCCAAACAAGAATTTTTCAAACACAAATTTTAAAAAATTACGAAAACAATTTATAAGATTATTGTTTGCCATTTATGACGATGTTTTTCACACTATCCACAATTAACTTGGTATTATTTTTTTCTTTCATTTCTTTTTCTATTTTTTTACAACCATGCATCACTGTTGAATGATCCCTTCCCCCAAAGTCTGCACCAATTTGTGGATAAGACATATTGGCAACATCACGGCAAAGAAACATGGCAATTTGTCTTGGAAAAGCAATATCATTGGAACGCTTATTACTAGACAAATCATCTTTATTAATACTAAAATATTTTGCAACAGTTTCTTTAATAAAATCACAAGAAATAACCTTTTCACTTTCATACTTAAACTCATTAATAATGTTTTCTGCTAACTCAATAGTAATAGGACTATGTGTTAAAGATGCTCTTGCAACTACTTTATTAAAAACACCTTCCAATTCTCTAATATTAGAATCAATTTTATTGGCAATATTGGAAAGGATAAAATCATCAATAATAACATTTTCATCTTGTGCTTTTTTTCTTAAAATAGCAAAACGAGTCTCATAATCAGGACAAGAAATGTCTGCTAAAAGCCCCCATTCAAACCTAGATTTTAAACGATCTTCTAAAAAAGGAATGTCACGAGGATGTTTATCACTTGAAATGATAATTTGTTTTCGATCTTCATAAAGAGAATTAAAAGTGTGGAAAAATTCTTCTTGTATTCTCTCTTTTCCAGCAATAAATTGAATATCATCAATTAGTAAAACATCAATCGTTCGATATTTATTTCTAAAAATTTCGTTTTTATTATCCTTAATAGCATTAATCAATTGATTGGTAAATTTTTCTGAGGTTACATATAAAACATTATAATTACTATTTCTTTCTAATAAGCGATTACCAATAGCATGCATTAAGTGAGTTTTTCCGAAGTCCTACTCCCCCATATAAAAACAAAGGATTATAAGCGACAGCAGGTTCATTATTCCCAACAGCTAAAGCAGCAGCATTAGCGAACTTATTATTATCACCAATAACAAAAGTATCAAAAGTATATTTGGGATTTAATGTAGCATGATTTGATTTTTGTTCTGCTGGATTCTGAGTAGTAGTAGGTTCCAAAGAATCTACTTCCCCTGCTCCCTCTTTTGCTTCTTTTTCTAAATCAATCACTGTATAAGTCCAATCTTTATTTGTAATAAAACGAAGCGTATTTAATAATAATGGCTTATATTTATTTTCAACAAAGTCTCTTTGAAATTCAGAAACCGTGGTAAAAACAATATGATTGCCATCAATACTTCTAATATTCAAAGGATTAATCCAGGTATTAAAAGAAATAGTCGTTAGTTCTGGTCTTAATTCATTTTTTATTTTCTCCATCAGTTGATCTTTTTCAAAAGTCATAAAAAATCATCCTTTCTATAAAAGTTATCCACAAAGTTATCCACAAGTATGGATAACTTTGTCATGAATTTGTAAAAATATAGATGATTTGTACGAACAAAAATTCAAGTAAAAGCAAATAAAATCGCTTACAAATTTTTACCCCCCAATCATAACAGATTTATACACAATAAGTCAATAAAATTGTGGAAAAAAATTTTTATTTGTGGATAAATTTAAAAAAATTGTGGAAAACTGACATAATTTCTTAGCTTTTTAAAGAAAGCGTAAGGAATTAAAATAAAAAAAATTTGAAAAAAGCTTGACTTTTAATGGAAAATTGAGGTATAATCGATATACTTGTTGATTAACAGTAGGAGGTGTAGGGAAAATGAAAAGAACATTTCAACCAAAAAACAGACAAGAAAAGAAAGAACACGGATTTATGAAAAGAATGAAAACAAGAGCTGGAAGAAATATATTAAAAGCAAGAAGAGCAAAAGGAAGAAAAAAATTAACTGCTTAATTGATTTCCAAAAAGGCCGCCATTAAGCGTGCCTTTTGGTATGATCAAGCAAAGCAAAGGAGCATTTTTTCATCATATTTGCCTTGAAAGAAAGGAAAAATAAAAATGAAACAAACCAAAATGATGAAAAAAAACTATGAATTTAAAAACGTTTTATCAAAAGGAAACTACTATTCTGGCAGATGTATAGAAGCCTTTATCAAAAAAGGAAAGCCAGAGAGAGAAAATCGTTTAGGAATAGCCATTAGTGTAAAAATAGCAAAAGCAGTCAAAAGAAATCATATAAAAAGACTAGTAAGAGAGAGTTATCAAAGGCAAGAACAAAACATAAAAGAAGGAAATCAAATCGTATTCTTATGGAAAAAGAAAGTAGACATAAAGAATGCGACATTTTCAAACGTAGAAAACGACATAAAAACCATTTTTGATAAAGCAAAAATAATAAAGGAAAAAGCATGAAAAAAGTACTTATATGGCTAATCAATGGATATCAAAAACACATTTCAATTCAATTACAAAACAAAAATATTCACTGTAAATACTATCCCAGCTGTTCAGAATACACCAAACAAGCCATTCAAAAATATGGAGTAAGGAAGGGAAGTATCAAAGGACTGTTTCGAATACTAAAATGCAATCCTTTTTCAAAAGGTGGATATGATCCATTAAAATAAAGCTAGGAGGAAGCTTATATGTTTGAATTTTTAGCAAGTCTATTTGGTTATTTACTAAATATTTTATACCATTTAGTCAATAACTATGGAATAGCTATCATTCTATTTACGATAATCATAAAAGTATTATTATTACCCTTATCAATCAAACAGCAAAAAACAATGAAAAAAAGTGCAAAAATGCAAGAAAAAATGAAAGTAATACAATTTAAATATAAAAACGATCCAGAAAAAATGAACCAAGAAATCATGGCATTATACAAAACAGAAAAAATGAGTCCATTTAGTGGATGTTTAACAGCAATCATACAACTTTTATTACTACTTTCCATATTCTATCTTGTAAAAAGTCCAATTACCTATATGGAAAAAATACCAACAGAAGAAATCAATAAATACATTACACAATTACAAGAAGAGGGAAAAGAAGTAAGTAAAGTATATCCAGAAATTGACTTAATTAGAGAACACAATTGGTTAAAAGAAAAAAATCCAGAAGACAATCAAGTAGAAAAAATAAATCTTCAAATGAATTTCTTAGGATTAGATCTAAGTAAAATACCACAACAAAACATAACAGATTACACAGTATATATAATACCAATCTTATATATCCTATCATCCTTTATTTCCATCCGTATGACAACAGCGATGCAAGAAAAACAAAATAAAGAGCAAAAAGAAATGGTTATAAATGGAGAAACAGGGGAAGAGGAAAAAGAAGAAGAAGAAAAAGAAAATGAAATGGATGCAGTAATGCAAACCAACAAAATGATGTCTTGGATGATGCCAATAATGTCTATATCCATAGCTTTTGTAGCACCATTAGGATTAGCCTTATATTGGTTAATTAGTAACATTCTTATGATAGTAGAAAGAATCATATTAAACAAACTAATCAAGCAAGAAGATTAAGGAGGAAAAATCCATGGAAAAAACAATTATAGCAGAAGGAAAAACAACAAAGGAAGCCATTGAAAACGGATTAAAACAACTAAAAGTAACCAAAGATCGTGTCGATATAAAAGTCTTAGAAAATGAAGATAAAAGAAGCTTTTTTAGCATATTAGCACCAAGAATTGTAAAAGTAGAAATGAAAATAAAAGAAGAAAAAGAAGTAGTAGCAAATAGACAACCAAAAAAAGAAATCATTTTAAGTCAGCAAGAGCAAGAAAAAGCTAAAAACAATGTAGAAAATTACCTAAAAGACTTTATCAATCAACTACCAGAGGGGACAAAATATGAAGTTGAAAGTACCAATAGTCACATAAAAGTAAACATTGTAAGTGAAAATTTAGGTTATTTAATAGGCTATCGTGGAGAAACCTTATATGCTATGCAAAACATACTATCAGCAATAGCAGGAAAAGAAATCAATAATCGAGTAAGAGTTATTTTAGATATAGGAGGCTACAAAGAAAAAAGAGAAAAAACATTAGAAGAATTAGCCAATAAAGTAGCAAGAACTGTTATTAGAACAGGAAAATCAGTTAAATTAGAGCCAATGCAAGCCTATGAAAGAAAAATTATTCATAGCAAATTACAACAAAACGAAAAAGTAGAAACAGCGAGTGTAGGAGAAGAACCTAATAGAAGAATCGTAGTTTCACTAAAAAAATAGAAAAGAAAGATAAAATCAGAGGTCAAAGGTCGGATTTTACAAGTAATATTGTAATCTATCTTTGCCTTTTTTATTGTATAGAAAAAACTAAAGGAGGAATCATAGATGAGTACAATTGCATCCATATCTACGGCGCCACGGAATAGGTGGGATTGGAATTATCCGAATGAGTGGAGAAGAAGCATTTACTATTTTAGAAAAGATATTTGAGCCAAAACACAACCAAAAAATAGAAGAAATAAAAGGTTATACCATAAAATATGGGAATATCATACAAAAAGGACAAATTATTGATGAAGTTTTAGTTTCTTATTTTAAAGCACCAAAGAGCTACACAACAGAAAATATGTGTGAAATCAACTCGCATGGAGGAAATATCATTGTTAAAAAAATATTAGAAATATGTTTAGAAAATGGTGCAACTTTAGCAAAGCCAGGAGAATTTACCCAAAGAGCTTTTCTAAATGGAAGAATAGACTTATTACAAGCAGAATCTGTTATTGACATTATTCATGCGAAATCAGAAAGAGAAGCAAAAATAGGAGAAAAACAATTACAAGGAATATTATCAAAACAAATCCAAGAAATTAAACAAGAAATATTAGATGTTATGGTAGAAATAGAAGTATCAATTGATTATCCAGAATATGATGTAGAAGAAGTGACAAAACAACAAATAGAGAAGATGCTCTCTAAGGTAGAAGAAAAACTAGAGAAGTTAGAAAAAAGCTTTGATAATGGAAAAATTATGAAAGAAGGCATAAAAACAGCAATTATAGGAAAACCAAATGTAGGAAAATCTTCATTACTCAATGCAATTTTAAAAGAAGAAAGAGCCATTGTTACTGAATATGAAGGAACAACAAGAGATACTATCGAAGAATTTGTTACCATAGGTGGTATACCAATTCAATTAATTGATACAGCAGGAATAAGACAGGCAAAGGATGAAGTAGAAAAAATAGGAATTGCAAAATCAAAAGAAATAATGAAAGAAGCACAATTAATTATAGCAATTTTTGATGCTAGCAAAGAATTGACAAAAGAAGATTTAGAAATTTTACAGTTGATTCAAGGTAAAAAAGCAATTGTATTACTCAATAAAATGGATTTAAAGCCAAAAATAGAAGAACAAGATAAACGAATAAGAGAAGTAACAAACAATGTTATTAAAACCTCTGTCTTAAATAAAGAAGGAATCGAAAACTTATACCAAGAAATAGAAGCATTATTCCATTTAGATGAAATTAATATTGATAATGAGGTTATGATAACCAATGTTAGGCACAAAGATTTTATAAAAAAGGCATTAGAAAATACAAAAAAAACAAAAGAAATTTTAGAACAAGATATGCCAATTGATATGATAGCAATGGTTATGAAAGAAATATTGGAAAATTTAGGAAATATTACAGGAGAAGAAGTAAGTGAAGATATTATTAATGAAATTTTTGCCAAGTTCTGTTTAGGAAAATAGATACAACAAGAAGGTTTGAAAATCAAAAATAAAGGAATTTAAAACAAAAGCTATATAATATGACAAATAAAAGAAAAAATAAAAGAAAAAATAAAAATAAAAGCAATTTTAAGGCAAATAGAAAAATAAAGAACTAATAAGATAATTTTTACAACAAAAGAAACAGCAACAAGAGTATTTTGAAGGGATAAAAGTGTTCGGATTACATAACAAACAAGTTATGGGTAAAATTTTACAAATGTTAGATTCGACAAAAAACGACAAAGCAAAAAACTTGATATAAGTAAAACAAAGCAAACAAGAAACATAAAATCAAAAGAACCAAACAGTAAAAAAAACCTACACGTACCGAAAAACGTTGATTTTCTGTTTCACAAGGAATGAAAAAAGGAGGAAAAAATGAGCTATTTTGCAGGAGAATATGATGTAGCAGTAATTGGTGCTGGACATGCTGGATGTGAAGCAGGATTGGCAACAGCAAGACTAGGAATGAAAACACTAATTTTCTCAATCAGCTTAGAAGCGATTGCTAATATGCCATGCAATCCGCATATAGGTGGAAGTTCAAAAGGACATTTGGTAAGAGAAATTGATGCTCTAGGTGGAGAAATGGGAAAAAACATTGATAAAACTATGATACAAATTAAAATGTTAAACACATCAAAAGGACCAGCAGTGCATTCATTAAGAGCACAAGCAGATAGAAAAAAATACCAAGCAGAAATGAAACATACCTTAGAAAAACAAGAGAATTTAGAAGTCAAACAAGGAGAAATTATAAACATTCAAGTAAAAGATGGAAAAGTAGAAGCAATAGAGACAGAAGTAGGAGCAATTTACAAAGTAAAAACAGTTATTGTTGCAACAGGAACCTATTTAAAAGGAAAAATATTCATAGGAGAATATGCCAAAGAAAGTGGCCCAGATGGAGTAGCAGCAGCTAATCAGTTATCAGATTGTTTAAAAAAATTAGGCATCAATCTAATTCGTTTCAAAACAGGAACACCAGCTAGAATTAATAAAAGAAGTATTGATTTTAGTAAAATGGAAATACAAAAAGGAGACGAAGGAATAGAGGCGTTTTCTTTTGAAAATCCGCCAAAAGAATTTGAACAAGTAGATTGCTATTTAACCTATACTAACCAAAAAACACATGAAATCATCAGACAAAACTTGCACCGTTCTCCTTTATATGCAGGAATGATAGAAGGAACAGGACCAAGATATTGTCCATCTATTGAAGATAAGGTAGTAAGATTTAGTGATAAACCAAGACATCAAGCCTTTGTTGAACCAGTAGGAATCGACACAGAAGAAATGTACATTCAAGGAATGAGTTCATCTTTGCCAGAAGATGTACAAATAGCGTTATACCATACCATACCAGGCTTAGAAAAAGCAGAATTCACAAGACCTGCTTATGCCATTGAATATGATTGTATTGATCCATCTAATCTTAAACTTTCATTAGAATATAAAGAGATAGAAGGGCTATTTATGGCAGGACAAATCAATGGAACATCAGGATATGAAGAAGCAGCTTGCCAAGGACTAATAGCAGGAATCAATGCAGTACAAAAAATAAAAGGAAAAGAACCTCTTATTTTAGATAGAACACAAGGTTATATTGGTGTTTTAATTGATGATATTGTTACCAAAGGAACCAATGAGCCTTATCGAATGATGACATCAAGAGCAGAATACCGTTTATTACTAAGACAAGACAATGCAGATTTAAGATTAACTAAAATAGGATATCAAGTGGGATTGATTTCTAAAGAAAGATATGAAAAGTTTGAAGAAAAAAGAAAAAATATTGAAAAAGAAATAAAAAGATTAAAAGAAACTATCGTAAAACCAAGTGAAGAAGTAAATAATCTTTTAAGAGAAAATCAAACCTCAGAATTAACAACAGGAACCAAAATGGCAGAATTACTAAAAAGAACAGAGTTGACCTATGAAAAGCTAGGAAAAATTGATCCTAATCGTCCTAATTTAAGCAAACAAGAGAAAGAAGAAGTAGAAATTCAAATAAAATATGAAGGATATATCAAAATGCAAGAAGCACAAGTAGAAAAATTCAAAAAACTAGAAAACAAAATCTTACCAGAGGGAATTGATTATGAAACCATAAAAGGAATTAGTTTGGAAGGAAGGCAAAAATTAAACAAATTGAAACCAAGATCAATTGGACAAGCATCAAGAATATCAGGGGTTTCACCAGCAGATATAGCAGTACTACTTGTCTATTTAGGCTGATTAAAAAAAGAGGGGAGAATTGGTGCCTGTCCCAAAGTAACCCCAAAAAAGAAAGAGAGAATGGATAATGAAAAGAGAAGAATTTGAACAAGTATTGCAAGAATATGCTAAAGAAATGGATTGGTTGTTGGATGAAAAACAAGTAGAACAATTTTATCAATATATGATACTTTTATTAGATTGGAATGAAAAGATAAATTTAACAGCTATTACCAAGCCAGAAGAAATCATTTTAAAACATTTTGTGGATTCACTAACAATAAGTAAATATCTAAAACCAAATAGCAAGGTAATTGATGTGGGAACAGGAGCTGGATTTCCAGGGATTCCTCTAAAAATTTTAAGAAAAGATTGCGAAGTAATTTTGGTAGATTCTTTAAATAAAAGGATAAATTTTTTAAAAGAAGTAATACAAACATTAGAACTAAAAGATATAGAAGCATGGCATATAAGAGCAGAAGAAATAGGAAACAATAAGAACTATCGTGAAAAGTTTGATTATGCCACATCAAGAGCGGTAGCAAACCTAGCAACACTGTCTGAGTATTTGATTCCTTTAGTAAAAATAAAAGGAAAAGTGATTGCAATGAAGGGGACTAATATAGAGGAAGAACTTAGAAATAGTCAAAAAGCGATTTCTGTTTTAGGAGGAAAGGTAGAAGAGGTAGAGAATTTTGAATTACCAAAAAGCGAGATGAAAAGATGTGTAATATTATTAGAAAAAATAAAACCAACACCAGCTAAATTTCCAAGAAAAGCAGGGATGCCAACAAAAGAGCCGATTCAATAAAAAGAAGAAAGAAAAATAAATTGAAAAAGAAGAGTTCCATTGAGAAAAAAGTCAAGAAAATTCTTAAAATTTCTTGACTTTTTTCTTATCTTTATATATGATAGTAATATAAACAAAAAAGAACATACCGATAAAAATTAACTAAAAATGGAGGCAATAAAATTGGGAAAAATAATATCATTAGCAAACCAAAAAGGTGGCGTAGGAAAAACAACAACAACCGTTAATTTAGGAACCATATTAGCAAAAAAAGGAAAGAAAGTATTACTAATTGATGCAGATCCACAAGGAAATGCAACAAGTGGTTTAGGAGTAGAAAAAGAAGTCGAAAATTCCACTTATGATATTTTAGTAAGAGATACCAAAATAGAAGAAGCAATCGAAAACACAGCTATAAAAAATCTAAAAATATGTCCATCTAACATGAGTTTAGCAGGAGCAGAAGTAGAATTAGTATCAATGATGTCAAGAGAGCAAAGGTTAAAAGAAAAATTAGATAGTATAAAAGAAGAATATGATTACATATTAATTGATTGTCCACCATCTT
>CAMXLV010000049.1 GCA_947244675.1 uncultured Clostridium sp. | reverse complement strand
AGCTACCATTTTCATATAAATATAGTCTTACTTTTGTTTCTCCATCTGGTGTTGTCCCTGGTTCAATTTCTGCATCTCCTACATAAATTCCACTCCATGAAGTTTTATTGTTATTATTTTTTTCATCTTGTATTTGATTTTGTTTGCTTAGTATTTCATCCTCTAATTTTGCTATTTTAGTATTTAGTTCTCTTTCATTTGCCATCATATCAGCTGTTTTTATATTGGAAGTATATAAAAAATACCCCATAATACCAATAACTACTATCGCAAAAATTAAGAAGAATGTTGCTATGCTTATTTTTGTAACTTTCTTTTCTTCCACACTTATCATCCCTTTCTCTTTAGTAATTTATTTTATATGATTACTATATCACTTTTATTTTTATTTGACAATGCTTTGATAATTTTTTTATTGTTCATCCACAAAATTTAATGGATTTTTTTGCTTAGTTTTTTGCTTATAAGATTTATACCTAACCTTCATCTCAATAATTATATTCAACTTCGATAAATTGTTTATTATGTTGTTAGCATGTATTATAAATTCTTTGTGTTCCTTATTAGCTTTTAATACTTCTATTTGTTCCATTATTTTTTACCTCCTATATAAATTCTCTAAGAGTTTCTCTCAATTATAATGTCTGCAACTGTCAAGTTTGTTTCGTTTAAAACATTATCTAAAATTGTTTTGGCTACATCTTTAGGATTCATAAAAGAATTTTGTTTTTCCTCTGATACATAATCTCTGCTATTTTTATAAAAATTGGTATTTATTCCTCCTGGATAAACTCCAATTACTTTTACACTAGTTCCTTTATAAGCTACTTTTAAACTCTCTGTATAACCTTTTTCTCCCCATTTAGTTGCGCAATAGACAGCTTCTTGTTTATTTCCTCTTAATGCTGCAAACAACATAGATATCTATAACTTTTTTCACACCTCTAACGATTGATACAACTATCAATCAATTTATTAAAGTATATCATATTTTTTATAAATGACAATAAATATTTATATTTTCTATAAATTTAACAAAAGAAAACTCTCACCCGTAGGTAAGAGAAAAATATATCTTTTTTAATTTGACAATTAGCCCACATTCACAATGTAAACACTGTTGTGAGTAGTTACCTGGTAAATGTTGTTTCCCATATAGTTGATTCCCTTGACTGTGCTTGTAGACCAACTAACAAGCTTTGGATGTCCCTTGATAAACTCCATCTTGTAGCAAGAGTATCTTTCGCCAATCGCAGGAACTTCATGAGCAATAGCCATATAAACCTTGTCATCGGAAGAAACTTCATCAAACCATGCGGAATTGAATTCTCCATTTACACCCTTAAGTGTATAATCGGTCTGCCAGCCACGATCTCTTGAAAAAACAACCTCGTATTCTTTACCTAAAACCAAATTGGTAGGATCAGAACAACCATAATAACTCTGTGTGCCACCATTGTAACGAACTTTCTTTGCCATAATTTTTCCTCCTTGCATAATAATGCGTTCTTTGCTGTTTTCTACTGATGAAACGGAGTAAAAACTGTTCATCACTTATAATTACACTACATTTTACATAATATTGAAAATTGCACTAGCTGAATTTCAAAATGAAGTCCGTGAATATTGTATAACTAAATGCTCATTGATAACATAAAAATATAGTCACATAATTAAAAATCAATTAAAATGTTAGTTGCGAGACTAAACATTGGAGGTTTTTAATTATGTGTCAAGAAAATTATAACACAAATAAAAAAAATTTAAACAATTAACATACAAAGAAAGAATAAAAATTGAAACATTGTGTAATGATCAACATTTAAACTATACAGAAATTGGAAATGTATTAGGAAAACATAGAATAACAATAAGTAGAGATATAAAATTAGGATTAATAGAATTAGAAACATCATATCTACCAGTATGGAAGTATTGTGCAGAAGTATCACAAAGAAGAAGTAAAAAGGATAGAAAATGCATAAATAATTATCCACGAAAGATATTGAAATTTAAGACATGGAATATTATCAAGAAGAAAAAGTAGCGTAAAAACTAACTTTTAAAGATTTTTAATTTTTAAGAAAAAACGCGCAATTAATATTACAATTTTCAGGAAATATGAATTTTTGAAAATTATTTGACATATAATAAAAAATATAGTATACTATATTTAACTTAAGTTAACAGTAGTCGAAACTGTTTAATGTCTGTGTATGTGTTTAGGGACACATACTTTTTTATTTGCAAAATTAAAAAAAGAAGTGGCTAGGGAACCACTCCTTGATTAGTTCTTTCGACTAATCTTCAGTTTTTTGGTCATCAGATTTCTTATTATCTTTTGCAAGTAATAATACTACCAAACGCCAAATTAAGTCGAAACTGCTCATCTGTCTGCCTCCTTTCCGAAAGATTTCCTTTGAAAAGGACGTTTCTATTATACTTTATTTCTATTTTAAAAACAACAACTTTTTTAATTTCCACAAATTATAACACTACTTCTATTAGTACATTGCTAATAGGTTTTATATAAAATGCAAAATTACTGCATTGTAAAAATAGCCCACTTTTTAAAATAGAATCGGTTGTAAGAATAGCAAGAATTTTTTTAATGGAATTAAAAATTAATTTTAATGGAGTTTTAATGGAGTAAGCCAAAATATTCTATGATAATTTATGATATTTTGAGATAGGCAAAAAAATAAATGCTACCTTTGAAAAATAGTATTTACAATACTTTGAAATAAATTAAGATATTGTATGATAATTTACACTATCTTAAAAAAATTATAAAATTTGGTGCAGATGGCCGGAATCGAACCGGCACGGTTTATTCAACCGCAGGATTTTAAGGGAATTTGACTAATTATCACTTAAAATTCTTTATCATCATTTAACACCATTTATAAAACATCAATTAACCTTTATTTTCTAACTTTCTTTCAATTTCATTTAGATTATACACTCTTTTTTTATTTTTAGCAACTATCAAAAATAAAAAATTTTTTGTAGAACTTTTGTAGAACTAAAAAACTTAATTATAAAATTATCTATTTCGTTTTAATAAAAAATACCAATATAATTATTTTTTAAATATAGAATAAAACTATAAAATATGCTATAATAATGCTAATTATTAAGTATATGGGGGAAATTATGGGAAATATAGAAAAAGGTCAAATAGTTAATTTTGATATGAGAAAACAATTTAAATTTATTGATAATTTAGGAAAAGGTGGAACAGGAAGAGCTTTATTATTTAAAGATGAAACTACAGATATGCTATTTGCAATTAAAAAATATGAAACAGAAGATCAAGAACATAAAGAAGAATTTTATGACAGGTTTGTAGATGAAATTAAAATCTTATTTAAACTTACACACCCTAATATCGTAAGAGTATATAATTACTATTTATACCCTCAAGAGAAAGTGGGCTATCTACAAATGGAATATGTGAAAGGTGTTTCTTTAAATAATTATTTCCCTTCTATTTTTGATACTAATTGGAGAGAAGTTGAAGATATTTTTAAAGAGACAATTTTTGCTTTTGAATATTTAGAAAAAAATCATATTTTACATAGAGATATAAGACCACAGAATATTTTAATAGATGATGAAGGAAATGTAAAAATAATAGATTTTGGTTTTGGAAAAATGTTACAATCAGATATTAGCGAAAATGATGACAATAGTGTTATACTGAATTGGCCAGTAACGCAACTTCCAGAGGATATAACATTATATGGAAAATATAATCATACAACTGAAATATACTTTTTAGGAAAATTGTTTGAACATTTTATTAAAGAGAGAGAAATAAAGGAAAGTTTTAAATATACACATATAATAGAAAAAATGATTCAAGTAGAAAGAGATAAACGATATCAATCTTTTACTGAAATTGTATCTGCTATTTCTGAATTAATGCTAAGGGAGGATTATTTTAATGATGAAGAAAGAAGTATTTATCTTAACTTTGCCTCTGCCCTTAACGATCATATAGCAAAACTAAGTTCACAAATCAAAAGAAAACCTATTAAAGAAATAATAGAAAATTTACAAAAAGTATTAAAAAATAATATGCTTGATGAATTTATTCAATCAAATAGTGAATTAATACATTGTTTTACTGATGAATTTTCATCTTATTATACAAAAATTAATATTGAATATAAAACTGTAGAAAGTTTCTATAAATTATTAATTGCTCTTCCTGAAGATAAACAACAAATAGTATTAGATAATATATATACCAAACTATCTAATATAAAAATAGAAACTCAATTTGATGATTTACCATTCTAATTAAATAAAATGATTACAACTTATCCCTTGTAGAAGTAACTACAAAGGGATTTTTTATCATGCAAAAGAGAAATGCAACACCTCTTAAAAAGTGTTTGGTGTAATGAGCCGATGCTATAAAGTTCATTCGTATTCGTATAAACAGTCTATTTATACAAAATGCGTAAGTGAGATTTTGCAACATAGACTCACAATAATAAAAGAGTATTGGGAGGCAAAACTTGAAATGGATTTGTAATTGTAAAAAGTTTGGGCAAGTATGAACAATAACATAGAAATATGTTAGCAATTACAGTAGTTTTACTACATACTAGACTACCTATGAGCGAAGGCGATCGACTGACGGTTTCTAAATATAGGTGTAATAATTCTTTTTCACTTATGGGATTATTGCACCTAATTCACTCATGCTCTCTCCCTCTGGTTTCTAGTCTTTTAAAGAAAATATTATATAAAAGAAAAAAATATATAATAAATATTTTTATGAAATTTCAACTACTCAAAACCCAGAGTAGTATAGTCATTTCTGTGCGAAATTGATGTCCAATGTTGGCGGATAGCCGATATTGGATGTCAATTTCCCTGTCCTAAACTGACAAAAAATTTATATGAATATATAAAATTTTTGTTAGTCTGCGTGGAAGTTTGAAACCGAGCCAGGTTTCATAAGAGTCTAAGAAAAAATTTGAAAAATGTTTTTCTTGGCTCTTCTTTTTAAATAAATTGCAAAATGCAAATTTATTTAAAACATAAAAAATTCACTTAGTGTATTTTTTATGCAAGGGTTGTAGGGAAAGTTTTTCCATGCCACACTGACACTTTTTGCTAACAGCTAAAAAAGTGTTGTAGTGTGTTACAACACTAATACAAAATAGCCGACAATCCAAAATAACATTTCGTGTTTTCTTATAAAGTTAAACAAGGAGGTCTTAATATATGAGTTATGCAATAATAAGAAATGAAAAATATAAAAGAGAAAGTCTAAAAGGAATATATCGTCATAATGAAAGAAGAAATAAAAATTATTCTAATAAAAATATAGATACATCAAAATCACATCTTAACTATTCCATTAAAAAGCCTACCTATAGTTATGAAAAAGAATTTAATAAGATAAGAGAAAAATATAATTTAAAAGGACAAGTCAAAACTGTTAGTAATATAGTATGTGAATATATAATTACATCTGATAAAGAGTTTTTTGAATCTATTGGAGAAAACGAAACAAAAAGATATTTTGAAACTGCATATAAATTTGTTTGTGAATATAAAAACTTAGGCGAACAATATATTTTGTCTGCTAAAGTACATTTAGATGAAGAAACTCCTCATTTACATTTAGCTTTTATTCCTGTTGTCCATACTACAGATAAAAATGGAAATGCTATTGATAAAATTGCTTGTAGTGAATTTTGGAAAGCTAAAGATAGTTACATTCAATTACAAAATGCCTTTTATTCTTATATAATTGAAAATGGCTTTAATTTGGAAAGAGGAAAACCATCCTCAAGAGAACATCTATCTGTAAAAGATTACAAGGAAATTACTAATTATGAAAAATCTAAACAAACACTAAAAGATATAAAATTAGAACTACCTAATGTACCTAGCATTAAAGATTTTGGAAAACTTACTGTAAAAAGAGATGAAAGAATACAAAAAGAAATTATAGAGCCAAAATACAAAATTATTGATATGCTATACTCTGACAATAAAAAATTACATCAAGAACTAGAAAAGCAAATAAATGCTATCGATAAAGCTGAAAAATTAGAAAATGAAAGACAATCAATTTTACAAGAGAAAGTAAATCTTGAAGATAAATGTACTAAACTTGAAAAGGATTTTTATAATAAAGAAATAGAACTAAAAAGAAATTTTAACAAGAAATATGATGAATTATTAAGTGAAAATATGTATTTGAATAAAATTATAAATGCATTTGAAAAAACTATCAAAAAATTTATAAGTTGGGTTTGTAAAAAGTTTGCTTTTAGTGAAGAAGATACTCTTATAAGAGATTTTCAACAAGAAACAAATACTTTTATGAATCCAGATAAACAGATTGAATATGAAAAAGAGCAAGAAGAATATGAGTTATAGGGAGTATTTGGAAAATTCCAAACACTCCCTATGAGTTTAATTGTTTAAAAGTTAATTACATAAAGAAATCAATATTTTTTAAATCAATTGAAGCTAAGAACTCCCGCAAATGTTCACGATATGCTTCATCATCCCCCTCAAAAACTCCGTCTTCTTCTGCCGTTTTAATTGTTTCTTCAAAATCAGTATATAAGTCTTCTCTTAACTGATCAAAGTCAATTTCTTCTTTTGAAACATACTCCTCAAATTTTGCCTTTTTCCAATCTTCACATATCTTTTGATATGCTGGTCCTTGATGAATAGGAAAGCGGACTTCACTCTCGGTATATCTTGTAATCGCTTCTATAATTGCAGTCAGATATTTTTCTTTAACTTTGATTACTGTTTCATCTGTGCTAAGCAAAGTATGATAGCAAGAATATACAGCTGCTTTGTCTGTTGGCTCTCCACTGGAAGGATATTCCTTTTGGAGTTCCAGATTTGCGAAACAATTTAAAATGATAAGTTTAATGCCCTGTGAATACATTTCAGGAAAATATGGTTCGTTACATACTCTAACTAACTCCGTAGCTGAAGCAATCCAATTATAATCGGATTTACTATCTTCTAAGACCCGCTCATAGAGTTGTTTAGCAGTCAATGAATATTTAGCACCTCTCCAACCTGTAACTTTGTACTTCTTTTCAAAAAAACTCATAGTCTTTTCCTCCTTTTATTAGATGTTTACTTGTTATATATGATTAAACTAAGGAGTAAGTATTCCTTACTCAATTAGTGAATTAAGGAAATAAGTAATAAAAAAGATATTACCTATATAAACCAATTATACAATAATTTTACATAAAAGGCAAGATGTAGATTCACTTTGTTTCGCTTTATTAGAGATAAGTATATAAAAAAATAATAGTACAATAATATCTATAATAAAGCGAATAAGGTGAGAATATGAAAATTAACAAATACAATGATTTTAGAAATATATCTGGCTCTGTACTAAAGGAATTAAGATTAAAAGCCAATTTATCTCAACAAGATTTAGCAGAAAAATTACAATTACTTGGTATTGAACTAACATCAAAGGAAATTTCAAAAATAGAAAATAACAATAGATTAGTTCAAGACTTTGAATTGTTTGCATTTGCTAAAGTATTCAATGTTTCAGCTGATGTATTTAATAAGAAATTAGATAAATAGCAGTAAATATATGTTTGCTGTTATTTATTTTTTAGGTTTTCTAGTATGATTCTAACTCCATCACAGAAACCAGCCTTATAAAATTTCTCATTATCATGAGCCATAATTAAGTTTTCTCTCATTACATATTTATCTAATGATTTAATAATTTCTTCTCTTGTATTTTTAAAATGTGGTGGAAGATTCTTAATTTTATTTATTAGCTTTTCGCAGTCTATATCGTAGTTTTGTTTTATCTCAATTATATCGTCATCTTCATTTTTACATTCAATATATAGTTCTTCTTCTCTCTCCCTAAATATACTATCTAATAGTGGATCATCTATATATTTTTCTATGTCCTTTATTTTTAACATATTGCCACCTCCTTATTAACGATATTTCGTTTACATTATATCGCTAATAAAGAGATATTGCAATACTATTTTAGCGATTTTTCGTCAGCGTTATTTCGTTAGTTTTGTTATACTCATTTTATAATTAAGAAAAGAGGGATTTTATGCAACTTTCAGAAGCTGTTAGAAGAAGAATTATAAATTTAGCAGATGAAAGAAATATAACTTTACATAGGTTATCTTTAGAGTCTGGAATATCATACTCTACATTAAGTAGTTTTATAAATGGAAAAAGTCAAAGTCCAAAACTTGTTACTTTATTACATATATGCGAAGGATTTGGAATTGAATTAAATGAATTTTTTACAGATAAATTATTTAAAGATGTAGAAGAAGATTAAAATTTTATAAATTTTGCTTAAAAATGAATTTAAAAAAATCGTTTGACATATACTAAATATTGTAGTATACTATATTTAACTTAAGTTAAAAAATATTTATGAGTGTTCGAAAAAACTAAATGTGCGGTAGCATTTAGTTTTTTCATTTTTATAAAAAAGATAATGTAGCTAAAACGGTAGTGCTACATTATCTTTTTTCGGTTAGCTAAACCTCATCTTGTTTTTGGTCATTTGGTTTGTTGTTTTTGGCTTGGTCAAGAGCTACTTGATTTAAGTCTTTTTCTTTTTGTAATAGTAATTCTACCAAATGCCATACTAAATCTGCGTTATTCATGAGTGTTCCTCCTTTCGCAAAGATTTCCTTTGAAAAGGATGTTGTTATTATATCTAATTATTCTATAAAAAACAATGAAATTTATAATCTTTTTACAATTTTCTTACACTCATTTTTTCAAAATCCTTTCAAAATTTGTTCATTGAAATTTTTAACATAACTTGTTACAATCTATTCATAATTTATTTTAAGTATTTTTAAGTTTTTAGAAAAAAGGGAAAAAAAAGGGAATTGATTATTACTAATTATGATAATATAATTCTTTTAACAAATAAATTTAAAAATGAGTATTTAGCCATAAATATTCATTTAGATTACTATGCTTAAAATTTATTAGCAAAAATTTAACCAATTACAAGGAGGTGCTTTTATAGTGTCAAATAAAGAAAAAATTATTGATTTATTTTACAATGAACATTTAAAACCTGTTGATATTGCTTTGAAACTGGGTGTAAGTAATGCCTATGTATCAAAAGTAATAAAGAAAGATTTTAAGTATCATGAAGAAAAAAATCAAAGGAAACAACAAAACAAACAAAAACATAAAGAACAAACCATTGAATACATGAAATTAAAGCAAAAATCCAATAGAGATAGTTATGAAGCTCTTAAAGCCCAACTAAAACAAGATGCTGAAGAACTATCTTATTATTTTGACATTTCAGATCGTAGTTTTAGAAAATTCAATGCCAGTGCTTATAAGTATAATGCTAAAAAGAAAAGATTTGAAATAGATAGAAAATTGACTGTTTCAATAGATGTTCCAAAAGCAGTCTATTAACAAAAAGGAGGTAAAATTAAAATGGATGTAAAAGAACAATATTCTATCATGTTTACGAATTACCCAGATATTATAAACATTGAACAAATGAGAAATATGTTAGGTGGAATTAGTTTAACATTAGCATATAGACTTATTAAGGAAAACAAAATTAAAGCTATGAAAATAGGTAGACAATATAAAATTCCAAAATCTAATATAATTTCATACATAATAAATCAAAATTGAAAATAAATACATTTATACGAAAATAAGGAGGTCATTTTATGATAACAGTAACAGCTACATTACAGCAAAAGAAAAATATTTATTATGCTGTTTTATATTATAAAGATGAATTTAATAATATACAGCGAAAGTGGATTTCCACTAAATTAAAAGTAAAGAACAATAAGAAACTTGCAGAAAGAAAAGTTGAAGAAATAAGACATGAATATGAGAAAACTCTAAATGAAAAACCTACTATTTCTGGATTAGATATAAATAATAAGGCTAATATAAAATTTTGCGATTTTATGATAAATTGGTTAGATATTATAAAGCCTAGAGTAGTAAAAACAACCTATGCAGGTTATGAAAGAATTGTAAAAGGTAAAGTATATAACTATTTTAAGAAATTAGATGTTTCTTTAAAAGATTTAAAACCTTATCATATTCAAGATTTTTACACAGAATTATATAACTTAGGTTTGAAAGGTAATACAATTCTTCGCTATCATGCCAATATTAGAAAAGCCCTGCAATATGCAGTAAAATGTGAATTGATACTAACCAATCCGGCAGACAAAATAGACAAGCCTAAAAAAGAACAATACATAGCAACTTATTATAATAAAGCACAATTAAATGAATTATTAGTTGCAATAAAAGATACACCTATTAAGTTAGCTGTTCTTTTAGCCTTATATTACGGACTTAGGCGAAGTGAAGCACTTGGTATTAAATGGGACGCAGTTGATTTTGATAATAAAACGATTATAATTAGACATACCAGTTCACAAACAAAAGTAGATGGTAAATTGCAAGTTGTTGCAGAAGATAAAACTAAAAATCAATCTAGTTATAGGACATTGCCTTTAATTCCAGAAATAGAAGAAATACTTTTAGAAGAAAAAGCAAATCAAGAATACAACAAGAAAATATTTAAAAAATCATACTTAAACGAAAATGGTTATGTTTGTGTAAATACAGATGGCTCTATACTAAAACCTGACTATGTTTCACATAAGTTTAATCAAATACTAAAAAATAATAACCTAAAGTCTATTAGATTTCATGATTTAAGACATTCGTGTGCTAGTTTATTACTATCTAATAAAGTAAGTATGAAAGATATTCAAATATGGTTAGGTCATTCTAGTTATAATACTACAGCGAATATATATACTCATGTAGATACAGAGTCAAAACAAAATTCTGCTTTAGTAATTGGTAATAGTTTAAACTTTACTGACCCTAGTCAAGATGATGACGAAGAAGATGAAGAAATGGAGTTATAAATAAAAATTGTTAGAAATGTTAGAAAATTTAGAAATTAAAAAATCCTTATTTAAGCCACTAAATAAAGATTTCATAAAAATAAAATGTTGTGAATTTTGTAGAACTTTTTGTAGAACTACAAAATTTTTAAAAATTAAAACCTCAAGCTTAATCTTACGAAACACTTGAGGTTCTAATGGTGCAGATGGCCGGAATCGAACCGGCACGGTTTATTCAACCGCAGGATTTT
>CAMXLV010000048.1 GCA_947244675.1 uncultured Clostridium sp. | reverse complement strand
AATAGTTTTGCACGTCTTGCTTTACCTACTCTTACTACCTCAACTTTTTCTACTAATGGTGAATGAACTAAAAATGTTTTTTCAACACCTACACCATAAGAAATTTTTCTAACAGTAAATGTTTTATTGACTCCTCCACCTTGTACTTTTATGATAATTCCTTCAAATATTTGGATTCTCTCTTTGTTTCCTTCTTTTATTCTTACGTGTACTTTAACGGTATTACCAACTTTTAATTCTGGTATTTTGTTTTTCAATTGTTCATGTTCAATAGATTTTATAATATCCATTTTGAATTTCCCTCCTTCTTTCTTTTTACTTAATTTTCAAGTAAATCTGGTCTTTTTTTCTTTGTTATTTCGATGGACTTTTCTTTTCTCCATCTTTCTATATTTCCATGATGACCAGATAATAATATTTCTGGAACCATTTCTCCTTCAAATGTTTCTGGTCTTGTATATTGCGGATATTCTAGTAGTCCATTTGAAAAGCTTTCTTCACAAATAGAATCTTTTTTTAAGACACCTTCTATATATCGACTAACACTATCTATTAGTACCATGGCAGGAATTTCTCCTCCTGTTAATACATAATCTCCTATCGATATTTCTTCATCCACAATTTTATCTAATACTCTTTGATCAATTCCTTCATAGTGACCACAAAGTATAATAAGATGATTTTCTTTACTTAATTTTTCTACCATTTTTTGATTTAATGTTTTTCCTTGTGGTGACATATAAATTACTTTTGCTTCTTGGCTTTTTATGGCTTGATAAGCATTATTTACGACATCTGGCTTCATGATCATTCCAGCTCCACCACCATAAGGAGTGTCATCAACTTTTTTGTGTTTATCTTGTGAAAAATCTCTAATATTAATTGTTCTTAATTGTATTAGTTGTTTTTCAATTGCTTTTCCAATCACACTTGATTTTAGTCCTTCAAACATTTCTGGAAAAAGCGTTAAAACATCAAATTTCATTTTTTCCTCCATCTTGTTACATTAAACCTGGAATTAGATGAAATATTATTTTTCCTTCTTCTAAATCTACTTTTTTCAAAACATCTGGTATTCCTGGTAGAAGAATTTGTTTTCCTAATTCATCTTTTATCACATATATATCATTACTTCCTGTATTAAAGATATCATCCACTCTTCCAAGGAATTCCCCTTCTTCTGTATAAGCTTCTAAGCCTAATAAATCTACTATGTAATAAATTCCCTCTTCTAATGGTTCTTCTTTTTCTCTGTCAACTAATAGATAACTTTGACGTAAAAGCTCTGCTTCTTCGATTGTATTAACCCCTTTTAGCTTCATTAATACCATATTTTTATGATATTTTACTTCTTCTACTTCATATTCTTTTTCATTTTTCTTGCTTTTGATATATATGTCCTTTAATTTGTCAAATCTTTTTATATCATCTGTAAATGGTTTGATTTTTACCATTCCCTTGATGCCAAAAGTATTTACAATTTGACCTATTTCAAGATACTTTATCATATTATAAACTCCAATTATCCAATAAATTCAACTGATACTCTTTTTTGTTCTTTTGCTCCTACTGCTTTCATTACTGTTCTAATAGATTTAGCAAGTCTTCCTTGTTTTCCTATTATTTTTCCCATATCAGTTTCTGCCACTTTTACTTCAAAAACAATGGATTTTTCACCATTTATTTCCTTGATTTCAACAGCTTCTTTATTGCTTACTAAGTTTAAAATAATGGTTTCTAAGATATCTTTCATCTTTCATCAGTTCCTTCCCTTTGAAAAATGCTTATGCTTTTTCTATTAAAGCTTTTACGGTATCTGTTGGTTTTGCACCGTTTTTAATCCATTTTTCTACTTTTTCTTTGTCTAAACTAATTGTTGCAGGTTCTGTCATTGGGTCATAAGTTCCTAATTGCTCAATAATTTTACCATCTCTTGGGCTTCTTGAATCTGCCACTACTATATGATAAAATGGAGCTTTTTTCTTTCCTTGTCTTTGTAATCTAATTTTTACCATTTTTTTCACCTCCGAAATTGTTTTTCTATATTTTTCTATAAGTTATCCAAAAATATATGGCTAACTTAAAAATTTAATAACAAATTTGATTAGATTTTAAAATTTTTTAAGGCGTTTTCGTCTATTCCATTTAGCAATTTTTTCATACCACCTTTATTACTTTTCATTTGTTTCATCATTTTTTGTGTCATTTCAAAAGATTTTATGAATTTGTTGATGTCTTGTACTGTTGTTCCACTTCCTTTTGCAATACGCTGTCTACGACTAGCATTTAAGATTTTAGTGTCTCTTTTTTCTTTTTTGGTCATAGAACAAATGATAGCTTCTATTTTTTCAAATTCTTTATCATCTACTTTCAAGTCTTTGATCTGGTTCATTCCTGGTATCATTTTTAGTAAAGATGAAAATGATCCCATTTTTTTGACTTGTCTTAATTGTACTAAATAATCATCTAAGTCTAATTCTTTTTTCTTGAATTGCTTTTCTATTTTTTCTGCTTCTTCTATATCAAATGCTTCTTCTGCTTTTTCAATAACTGATAAAATGTCTCCCATTCCTAGTATTCTACTAGTCATTCTTTCTGGATGAAATACTTCTATATCACTTAGCTTTTCACCAGTGGCTGCAAATTTGATTGGTCTGTTGGTTATTTTTTTGACAGATAATGCAGCTCCACCTCTGGTATCACCATCTAATTTAGTTAATACTACACCATCAATTCCGAAGGGTATCATTAAATTTTTCTGCTACATTTACAGCATCTTGCCCTGTCATACTATCTACAACTAATAGAATTTCATGTGGTTTTACATTTGCTTTTAGATTTTTTAGTTCTTCCATTAAAGCTTCATCAATGTGCAGACGTCCTGCTGTATCCAAAATGATGACATCATTCAATTTTGATATGGCTGTTGATAATGCTTGTTTGGCTATGTGAACAACATCTTTTGAAGTTTCATTAGCAAATACTGGTATGTTTAACTGTTTTCCCACTACTTGTAATTGTTTGATTGCCGCTGGTCGATATACATCACATGCAACTAATAATGGATTTTTTCCTTGTTTTCTAAGTAAATTGGCAAGTTTTCCTGCTGTTGTTGTTTTACCAGAACCTTGCAATCCTACTAACATAATAATAGTTGGTGGATTAGAAGTAAAATTAATTTTGCTTTCTAGTCCTCCTAATAATTCTATTAATTCATCTTTTACAATTTTGATAACTTGTTGCCCTGGTGTTAAAGATTTTAATACATCTTGCCCTAATGCTTTTTCTTGAATGGTTGTAATAAAGTCTTTTACAATTTTATAGTTAACATCAGCTTCTAAAAGGGCAAGTTTTACTTCTCTTAACATTTCTTTTAAGTCAGATTCTGTTATTCTTGCTTTTCCTCTAATTTTTCTTGTTATTTCTTGTAATCTAGAAGATAATCCTTCAAAAGCCATTTTTATCACTTTCCTTTCTTTTGAGGCATTAGTTCAAATCTAAACTCGCTAATTCTTTTTTTATGTGTTCTAATGTTTGCATTGTTACTTTTTCCTTTGTCTCTTTGTTTTGTATTTTTTCAATTTGCTCCACGATTTGCTTGATTTTCTTTTGTTGTTTTAATACTTTTTCCATAATTTTTAATTTTTCTTCATAAGCAAAAAGTTTTTTTTCTCCTTTTTTTAGGATGTCTCTAACAGCTTGTCTTGTTATGTCATTATTTTGTGCAATTTCAGATAATGATAAGTCATTGTTGTAATAATTTTCTATCATTTCACATTGCTTTTGTGTTAATAGTTTACCATAAACTTGGTTTAACATACTAATTTTTACGTTTTGCTCCATAGTTAAATTTCCTCTTTCTTGTAAAATTTTCTATGTGCTTTTTGTAATGCTATTATACTTTACATCTTTTTTTTGCTTTTGTCAAGAGTTTTTGGTGAAAAAGCTAAAAAATAATACACTTTTTTAGTTTGGTTTTCTATTTTTATTGTTCCAAACTAAATAAAGTGTATTTTTATTGTTTTGGTAAAAGAGTGTCCCTTAATCCCTTCTAGGAGGGATTTAAAGAACGTCCCTAAATCCCTGTTATAATAAAATAAACAATTCTATATACTACTACTGCAAGTGCTCCTGTTCCTATTGTTAATAAAATAGTAGCTTCTGGTGATAATCTTTTTTTAGTTACTGTTTTTACTTGTTCTTCCATTTTTTATTCCTCCTTTTTTATTTTACATCTTTTAATTTTCTAACTTTTGCCCATATAATGATTGTTAGCATAATGGCTATTACTAGTCCAATAATAAGAATGGTTTTACTTCCTGCATAAGGGATTTTTGTGTTAGCTATGGTGTTATCTCCCTTAATAGTGTTTTGTTGATTATTTATATTGCTTCCACCATTTGGTTTCTTATTATCATCTTTGTCTTGGTAAATATCATCATCTGTGTTTTTCTTTTTGGAAACAGTTATGCTACATTCTGCTGTATGATTACCATCCACACTTGTAACACTAATTGTTGTAGTTCCTTCTTTTAAAGCTTTGATAATTCCTGTTTCTGATACTTGTGCAATGGTTTCATCTTTACTTTTCCATTTTACTTCTTTATTGGTCGCATTGGTTGGTGTAATGGTTGCTACTAAGTTTCCACTGTCTCCTACTTCCATTTCCATGCTTTTTTTGTTTAATGTTATCCCTGTAACTTTTACTGTTGTTGGTTTTTCTGGTTCTTCTGCTTTTACTATTACTTGGCAATTAGCTGTATATGATCCATCTTCTGTTACTGCTTCAATGGTTGTTTCTCCTTCTTCTAATGCTGTTATTACTCCATTTTCTATGGTTGCTACTTCTTCATTTGTACTTAGCCAAGTTAAATTTTTGTTTGTTGCATTAGAAGGCTCTATCGTTGCTACTATGGTAGCTGTTTCTCCTTCTTTTAATTCTAATGTTTGTGGATTTACGGTAATTCCTGTTACTTCTATAATCGTTGGTTCTTCTTCTCTTTCCTCTACTGTTACTTGACAA
Source organism: uncultured Clostridium sp. (assembly GCA_947244675.1). The sequence goes on along the minus strand of CAMXLV010000048.1, from coordinate 6,415 downwards.
TTTGCTGTATGATTTCCATCTTCTGTTGTTACTGTTATTGTTGCTATTCCTTTTGCATTTCCTGTTATTACTCCATTTTCTATACTTGCTATAGTAGCATCAGAAGTTTCCCAAATTATGTTTTTATTGGTAGCATCTGCTGGTAAAATAGTTGCTACTAATGTTTCTGTTTCTCCTTCTTTAATCGTTGTTGCTACTTTATTTAAAGTAACTCCTGTTACTGGTGTCGTTGATGGTCTCTCAGAAATTGTAGTATATGCTTTGATACAATTATTTGTATTTCTCATTGTAATGGTATCATTTATTTTTAAATTATTAATATCTAGCCAGCTATTTCCTTCATCAAGAGAAATATAGCTTTCGCCTTCATTTGCCTTAGCTGTATCTGTAATATTAGATTCATTACTAATACCAGAATCTTTCCAATTTGCTTCTAATGGTATATCAGCACCACTTTCTTCATTAATGTATTTGATTGCTATTACAAATTGATTTCCTGTTAGTTCTATAGGAGTTGCTAATTTAATAATATGATATCCTGGTGTAATGTTTTCTGTTTCTACTGCTACTTTTTTTAAATTGTTCATATTGCCATTTGCTTCATTAATATATACTTCTACTCCTTCTGTTCTTGGTAAGAAAATTCCTACCTCATTAACATATTCTATTTTAGAATCATCTCTTTGGAATATGTTAGCAGCCATCAGTATAGGTGTTGTAGAAGCAAGTTCAAAGGTATAACCTAATTCATCATATTGGTAAAGTTTATCATATGGAATTTCACTATTACTTGCATATTCCTCTAACTGATTAATACCACCTAAATTTGTTTCAATAAATACATCTTCATAAGATATATAAATATATCCTTTATCTCCTGAGTTTGATCCAAATGAATTTAATGCAATATAAGCTCCTGGTGTTTTTGGTTTATGTGCTACATTAAAATTAGCGATTGCGTAATTGTCATCCCATCCAACAATGGTTACATCATGGTTTTGTGCTTCTGATGCATTGTCAAAGAAATAGGCTCCTGTTGTAGGATTATAATATTCGCTTCCTGTTCCTGCAAAGTTTAAACTAGCAGTAAGTGGACCTTTATTTTTCACATGTTCTTTAATTAATTGTCTATTGGCTTGTACTTCGCTTTGTGACATATTAGTATAGGATATGTTTCCATTGGCATCTATTTGTTTTGTTATAGAAGCAAAATAAGTTGCATTTGTAACTCTAGCATCTACTGGTTTTTCTAAAGTTCCTGCTGGCAAATCTTTTATTGGTATTAAATAGTCATTTTCTCTGTTATTTGTTGTTTCATTATAATAATTTTCAAATGGCATTTTGGCTTCTAAGAGTGGTGACTTTCCTGAGCTAACTGTTCCCATGGCTAATCTAACATTTCCCCCTCTAGATAGTTTTTTATTATAAATTGTACTAGTTATGTAATTTAAGTTTAAAGGTGAATAAACTTTTCCTGCACCACTTCCGTTCTAATACACTAGAAAATGAAAATGCCCAACACATATTAGTTTGTTTTTGATTTTTTACTGTTAATCCTGTTCTTCTATATTGTGCTTCTAAATTTGCTTTTTCTTCATTGTTTATTACACGATAGGTAGATTTCTTTACAGCATCTTTCATTTTAATATCTGTGTATTTTGGTAAAGTGCTTTTTTTATCTTCTTCTGTTGATTTTTCCCAATTTTTAAATTCTTGTGATTTTTCTGGCACTACTAAAGTTGCTTTATTTTCTGCATAACTGTTATTTGCTAAAACTGTTAGGAGTATTATCATTAATAGAAAAGCAGTTACTCTTTTCATTTGTTTTTTCATATTTTTTCTCCTTTCGCTATTTTGCGACTTTATTTAACTATAAAATATTCTCTAGCACTTGTCAATAAATATTACAATTATAACAAGAATTTAATATTTTTGTAACATTTTATTTTTTAGTATTTCTTGCTAAAAAAAGTAAAAATTGGAAGATTTTTATTTCTTCCAACTTTTACTTTTATTTTCTAAGAGTTGCTCCTAATGTTTTTTCTAATTCTAAGATAATGCCTTCCATAATATTATTTATTTCTTCATCACTTAGTGTCTTATTTTTATCTCTAAAGGTTAGTGCATAAGCAACACTCTTTTTGTTTTCTCCTAATTTCTCATTTCGATAAATATCAAATAATTGCATACTTTCCAATAATTTTTTTGCTTTTTTAGTAACAACTTTTTCGATTTGTCCGTACTTCGATATCTTCTTCTACTATAACAGCAATATCTCTTTCTACTGCTGGAAATTTTACTACTTCTTCATATTTTTTATTAGCTTTTGCATATTTTACTAACTTAGTAAGATTTGCTTCTAACAAATAAGCTCTTTTGGCAATAGCATAGTTGTCTAATACTTCTGGGTGAACTTCTCCGAAGTGTTGCAATTATATCATTTCCTATTTTTAGGTTAGCACATCTTCCTGGATGGTAAGAACCATTTTTGCTTTCTTTTTGGATTTCATAATGTCTTACACCTATTGCTTCTAATAAATTTTCTGCCACTCCTTTTAGTGTATAAAAATCAACATTTTCTCCATACATTCCAACTGTTAATATTTCTTCTTGTAGTGGTACTTCTCCATTTTCTACTTCTTGTTTTATATTTTTGTAACTTCTTGATATATCAAATAATTTTACTTCTTGATTTTTCTTGTTAGCATTAATAGCTAATGTTTGCATCATACTTGGCACAGTTGTCGGTCTCATTAGTTTATATTCATCACTCAATGGATTTTGTATGGTAATAGCATACTTTTTAATTTCTTCACTAATATTAGATTTTTCCAAATCTTTTTCTGCTACAAATCCATAAGTGTAAATTTCTAAAAATCCACTATTTACTAATACTTCTTTTGCTCTTCTTTGAATGGTTTGTTCTTTATTTCTTACCCCAATGGTTGTATCTGCTTTCATTAAAGTAGATGGTAATTTGTCGTAACCATAGAAACGTCCTATTTCTTCTGCAATATCTGCTAAAAATTCTAAATCCATTCTAAAATAAGGAGCAATCGCTACATCGTTTTTCACTTTAATTGATAATTGTTCTAATATATTTATCATTTCTTCTTTTTCTAAATCGGTTCCTAACAAAGCATTAATTTTTGAAACATTTAATGGTATCTGATTCATTTTTTGTTTGGTTGGATACACATCAATTTTTCCTTCTACAATTTCTCCAATTTCTAATTGTTCTACTAATTCCACTGCTCTATTAGCTGCTCTTAAAGCATTTTCTGCAGATAGTCCTTTTTCAAAACGAGCTGAGCTTTCTGTTCTTAATCCTACTTGTTTGGCTGTCTTTCTAATACTTCCTCCATAAAAAGTAGCTGATTCAAATACCACTGTTTTAGTATTTTCTTCGATTTCAGAATTTAGTCCTCCCATAACACCAGCTATTGCTACTGCTTTTTTAGCATCTGCTATGACTAAGTTGTTTTCTTGTAATTCTCTTTCTTGCTCATCCAAAGTTGTAATTTTTTCCTGTTTTTTAGCACGTCTTACTGTAATGTGTTTTCCTTCAATTGAATTAATATCAAATGCATGCATTGGCTGTCCCATTTCTAACATAACATAGTTTGTAATATCTACAATATTATTGATACTTCTTATTCCACAAGCTTTTAGTCTTCTTATCATCCACTCTGGTGATGGTCCTATTTTTACATTTTTTACAATTCTTGCAACATAACGATAACATAAGTCTGGTGCTTCAATATCAACGCGCAAACCTTCTAATTCCTTTTTGGTTTCTATTTGTAATTCATCTAAATTTTTTCTTGGATTCTTAAATTGCTTTTTTAGTGATACTGCTGTTTCTCTTCCTAATCCTTCTATTGATAAACAATCTGGTCGGTTTGATGTAATTTCAAAGTCTAAAATATCTTCTTTTAAGTTTAATACTTCTGTAATGTCTTTTCCTATTTCTTTTTCTAAGTTTTGATTAAGGATCATAATACCATGTTCAATTTGTCCTGGATATTCTTCTATGGTAAGGTTTAATTCTCCAACAGAACACATCATACCACAAGATTCTACCCCTCTTAACATTCCTTTTTTTATTTTCACACCTCCTGGTAATTCTGAACCATCTTTTGCAATTGGTACTATATCTCCAACTTTAATATTATTAGCACCTGTTACAATTTGTACAATCTCTTCTCCTAGATCTACTTTGGTTACTACTAATTTATCTGCATCTGGATGCTTTTCTATTTCTAAAATTTTTCCTACTACTACATTTTTTATATCTTTTCCTAATTCATCTATGGTTTCAACTTTTGAACCTGTCATTGTCAAAATATCACCTAATTCTTTTGGTTCTATATCAATATCAGCATATTCTTTTAACCATTCTATACTTGCTTTCATACAATTCTTCCTTTCTTTTTATTGTTTTAAAAATCTTGCATCATTTTCATATAGTAATCTCATATCTTCAATACCAAATTTTGCCATAGCTATTCTTTCTACTCCAAAACCAAAGGCAAATCCAGAATATTCCTCTGGGGAAATTCCACAATTTTTTAAAACATTGGGATGTACCATACCACATCCTAATAGTTCAATCCATCCTTCTTGTTTACATACTTTACACCCTTTTCCTCCACAGACAAAACAAGATACATCTGCTTCTGCACTTGGTTCTGTAAATGGAAAATGATGTGGTCTAAAACGAATTTTGGTGTTTTCTCCTAAACATTTTTTGGCAAACATTTCTAAGGTTCCTTTTAAATCTGTCATAGCAATGTTTTTATCTACTACTAACCCTTCTATTTGATGGAACACTGGTGAGTGAGTAGCATCTACACTATCTGAACGATATACTGTTCCTGGACAGATAACTTTAATTGGTGGTTTTTGGTTTTCCATAACTCTTGCTTGAACTGGCGATGTTTGACTTCTTAATACAATATCTTCTGTTATATAGAAAGTATCTTGCAAATCTCTTGCTGGATGGTCTGGCGGTGTGTTTAATTTATCAAAATTATAAATGGCTTTTTCCACTTCTGGTCCATCTGCTATTTGGTATCCCATTCCTAAAAAGATCTCTTCTACTTCGTTAATAATTTGTGTAATGGGATGTAAAGAACCAAGTACTACTTTTTTGCTTGGCTCTGTTACATCAATATTTTCAGTTGCCAATTTTTTCTCTAGTTCTTTTTGTTTAAATTCTTTTTCTTTTTCTTGAATTAGTGCTTCTAATTCGTCTCTTACTTGATTTACTAAACTTCCTATTTGAGGTCTTTCTTCTGGTGTTAAAGCTCCCATACCTCGAAGCAAAGCTGTTAATTCTCCTTTTTTTCCTAAATATTTTACCTTTATTTCTCCTAACGTTTTTTCTTCTTGACAATCCTTGATTTCTTTAATGGATGTCTCTTTGATTTTGGCAATTTGTTCTTTCATTTTTTTCTTTCCTTTCTATTTTATTTTTCTTTCATATGGTCGATAGGTTTTGGTTGCTTTGTACTGTCCATATTGTTTTCCCTCTAACAAAGGGATTTTTTGGAATTTTTTCCAAAACCATATCTTGATTTTTCCCAATATGCTGTTTTTGTTTTCAAATTGAAATGTAATGATATACATACCAAATTCGTTTAACCCTATGCTTACTTTTACTTTTTTGTTCGGAAATTCTTTTTTGGTCTTTTCAATATTTTTTTGAATTTCCTCACCACTATAAATACTACTATCTAAATAGTATTTTAGATTTTTGTTTTTTTCCATATTTCCACATCCTTTTGGTGATACTTCTATCCTCTTAGGCTATTCTTATATAAGAATAAATAGGCATGATTTAAAATTTTCTTCCTTTTAGATTACTCTGTATACTCCATCTTTATTTGCCTGCAAAATTCGATAAAATCTTTGATTTTTCCTATACAATAAAAATAAGTCACATCTCCTATTTTCTAGGACGAAATGACTTTTCATTCGTGGTACCACCTAAATTTATTAGTTTATTATTTACTAACCTTATTTTCGTTTTAACGGTTCGACCGCTTTTTCCTACTTTTTTTCAGAAAAAGACCTAAAAAGTGAAATTTCAATATATTTTCTAAATGGCTCTCAGCCTTGACCATTTTCTCTTTTCTTTTTTCTATATTTACTTTGCTTTTTAATTGGTTTTTTATTTGCTTTCTTATTTTAACATATTTTTTTGTTTTTTTCAAGTATTTTTTTATTTTTGTCTTTTATCTTATGTAGAGTACAGTACGAAAGCCATAGCACGTGTAGGTACCGTTGGCGTAACCGTGTCCACGGTAACATACTGAGCCGTCTGCAGTGGAGCTGTTGAAACCACCGCCACGAAAGTTATACATCAAGTTTGCGTTATTCGTTACGTGGCACATTTCTTGCGTCCATTCCC
>CAMXLV010000047.1 GCA_947244675.1 uncultured Clostridium sp. | reverse complement strand
GGAGAAAAGTTAACCTTAGATTATATTGGCGATTTTATTCATGAAAAATTAAAAATAGAAAAAGAAGATGTCACCAAAAATGGAGATCCAACAAAAACAGTTGATGTAATTTATGAAGACATAGAATACGAGATAGATGAAAATTTTCAAATAGAAATAATAGGTTCCATAGAAGAAGGAATAAGGATAGAAGGAAGATATGAGTTAAAAGGAAATTATGCAATACTATATATAACAGCGAAAACAGAAAGTAAAGAAGGAATAAAACAAGTAATAAAACCAGATGATGAGACTATAGTATATGCAAACAAAGAAAAAGAAATAAGTGTAGAATATAGAGTAGAAAATGATGAAGAATATAGATTTATAGTAGAAGGAAATAATGGAAGAAAAAGAAGAACAACAATCAAAGTAGAAGGAATTGATCATAATCCACCAAATGAAGCAATAATAACAATAAAAGGAAGTCCAACTTATGTAGGAGGAAGTATAATAAAGACAATAACAGTAACAACAACAGTAAGTGACAACAAAAGTGGAATTGATATAGAAAAATGCAAATATATTATAGACAATTCATCAAGTAAAGTAGGAATTGACTCAAAATCTTGGGAGACAGCAAAGGTATTAGAAGGAGAAACGACAACAATAGAAATAAGTTCAAATACAGCTAAAACGCAATATATGCATATATTAAGTGTAAATAAAGCAGGAAATAAAATAGAGACAGTATCAAAAGAAATAGAATTTGAATTAGATGATATACTACCAGAAGATGCAGAAATAACATTAAGTGCTACAAGAGTAGATGAGGGATCAAGTTATACAGTAACAATGAAAGTAGATGATAGTCAAACAGGAATAAACCAAGGAGAATGTAAATATATAATTAATGAATCAAACTCAGCAATAGGAGAAAATGCAACAGCATGGGATAGTGCAATGCCATTTACAAAAAGTCCAGAAGTATGGTCAGGAAATGCCTCAGGGGCAGGCAAAACATATTATTTTCATGTTTTAAGTGTAGATATGGCAGGGAATAAAAAAGAAAATATTTCTGAGGGGATTTATGTAGCAGGTGTTATGGAATTATTGAATGTTTATAATAATGATAATGGCCTTGCTGCTAAATATGTAACCAATACAGGAAATTGGATGGTCGTAACGAAAGATACCTATAATATTATACCTGAGGCTGGTGCTGATGCTACAATTACTTCTGTAAGGGAATATGATCTTTCAAATATTAACCAGGTAGAATGGTTTACCAATTCGACTAGTTGGACTCCAAGTAATGCAAAAGGATATTTTTGTGCTGAGGTGTTAAATTTGAATGGCTCTGTTATGGTGTCATCAAATGTTTCGAATTATGCATATAGAAAGAATCATACGTTAGTTTGTGATGTAAGTTCATTAAAAGGAAAGTATAAATTAAGGTTAAAATTGGTTGGAGAATACTGGGAAATTTTTCAAAATGTACGTTGCCGTCTTTATTAAAATTTATAATATAGATGATAAAAATTTTATGTTTCAGTAAGAGCTAGTATAATCTTTTTTGTGAAATTTAGAGATATTAAAATTGAATATTAATAAAAATTCTTAATATAAATAATAATAGAAAAATTTATGTTAGGAGTTTTTTAATATGATCATAATTACTAAAAAAAGAGTTCAAATAATAATAAGTTGTATTATTTTAGCAGTTTGTGTATTTAGCTTTAAAATAGCTAAAAATCCAGAAACAAATTATGTAGATCAATTGGAAAAACAAAAGACACAAGAAACAGTAGCAACACCAGTATCAGGTAAAACCATTGTAGTAGATGCACGGACATGGAGTTCCTGATGAAGGTGCACAAAGTAGTTCTGGCACAACAGAAGCAGAAACAAATTTAAAAATTGCATTAAAACTACAAAATTTATTAGAAAGTAGTGGAAGCACAGTAATTTTAACCCGTTCTGACGAAAATGCAATATATGACTTAGATAAAACAACATTAAAGCAAAAGAAAATATCTGATATTCGCAATAGAGTAAAAATAGGGAATGAATCGAGTGCTGATATTTTTGTCAGCATTCATTTAAACAAAATTCCACAACAACAGTATTGGGGATGGCAGTGCTTTTTCAAAAAAGGAGATGAAAAGAGTATAACTTTAGCAAAACAAATTCAAACCAATCTAAATGAGGCGATTCAAAAAGAAAATAAAAGAGTAGCTATGAAATTAGATACAGTTTATATTATGAAACATGTAGAAATTCCAATTTCAATTGTAGAATGTGGCTTTTTATCTAACCCAGAAGAAGAAAAACTATTGTTAGAAGATGAATATCAAAACCGATTAGCTTGGGGAATTTATAATGGAATAACTGATTATTTTTATGAAAAAAATTAATTTTATGTAAAAGTTTTGCTTTTTTTTCCATAAAGTAGTATAATAGAAATAGTAACCAAAAACTTTGATTCATTCTCCCAAGACTTATTGGGAGAAAACAGAAGAGGAAGCAAAATGAAAAAATTTTTTGACTCTTTGATCTCTGCCATTTTTATAGTAGAGATCATAGCAATTGTTTTAGCGCTAGTATTGGGTCTTGTGCCTACGAACGCTAGAACATTGGTTACTATCGTAGTTGTTTCTATGGTAGTGGTTCAAAGTCTCAGCGTAGTAAAGGAAAAAGCTCCAAAACATTGGAGCGAAATCAAACTCAATAAAGACGTCCTTGAATAAAGGACGTCTTTATTGAGTTTAAAGGTTTAAAGGAAAGAATCAAAAATGGTAGTAATTTTGCAATATTTAACATAATGTGGTATAATAAAGAGTAATAAAAGTAACAAATAAAAAGCCCAAGTACTTTGGGCGAAAAAAGAAGGAGAGTATGAATATGAGAAAAATGGAGCGGAATCTGATTTTGGCGGGAGCAATTCTAATCATCAGAGGAATTACTTCTGAAGGTATCATGAAGGCAGGTGTTGCCTTCGGAATTATGTTTTTTCTTTGGGGGCTGTGTGAAATAGCAGCATCCAAAGAAATGGAAGAAAAAACCACTTATCGTCGCTACAATCGACGGAAGTGGAAGGAAGAGTTGTTTTATTTGAAGACAGCTCTTCTAGGAGGACTGTTTTCGGTAGCAAGCCTATTTATCGAGTTCGTTCCCGATAAATGGGTTGTACTGGTAAAGCCTATGTTCTTGCCAGGCTTAGCAGTATTTGTCATCTCTTTTGTGGGCTTCTTTGAAGTCAGAGATGGCAAAAAAAATACTCGAAAGAAAAGGAGGCACTCATAATCGAGTGTCCTTTTCTAATAGTAAAATTTTAATTATGCTCTTTTGTTTTAAAAAATAAAAAAACAAAAATGCATAAAATTTCCACACTTTGCAAACAATAAATGTAAAACAAAAATAAAAGCAAGGAGTGGAATTTTTTTGAAAATAAACAAAGTATTAAAAATAAATGGTACCTTAATAGATAAAGGACAGTTAGAAAGTCATATGCAAAAAATAGCTTCAAACCATAATCTAAAAAACCAATCCCAAAAAGAAACTTATCCTGTACCACAAATGTTAGAAAATTTCAAAGTAATTGAACAAGTATATCATTTATTAAATCAGCATTTAAACTTAGAAATTAACATACATCCAGCAGGAGAATGGTTATTAGACAATTTTTATATCATTGAAGAAACAGTTAAACAAATAGAAAAAGAATTACCTTTAAAAAAATACACCAACTTTGTAGGGATAGGAAATGGACCTTATGAAGGATTTGCTAGAATTTATGTATTAGCATCAGAAATCGTAGCTTACACAGATAATAAAATTGAAAAAAAAGACTTAACAGATTATTTAATTAGTTATCAAAGCAAAAAAACATTAAGTATGGAAGAAATATGGAATATTGGAATATTTCTTCAAATTGCTATTATTGAAAATATTCGTGAAATTTGTGAGAAAATATATGCTTCCCAAATGCAAAAATCCAAAGCAGAAAACATAGTAGAAAGGTTAGTAGAAAATAAGCCAAAAGTTAGTAAATTTAAAATGAGCCAAGCCAAAAATCAAGAAAACATGAAATATCCTTTTATTGAATATATGTCATATATTCTAAAACGTTATGGAAAAAAGGGATATAGTTATTTAAAAGCATTAGAAGAAACCATTGAGATGACAGGAACAACCGTTTCAGAAGTAATTCAAAAAGAACACTTTGATATAGCTGTAAAAAAAGTATCTATTGGAAATAGTATTACAAGTATCAAAAAAATTCAAAGAATTAACTTTTTAGAAATCTTTGAAAGAATCAATGGTGTAGAAGAGATTTTAAGGCAAGATCCTAGTAAAGTATATGAAAAAATGGATGATAAAACCAAAGAATACTATAGAAACAACATTAAAGAAATCAGCCAAAAAACTAAAATTTCAGAAATTTATATTGCTAAAAAAGCACTAGAATTAGCTAAACAAGGAAAAGAAAACACTAAACAGCAACATATTGGGTATTACCTAATTGACCAAGGCATTAATCAGCTTTATGACTTATTAAACTACAAAATAAGTAGAAAGATGAACTCAGGAGATAAAGCTAAAGCTTATGTATTAGGAGTAAGTATTTGTAGTATTTTATTATCCATTGGAATGAGTAGTTTTTTAGAAATTAACCTTTGGAATATTTTGCTCTTCCTTATTCCTGCATCGGAGATAGCCATTCAAATCGTACAATATATACTGAGCAAAATAGTCAAACCAAAATTAATTCCAAAACTAGACTTTTTACAAGGAATTGATGAAAAACATAAAACCATGGTAGTAATACCAACTATTTTAAATGCTAAAGAGAAAGTGCAAGAACTGATGAAAAAGTTAGAAGTATTTTATTTAGCAAATCAATCAAAAAACATCTATTTTTGTTTATTAGGAGATTGTACACAAAGTAATAAACAAGAGGAAGAAAGTGACAAAGAAGTAATAAAAGAAGGAGAAAAATTAGTCAAAGAACTCAATGAAAAATATCAAACAGAGCAAAGAGAAATGCCTATTTTTGGATTTATCTATCGAAAAAGAGAATGGAACGAAAAAGAAGCTTCTTATTTAGGATGGGAAAGAAAAAGAGGAATGCTGAGTCAGTTTAATCAATATTTGCTTCGGAAAAATCAAAAATCCATTTCGAGTAAATACTTTAGAAGAATCACCCAAAGAAGAGATAAAATATATCATTACCCTAGATGCAGATACTGATTTAACACTTAATTCTGCTTTTGAATTAGTAGGAGCCATGTCACACATTCTAAATATACCAGTAATGAATCAAGAAAAAACTCGAGTCCAAGAAGGGTATGGCATCATGCAACCAAGAGTAGGTGTCAATTTGAATATTAGCTATAAAACGATGTTTACCAAAATATTTGCAGGATTAGGTGGTACTGATTTTTATACTAATGCAATATCAGATATTTATCAAGATAATTTTCAAGAGGGAATTTTTACAGGAAAAGGGATTTATGATTTAAAAGTCTATAGTGCAATATTAGAAAACCAGATTCCAGAAAATACAGTCTTGAGTCATGACTTGTTAGAGGGATGTTACTTACGATGCGGATTAGTATCTGATATTGTATTAATGGATGGTTATCCAACCAAATACAATAGTTTTATGAATCGACTTTCTAGGTGGATTCGTGGAGATTGGCAAATTATGAAATGGTTAAAGAGAAAAAGTCCCTTGAATTTACTATCTAAAGTTAAAATATTAGACAATTTAAGAAGAAGTGTAATCGAAATTTCAATTCTAGTAGCCATTCTTTATTGTAATATAATAGGAATCAAAGAAACAAAATCAATTTATGGTGTTGTAGGCATTTTACTGTTGGTATCTATTTTTCCATATTTATTGGAATTAATAAACTATGCTATTTTTAAAAAAGAAGGAGAACAAAGACAAAACACATTTGCACCAAAGGTAACAAGTCTAAAGGGGGCTATTTTAAGAGCTTTAATTACTTTAGGATGTTTACCATATAAAGCCTATGTTTCCTTAAAAGCAATTGTAAAAACAATTTATCGTATGGCAATATCTAAAAAACATCTTTTAGAATGGATGACATCAGAAGAAGCGGAAAAACAAGCAAAATCAAATTTAGCAGCTTATTATAACCAAATGGCAATTAATGTGTTAGTAGGAAGTATTGCTGTGGGATTAGGCTTATTAAAAATGAATCTATTTGGTATATGGATTGGAATATATTGGGCATTAGTTCCAACTATTATGTGGTATATTAGCCAAGAAAAAGAAAAAACAAAAGCAATAGAACAATTGAATCAAGAAGAAAAAGATTATCTTTTGACTTTAGGAAAAAAGACATGGGATTTCTTTGATACGTATTTAACAGAAGAAAACCATTATTTAATCCCAGATAATTATCAAGAAGATAGAAAAGAAAAAGTGGTTCTTAGGACTTCATCAACCAATATAGGACTTTCTTTATTAGCAGTTATTTCGGCATATGACCTTCAATATATTTCTTTGGAAAAAGCACGTAAGTTACTAACTAAAATAATTGAATCCATTGCAAGCCTAGAAAAATGGAATGGACATCTTTACAATTGGTATAACATTAGAACCAAAGAGCCACTTCTTCCAAGATATGTATCAACAGTTGATAGTGGTAATTTAGTAGGATATTTATATGTAACCAAATCATTTTTAGAAGAAATTGGAGAAGAAAGAAGTATAATTAATAGTGTAGAAGAAATAATCAATCATACGAATTTTAGTGTATTATATAGTTATGAACAACAAATTTTTTCTATCGGTTTTAATGTAGAAGAAAACAAATTAACAGATTCTTATTATGACTTATTGGCATCAGAAGCAAGACAGGCAAGTTTTGTTGCGATTGCAAAAAAAGATATACCAAGTAGACATTGGAATTTCTTGAGTCGAACATTAACAACACTTGGAAAATACAAAGGTTTGATTTCTTGGTCAGGAACAGCATTTGAATATTTAATGCCAAATATTAATATGCCTAAATATGAAGGAAGTCTTCTTGATGAATCTTGTCAATTTCTAATTAAAACCCAGATGGAATATAGCAAGAATTTGAAATTACCATGGGGAATCTCGGAATCAGCTTTTAATGTAAAAGACTTACAAGGAAACTATCAGTATAAGGCTTTTGGAATACCATGGCTTGGCTTAAAAAGAGGACTGGCTGATGAAATGGTAGTGGCAAGTTATGGTGGAGTACTAGCAATTGGAGAAGTGCCAAGAGAAGAAGTTAAGAATTTAAAAAGATTAGAAAGTGAAGGGATGTATGGTAAATTTGGATTTTATGAAGCTATTGATTATACACCAGAGCGAGTTGAAAAGAATCAAAAATCAGCAATTGTTAAAACCTATATGGCACATCATCAAGGATTGATATTGCTTAGTATCAACAATTTATTTTCTAACCATATTTTGCAAAAAAGATTTATGCAAAACCCAGCCATAGAAGCGGTTAGTATATTATTACAAGAAACTATGCCAGAAAGAGCAATTATCACAAAGGAAAAGAAAGAAAAAGTAGAAAAATTAAAATACAAAGATTACGAAAATTATGTGAAAAATACCTATAAAAAATTGGATGAAAGGTTAATTCGACGGTAACTTTATTTCAAATGAAAATTATACCATTGCTATGAACCAGAAAGGACAAGGTGTTAGTAAATACAAGGATATTTATATCAATCGCTTTAAACCAAGTGATGATTATGCACAAGGAATTCTATTTACGATAAAAAATATTAAAACTAAAAATATAATAAGTTCTAATTATTCTTATAATAGAAATAAAGAAAGTCAGTACCAAATTAGTTTTATGCCAGACAAGAATGAACAAGAAATTGTAAATGGAAATATGAAAGCTAAAATTCAAACAACAATAAGTAGTACAAAGCCAGTAGAGCTAAGAAGAATTATTTTAGAAAATCAGGGAAAAGAAGAAGAAATCTTAGAAGTAACTAGTTATTTTGAACCTGTTTTATCACAAAAAGAACAAGATTATGCCCATGAAGCTTTTAATAATTTGTTTTTAATTCACAAACTAGAAGAAGAAACTAACAGTATTTTAATAGAAAGAAAAAATAGGGATATAACGAAACAAAAATACTATTTAGGAATCAATTTATCCACAAATAGTGAAACAGTTGGGGATTTAGAATATGAAATAGACAAAGAAAAGTTTATAGGAAGAGGAAATTTAGGAATTCCTTATATGGTAGAGCATTCAATTCCTTTTTCCAAGAAAATGGGATTAGTAACAGAAAGTATTGTTGCGATAAAAAGAACCATTAAAGTAAAACCACAAGAAAAAGCAATTATTGATTTCATAGTATCAGTTCATGAAGAAGAAAAAGAAGTAGTAAACAATATAAAAAAATACCAATCAATGCAAAATGTAACAAAGGAGTTTGCATTAGCAAAAGCTAGGGTAGAAGCACAAAGTAGATATTTAAGGATCAAAGGAAGTGATATTGCAATTTATCAAAAAATGTTATCTTATCTTTTCTTTGATAACCCAATTAAATCGCAAAGGAGAGAAAAGCAAGAAAGAAAAAACAATTATCGACAAAGTGAGTTGTGGAAATATGGAATATCAGGAGATTTACCGATTATTTTGTTAAAGGTAAGAAACATTACAGAAGCTTATTTAGTAAAAGAAGTTTTAAAAGCTTATGATTTTTTCCGTCTAAAAGGAATAGAAACAGAAGTGGTTATATTAGATGAGGAAAAGCATAGCTATGAAAATTATGTAAAAGAAGAAATTGAGAATCGTATTTTAAATTGCCAAATGGCATATTTGAAAAATCAAAAAGGAGGAATTTTTACTTTAAGCCAAGGTGAAATTTCCAAAGAAGATAAAGGATTACTAGAATTTTTAGCAGAGATTATTATAGATAGTGATAAAGGAAATTTAGAAAATAACATTAAAGAATTGGAAGAAAGTTATTTAGAAAAACAAGAATTAATGGGAGAAGATTTATCAAAAGTAGTATTTTGGGAAGAAGAGAAAGAAGATATTGACATTTTAGCAAGTTCTGAAAAATTAAAGTATTATAATGAATATGGTGCTTTTTCGGAAGATGGTAAAGAATATTTTATTAGAGGAAACAAAGAAAATCGTCTTCCAACTGTTTGGAGCCATATCATGGCTAATAAAAAGTTTGGAACGATTGTAACAGAAAATATGGGAGGATACAGTTGGTATAAAAATAGTAGATTAAATCGTGTATCTTCTTGGGAGAATAAGCCAAGTTTTGATATTCCATCTGAGGTGATTTATTTGAAAGAAGAAGAAACAAAAAAAGCTTGGTCACTAGGTTTAAATCCAATGCCAGATGGGAGAAATTATAATGTGGTTTATGGATTTGGCTATAGTAAGTATGTGCATAAAAGTAATGGAATTTGGCAGGAAGTATCTTTTTTTGTTCCAAGAGAGGATAGTTGTAAAATTGGAATTTTGCATTTGAAAAATGAAACGCCAAATCGAAAAAAAATAAAGTTATACTATTATGTGAAACCAGTAATTGGAGAAGATGAAATAAAATCTAATGGCCATATTGACTTAACTTTAGATCAAAATAGTAATTTATTACTAGCTAAAAATTTGTATCGTGAAGAAATGGAAAATACAAGAGTATATACTTCTAGCAGTGAAAGGATAAGATCTTATACAGGAGATAAAAATTTCTTTTTAGGAGAAGGTGGATTGGAAAATCCAAGTGCTTTAAAAAAGGTTTCTTTAAATAATCAAAATGCATTAGGAAAAAAACCTTGTATAGCTTATGAAATTGAAATTGAGTTGGAAAGTTTTCAAGATAAGGAAGTTTCTATTATTTTAGGAGCAGAAGAAAACGATTTAGATTGCAAAAATATAGCTTATAAGTATCAAAAAGTAACAAACTGCAAACAAGAGTTAAATGCAGTAAAAAATGCTTGGAAGGAATTTTTAGGGAGAATACAAGTATATACACCATTAGAATCAACTAATATTTTACTCAATGGTTGGGTTACGTATCAAGTTATTACTAGTCGTTTACTAGGAAGAACAGGATATTATCAATCAGGAGGAGCCTATGGATTTAGAGATCAGTTACAAGATACGATTGGACTTAAGTTTTTGTCCCCAGAAATTATGAAAAATCAAATTATTAGACACAGCAGACATCAATTTATAGAGGGAGATGTTGAACATTGGTGGCATGAAGAAAATAATAGGGGAATTAGAACTAGATTTTCAGATGATCTCTTATGGTTACCGTATTTAGTAGCAGAATATATTGAATTTACAGGGGATACTAGTATTTTAGATATTCAAACACCATATTTAGAAGGAAAGATTTTGGAAGAAGGGCAAGATGAGAGATATGATAAATATTTGCCAGGTAAGCAAGAAGAGAGTATTTATAAGCACTGTATAAGAGCGATCCAAAAGAGTTTGAATTTTGGTGAAAATGGTTTGCCTAAAATTGGTTCTGGTGATTGGAATGATGGATTTAGTACAGTAGGAAATAAAGGAAGAGGAGAGAGTGTATGGCTAGGATTTTTCTTAAGTTTAATTTTGGAGAAATTTATTCCTATTTGTCAAGATAAAAAAGAACTAGAACAGGCAAAACAATATGAGGAAGTGAGAAATCAATTAAAAAAGGCACTCAACACAAATGCATGGGATGGCAGATGGTACAAAAGGGCATTTATGGACGATGGTAGTGTTTTAGGAAGTATGGAAAATGAAGAATGTAGAATTGATAGTATTGCACAAAGTTGGAGTGTAATTTCTAAGATAGGTGATAATGATAAGAAGTATATTTCAATGGAAAGTTTAGAGAATCATTTAATTGATAGAGAAAATGGAATTATTAAGTTACTAGATCCACCTTTTGAAAAGAGTAAGCTAGAGCCAGGGTATATTAAAGCATATCTGCCAGGTGTTAGAGAAAATGGTGGGCAATACACACATAGTTCTGTTTGGGTAATTATAGCGCAAACCATGTTAGGATTTGGTGATAAAGCTTTAGAACTGTATCGAATGATCAATCCAATTGAGCATACAAGAACAAAAGAAGCTAGCAAAAAATATAAAGTAGAGCCATATGCAATTGCAGCTGATATTTATGGAATAGGAAACTTAGCAGGTAGAGGAGGTTGGACTTGGTATACTGGTTCTAGTAGTTGGTATTATAAAGCAGGGATTGAAAATATATTAGGATTAAAAGTAGAAAAAGGTTATCTAAAAATAGAACCATGTATTCCAAAAGATTGGAAAGAATATCAGATACAATATCAATACCAAGAAAGTATTTATTCTATAACAGTAAAAAATCCTAATAGTAAAAATTGTTTTGAAGAAGGAAGTAGTAAGATTTTATTAAATGGAAATCAAATACAAGAAGCTATAAAACTAGATGGAAGTAGAAATAGCTATCAAGTAGAAGTACAACTATAGGGACTAGGGGACGTAGCAAAAATCCCTCCTAAAGGGGAAAAAGGGACACTCTT
>CAMXLV010000046.1 GCA_947244675.1 uncultured Clostridium sp. | reverse complement strand
AATGGTGCAGATGGCCGGAATCGAACCGGCACGGTTTATTCAACCGCAGGATTTTAAGTCCTGTGCGTCTACCAGTTCCGCCACATCTGCATAAAATTAAACTGGCATCTTTAACGACAATTGATATTATAATATGTTGTAAAATTTTTGTCAATACATTTTCTTAAATTTCTTAAAATAAATTATCTTTTTTCTCATACTAAAAATAAAAAAAATAGCAATTTGTCAAGAATCTATTGTTCTTGTATTAGTAATATCTCGAATTTTTTTAATTCTAAAAAAAATCCAGCCTCAGATATTTCTATCTTGACTGGACTTTTTTAATCATTTGTTCCTGTGCTATCAAATGGAATAAATTTGTTTACTACACTCTCTGGTTGAATTTCATCTGCTCTAAACATCATAAATGATGTATTAATTTTATTTTCTACTAATTGCTCTACTTCTTCTTGCGTTGCATGTTCTGCTAAAACTAATTCACTAACTAATATTTGTTTTGCATTATTTAACATTTTCTTTTCTCCTGTGGATAAGCCTTTTTCTTTTTGCTTAAAACTTAAGTTTCTTACCACATCTGCTACTTCATAAATATCTCCACTCTTCATTTTGTCCATATTATCACGATATCTTTTATTCCAGTTTTTGTCCATTACTGTTTCATCTTTTTCTAAGATTCCAATTACTTTATCTGCTGAACTTTTATCTATTATATTTCTTACTCCTACTGTTTCTGCTTTAGAAGTTGGTATCATTACCTTTACTTCTCCTGGCATTTTTAATATGTAATAAGATTGTTTCTCTCCTAATATATCTTTTTCCTCTATTGAATCAATTACTCCTGCTCCATGCATTGGGTATACTATTTTGTCTCCTACATTAAACATGTAAGCCACTCCTTTCAGTATTTTGTCTTTCTGGCGAAAAAAAGATAATAAAGTCATATAAATAAACTCTAGCATTTAATAACTTTACTGGATTTTTTAACCATTTCTATTATACAACAAAAAATGGTAAAAGTCAAAGCCTTTACCATTAGTTTTTCCCTATTTTTTCTCTCTTAACTCACTGTTTTCTAAGGACAAAAATTTTTTTATTTTTTTTTATGCGTTTGTAGATCCAAAACCTCCTACCCTATTTCCTTGTGCCTGATCATCATCTGTTACTAAGTATTTTTGAAATATTGCTTGTCCAATTGCTTCTCCTTTTTTTATTGTAATGTCTTCTTCCTTTATATTATAAAATGCAAACATGAAATGTCCATCATTATCTGGATTTCCATAGTAATCTTTATCAATAACACCTACACTGTTTGCTAAAATTAGTCCTTTTTTCTTTGGATTAGAACTTCGATTATATAACATTAAAACTTCATCTTCTTGCATATAAGCTTTTAGTCCTGTTTTTATTAAAGTTGGATTCATTCCCTTTTTAAAACTTGGTACTACTACATCTTCCGCTGCTTCAATATCATATCCTGCTGAATATTTTGTTTTTCTGATTGGCAAATTAATTTTGCTTTCCTCAAATCCTTTTGCTATTTCAAATCCTCTTACTTTCTCCATTTTTTATCGTTCCCTTCTAATATAAATTTTTTCTTATTTTTTCACAAATTATTTTAATTGTCAATAAAATCTTTCATAAATTTTTCTTTTATTTCTAAAGGCAATAATATGATATCCTTTATTTTTTCTTTTGCTACAATCTCTGGTAAATATCTTCCACAATCTATATATTTAGGATCATTTGAAAATTCTGGTCCATCTCCTGTTCCCAATTCTCCACTTACATATTTACACAAATAAAATATTTCTCTTTGTTTGAATTTCTCAGAATACATCTCATACATTTTTTTCTTAATTTTTACCTTAATTCCAAATTCTTCTTGGATTTCTCGAATGGTTCCCTCTTCTTTTGTCTCTCCTTCTTCTAATCCTCCACCAGGAAAAACATAATATTCTTGATAGTCCTTTCTTTTTGTTACACCACTTCGATGCATTAAAGCAATTCCACCTTCCATTGGAATAATTCCTGCTACTCTAACTCTTTCCATTTTTTCCTCCTTCTTGTAATTCATTTCCATATTTCTCCATTTATGTGACTAATTAATGCCATTACAACTGCATTTTGGGTTAAATCAATTCTTGTTATTTCATTATGGGTTAATATACTTATTGCTCCTTTTCCCTTGTTTAATTCTTTTGCTTGTAAAATCCTGTCTGTCACTTTTCCGAAATTCTGTACTTTTTATTTCTTCTATGTATTTATCTGGTACTGGAAATCCTTGGCTTGTTCCTATACTTTGGAAACCATCTTTATCTTCAACTATTGCTGAATTGATCGCAATCCATTTTCCTAATACATTTATAATTCCTGCTTCACTAGCTACATAATAATCTACTTCTATTTGTTGTTCTTTTGCATATTTTTTTAGATTTTTTATTCTGTTTTTTGCTCCAAAAAAGTTTCTTCATTAACTGGCTGTAGTGGAACTTCGGATTCAACTGCAACACCTTCTATAATAACGCTTTCAAAATATTTTTCAAAGGCTTTTTTGGCTCCTTCTATTTTTCCTGGATTTTTTGTGCCTATCAAAATTTTCATTTTTTCTCCTTCCTCTTTTTCATTATCTATAAAATAATTTTACCTTATTTTTTTATTTTTTTCCATATTTTTGTTTGAACTTTTTAAATTAGTGGTATAATTTTTATAGTTTAAAAAATGGAGATGATTCAATTTGTCTAATAATATGATAAAAGATGAAGTGGATATTACTAAATTATATGGTTTAGAAGCAACACTTCCTAAGGAAGAATTTTTGCAAAAATATCAAGTAAAGGCTGAAGGACTCTCTTCTCTTGAAGCACAAAAAAATTTGCAAACTTTTGGTTTAAATGAAATTAAACAAGCTAAACCCAAAAAATGGTATCATTATTTTTTTGATAGTCTTTTTACTCCTTTTAACTGTATTTTACTTGGTATTGTAGCTATTTTAATTTATACTGATATTTACTTACCCCCAACACCTAGTTATGCTAATATTCTTGTAATCGCTATCTTAGTATTAGCTAGTACTTTGCTAGACTTTTTTGAAGAATTTCGTTCTAACAAAGCAGCAGAAGAACTAAAGCAATTAGTAGCCACTACCACAACTGTTATTCGCGATGGCAAAAAAATAGAAATTCCTATCTCTCAAGTAACATTAGGAGATGTTGTTATTTTATCAGCTGGAAGTATGATTCCAGCCGATTTAAGAGTCATCGAAGCAAAAGATTTATATGTTGGACAATCTTCTTTAACTGGTGAATCTGATAGCGTAAAAAAAACTGTTACCTCTGATTTGTCAATAGAAAATCTTGACAGTCTTTCTGATTTAGATACTATCTGCTTTATGGGAACCAATGTTATTTCTGGTAGTGCCAAAGCAGTTGTTATAAAAACAGCTGATTCTACTTACTTTGGAAAAGTTGCTAATACTTTAACTACAGGAAAGCCAAAAACAGCCTTTCAAAAAGGAATCGAAAATATTAGTCGTTTGCTAATTCGCTTTATGGTAATTATGATTCCTATTGTATTTTTATTAAATGCTTGGAAACATGATATTATAACAGCTTTTACTTTTGCTGTTGCCATTGCAATTGGAATTACGCCTCTTTTATTGCCAGTGATCCTATCTTCTAGCTTATCAAAAGGTGCTGTCCGAATGTCTAAGAAAAAAACAATTGTAAAAAAATTAGATTCTATTCAAAATTTTGGTGCTATGAATATTTTATGTACTGATAAGACAGGAACTTTGACTGAGGATAAAATTGTACTTGAAAAATACTTAGATATTAATGGCAATGAAGATTTAAGAGTATTAAAACATGCTTTTTTAAATGCCAATTTTCAAACTGGATTAAAAGGAAATATTGATGAAGCTGTTATTAAAAGAGGTTTAGAAAATGATATGGCTAATCTTATTGAAAAATATCAAAAAGTTGATGAAATTCCTTTTGACTTTTCTCGAAGACGTTTGTCAGTTGTAGTAAGTGATGGTAACAAAAAACAACTAATTACCAAAGGTGCTGTAGAAGAAATTTTAAGCATTTGTACTATGGTGGATTATAAAGGAGAAGTTTCACCAATTACCAAAGAAATAAAGGAAAATATCCGAAAAATTAGTAAAGAATTAAATGAACAAGGATTACGTGTAGTAGCTGTTTGCCAAAAAAATGATATTAATACCATCAATCATTTTCAAGTTTCTGATGAAAAAAATATGATCTTATTAGGCTTTATTGGATTTTTAGATCCACCAAAAGAAAGTGCAAAAGAATCTATTGAAAAATTAAATCATGCTGGTATTCGAGTTATTGTTTTAACTGGCGATAATGCTGAGGTAACAAGATGTATTTGTAATAAAGTGGGCATTCAATCTAAAAATATTGTACTTCGGAAGTAAGTTAGATAAATTGTCAGATATGGCTGTTTTACGCTTATTGAAAAAGACTAATATTTTTGCCAAACTATCTCCTATTCAAAAAGCTAGGCTAGTCAGATTGTTAAAAGAATCTGGTAATGTGGTTGGTTATATGGGTGATGGTATTAATGATAGCCCCTCTCTTACTAATTCTGATGTTGGTATTTCTGTTGATACTGCTGTTGATATTGCCAAAGAAGCTGCTGATATTATTTTACTTGAAAAAGATTTGAATGTTTTATTAGATGGTGTAACTGAAGGTCGCCGTACGTATGTAAATTTGATGAAATATATTAAATTAGCTACTAGTTTTAATTTTGGTGAAGTGGTTTCTGTAATTATTGCTAGTGTTTTACTTCCTTTTCTACCAGAAACACCTATTCAATTATTGGTAGAAGGTTTGCTTTATGATTTTGGACAATTAACTTTACCTTTTGATCATGTAGATAAAGAATCCTTGCAACAACCAAAGTCTTTTTCTATTAAAAGTTTAAAACATTTTATGTTTTTTATGGGACCTCTTAGTTCTGCTTTTGATATGCTAGTTTTTGCTTCTCTTTGGTTTATTTTTAGAATACGTGATGTTGCTTTATTCCAAACAATTTGGTTTAGTTATAGTATTACTTCTAATTTGGTTGGTATGCACATCATAAGAACTGCTAAGTTACCTTTTGTACAAAGCAATGCCCACAGAGCTGTCTATATTTCTTCTATCTCTTTGATTTTGATTGGCATTTTAGTTCCTTTCACAGCATTAGGAAATTTAATTGGATTAGTTCCAATTGCTTTTAAATATATTGTTATGATTTTTGTTATCACTATTCTTTATTGTTTTGTAGCTATTTTTGCTAAAAAGATTTATAGAAAAAAATATGGTGAATGGATTTAAAAAAGAACCCCAGAAAGGGGTTCTTAGATGAGAAGTCTTTGCTTGTTCCTTTTGGACAAGCTTGATTGCCGAATATGTTCATTATAATATTCAACAATCTTCTCATCTTCCACAACCACATAGGAGTTGTGGAAAATTTGATTACACCTAGGATCCTGTTCTATTTCTTTGAACAGTCTCCTAGGTTCATATTCTTTTTCCTCAGACAAGGATGCTAATTGTCTTAGCCTAATTATTTTTATCCTTGCCCTTTCTCTCAAAACATTGCTCCCCATTTTTTTACCCCTTTCTTTTGTTATTCTTTTTGCCATACATAGTATCTATGGCATTTGTACTATTTTGTACTAATCCATTATACAAGATTATGTTACTTTTGTCAAAATTTTGGTTATCTACTATTTCCTTCTAATTTTATTGGCTTTGCTGTTTCATATTCTAATACACCATTTTCATACATCGCTACAATTTTTTCTTTTGTTATTTCTACAAATGCCTTTTCTTTTGTATCATATATATAATACAAATTTTGATTTTTCATTCGTATTTCATATAATAAGCTTTGTTGGTTTTTGCCTTGTTCATTTATTTTGATGTCAATATTCACCAATTTGTTCTCTTTTTTCTCTTCTTCTGTTAATAAACTCCCATATAATTTTCTATAATATTTATCTAGCTCATATATTCCCATTTCATCTTTTTCTAATTGATTATTTTTTAAATGTTTAAAGATAAAATCTATTTTGTATTGAAATACAGAATCTTTTTTCTCTCCTTTATTAAATTGTTCCCAATTTTGCTCTTCTTCCATATCTTTTCTTAGCATTTGGATCATGTCATCCATATACATACCATATTGGCAGTAACCTATTTTTTCATCCATCTTTTGAATTTCTTCTTCCTCTAATATCTTACATATTGTTCCATCAAGTGCTCTATCTCGTTTAGCAAATCCCTTTGTTTTCATACCTTTTTGTATCTTATAAAGATCTCTATTAATATTTAAATTATAATTTTCTCCTTCTATTTCCACTACTACTTCTATATGATTTTCTTCTCCTTCTACATATCCTACGGTTCTAGCTTTTATGTTTCTTTCTTTACTTTTATTTAAAGTATCACACAAAACTTGCGCATGTTGTTTACAAATTGCATTAATTTTATTTTGGTAATCTCCCTTTTCAATCATATCAATAGTTATATAAACTTCATATATATCTCTTAATATGGTTGGATTGCTTATATTTAAGTAGTCTCTATTATAGGACAAAATATTTCCTAATTGTAAATAAAAATATCTTACTTGCTCTAATGGCTCTAAATTTTGGGGACTATTTTTTATAATTTCTTCTATACTAATTTTCATCCATCCAAACCCTTTCTTCTCCTAAAATTTCTTGAAAAACTTTCGCTATTTGATCCGTTAAATAAATTTGTCCACAAGATTTAGTTTCTCCTTCTATCTTAATTTGAACATTGATATTATTTTTATCTCCACTAAAATAACGCAATGCACCTCTTAATTTATCTTTTTGTTCTTCTGTTGCTTTTGTAATATCTAATGTGAAAATTTTTTGCTTTTGCTCTCCAAAATCTTTTATTTCATTGGCAATAATTGTTGTTGTATCATCTTCTCGAATACTTAAGCGTCCTTCTACCATAACTATGTTTTCTTCTACTAAGCTTTTACCAGCATTAATATAAGCATTTTCAAATACAATTACTTCTGCCACTCCATACAAGTCTTCTATACTAACAAAAGCCATAATTTTATTGTTTTTGGTATATTTCTTTTTTATAGATGTGATAATTCCTGCATATTTTACATTTTGCCCATCTTTATATTTTAATTTCCCACTTTGTTTTGTCATAATTAAGTCATTTTCTTCTATATTTGATGCCATCTGTTCATCAATTGCTCTTAAATTGATGGTGTTAATTGTTGTTTGTCCCTGTATTTGGTTTCTTAAATTTTCTAACGGATGACCAGATAAATATATGCCTAGCATTTCTTTTTCAATGGATAATAACTCTTTATCAGACATTTCTTCATATTCTTCAAATTTGTATTTTATCTCATTCATTTCTTGTTTTTCTTCTTCTGACCCTAAATCAAACATCGAAACTTGACCATCTAAACCTTTTTTCTTTCCGTTTTGAATTGTGTCTATGATCCCCTCAAATGAAGCTAATAGCGTACTTCTTGTTTGTTCAAATTCGTCAAATGCTCCTGCTTTTATCAAACTTTCTACACACTTTTTATTCACAGATTCTTCAGCTATTCTTTCACAAAAATCTGTAAAACTTTTATAAGGTCCATTTTTCTTTCTTTCTTTTACAATATTGTTAACTGGAACCGTCCCTACATTTTTAATGCTTCCTAATCCGAAACGAATTTTGGCTTTTTCATTAGCTTTTGTTGCATCTGTCCCAAAATCTGTTAAATATTCTGTAGTGAATTTTGTCTCACTTTTGTTGATTTCTGGCTTTAAAATCTCAATTCCTAATAATTTGCATTCATCAATATATTGTGGAATTTTGTCCAGATTTCCTAAAAAACTGTTTAAAGTGGCTGCCATAAATTCAGCTGGATAATAGGCTTTTAAATAGGCAGTTCGATAAGCTATTACGGCATAACAGGCTGCATGGGATTTGTTGAAAGCATATTTTGCAAATTCTGCCATTTCATCAAATATTTTGTTGGCTGATTTTTCATCAATTCCATTTCTGATACAACCTGGTACAACTACATTTCCTTGTTCATCTAGTTGCCCATGAATAAAAATTTCTCTTTCTTTTGCCATAACCTCTAACTTCTTTTTTCCCATAGCACGCCTTACTAAATCTGCTCTTCCGCAAAGAATATCCTGCTAAATCACGTACAATTTGCATAACTTGTTCTTGGTATACCATACATCCGTAAGTTACATTTAGAATTGGCTCTAAACTTGGATGAGTATATTCATTATGTCCTGGATTCAATTTTCCTTTTACATATCTAGGGATTTGGTCCATTGGGCCTGGTCTATATAAAGATACTCCTGCAATTAAATCTTCTAAACAATCTGGCTTTAATTCTTTCATAAAGTTTGTCATTCCTTGTGATTCAAATTGGAAGATTCCGCAAGATTTTCCTTCTTGCCATAGCTTATATACTTTTGGATCTGCCATTTCTTTGTCAAATTCTACTTCTATTTTTGTATTTTCTTTGACTAAATCAATAGTGTCTTGTATAACCGTTAAGGTTCTTAATCCTAAAAAGTCCATTTTTAATAACCCTAATTCTTCTAGGGTTGTCATGATGTACTGTGTTGAAATTTGCCCATCACGAACATATAATGGCACATAGGTATCAACTGGCTCTTTAGTAATTACCACTCCGGCAAGCATGGGTAGATGCCTGTCTTGGCATTCCTTCTAGTGCCATAGCTACATCTAATACTTTTTTTACCATTTCTTCTGTTTCATATTTGTCTTTTAATTCTTTATTTTGTTCTAGTGCTTTTTTTATGGTAATATGTAATTCATTTGGAATCATTTTAGCTAAACTATCTGCTTCTGAGTATGGCACATCTAATACTCTTGCTACATCTCTAATTACCATTTTAGCAGCCATTGTTCCAAAAGTAATAATTTGGGACACATGGTCATGCCCATATTTTTGAGACACATAATCTATCACATCTTGTCTATGTTCATAACAAAAGTCAACGTCAAAGTCAGGCATACTAATTCTTTCTGGATTTAAAAATCGCTCAAAAAGAAGTCCATATTTCATAGGATCAATATCTGTAATCTCAATAGCATATGCTATAATTGACCCAGC
Source organism: uncultured Clostridium sp. (assembly GCA_947244675.1). Next base: position 2,387 of record CAMXLV010000046.1, on the reverse strand, counting down.
ACCAGATCCTCTCCCGTGGTCCTACTGGTATACCATTTGTTTTGGCATAATGAATAAAATCCCATACAATTAAGAAATAATCTACATATCCCATTTTTCGGATTACACCTAACTCATATTCCATTCTTTCTAAAATTTCTTTGGATGGGTTTTCTCCATATCTTTTTTTAATTCCATCATCACATAATTTTTTAAAATAATCATAATGGGTTTTAAATCCCTCTGGTACATCATAATTAGGAAGGATGGTATTCCCAAATTCAAATTCTACATTACATTGTTTAGCAATTTTCACCGTATTTTTAATTGCTTCTGGAAAAGCTTTAAAGTATTCTATCATCTCTTCTGGCGATTTTACATATAATTCATCTGTTTCAAAACGCATTCTATCCATATCACTCATTCTTTTTCCTGTTTGAATACACAATAAAACCTCATGATTATAAGCATCTTCTTTTTTTAAATAATGGGCATCATTAGTAGCAACAAGTGGAATGTCTAATTTTTTAGCTAATGCTACTAATTTTTGATTGGCTAAAACTTGTTCTTGTAAACCATTATTTTGAATTTCAATATAATAGTCCTCTCCAAATACTCTTTTGTGCCATAGGGCAATTTCTTCTGCTTTTTCGTTTTCTCCATTTAATAAAGCCTGGTTAACAGAGCCTGCTAAACAAGCACTCAAACAAATTAATCCTTCATGATATTTTTCTAAAACTTCTAAATCAATACGTGGTTTGTAATAATATCCTTCTACAAAACCAATAGAAACTAATTTACTTAAATTTTGATACCCTTGTTGATTTTTGGCTAATAGTATTAAGTGATTATAATGATTGTCGATATTTGGTTCTTTATCTAAACGACTTCGTGGTGCAACATATACTTCACAACCAATAATTGGTTTAACCCCTTCTTTTTTGCATGCTTTATAAAAATCTATCGTTCCATACATTGATCCATGATCTGTAATTGCAATTGCATCCATTCCTAATTCTTTTGCTCTTGCTGGCAAATCTTTGATTCGATTTGCTCCATCTAATAAGCTAAATTCACTATGTATATGTAAATGCACAAAATCTGCCATTCTTCTTTTTCTCTCCTTTTTCTTCTAAAGAAGGGATTCCTATTCTCCCCATGTTTGTTTTATTATATCACCTTTTACTAAAAAGTGATAGTTTTTTTTTCAAGAAATGATTTTTCATAAAAAGATTGTAATTTTTTGGCTTTTTGGATATAATGATTAAAAATTGGAAAGGATGGAATTACCATGAATTTTATTTTTGAAAGAAAAATTAATTATTATGAAACAGATCGAATGGGGGTAGTCCATCATTCTAATTACATTCGTTTTTTAGAAGAAGCTAGATGCCAGATGTTAGCTGTAAATAATATGCCCTATTCCTCTTTTGAATCAAAAGGAGTTATGATTCCTGTACTTGGAGTAAATTGCGATTATAAATCACATGTCACTTTTGATGATACTATTTGTATTACTCCTTTTGTAAAAAGTTTTAATGGTGTTCGTTTAACAATGGGATATTCTGTTACAAATAAAAAAACTGGTGATTTAGTATTAACAGGAGAAACAAAACATTGCTTTACTGATTTGCATTTAAAACCAATTCGTTTGCAAAAACAAATTCCAGCATTTCATGAAATTTTCATGAATATAACAGAACAATAAAAAAATCAAAAGGAGCATACTTGAGAAATTTTAACCTTTTAGGTTACTCTGTATGCTCCTTTTTATTATATGAGAAAAACTAAAAATTCTATTTATATTAGTTATTAAAATATCTTTTTAATAAACCTTCAAATCCTTTTCCATGTCTTGCTTCATCTTTGCACATTTCATGAACAGTGTCATGAATTGCATCATATCCTAACTCTTTTGCTCTAGTTGCTAATTCTTTTTTTCCTTTGCAAGCTCCACATTCTGCTTCAGCTCTTAATGTTACATTTTTCTTAGTGTCTGGATATACAACTTCTCCTAGTAATTCTGCAAATTTTGCAGCATGTTCTGCTTCTTCAAAAGCATATCTTTTAAATGCTTCTGCTATTTCTGGATATCCTTCTCTATCTGCTTGACGACTCATTGCTAAATACATTCCTACTTCTGTACATTCTCCCATAAAGTTATCTTTTAATCCTTTTACTACTTCTTCATCTAATCCTTGTGCTACCCCTATTTTGTGTTCATCTACATAAGTATTAGCTCCTTCATCTTTTTTTTCTTCAAATTTTTCTTTTCCTGCTCCACATTGTGGACATCTCTCAGGTGCTTCTTCTCCTAAATGTACATATCCACATACTTTACATACATAAGCTTTCATTTTTATTCCTCCTAGTTTTTTTATTATGTATTATTATATATTCAAATAATA
>CAMXLV010000045.1 GCA_947244675.1 uncultured Clostridium sp. | reverse complement strand
AAATAAATAAAAGAATATATTTATTAATACTTATTATATTTGAAAGTATCATTATTGGAAATTGCATATGTACATGGAATGGACTTATATCTATATTACCAACAATAGGCTCAATTATTAGAACATATTGCTTATGGCAAGATAATATGAAATTAGTAAGAATATCTGGAATAACAACAGGTATTCTATATGGATTATATTATTCATATTATCAAAGTTGGTTTATAGTTCTAGGAGATGTAATATTACTATGCACAAGCATAATAAGTATTTATAAAAACGATATAAAAAATAGAAAAGAGGGAAAGAATGAAAATATTAGTAACAAGGCATGGTCAAACTGACTGGAATGTAGAAAAGAGAATTCAAGGTAGAACAGATATAGAACTAAATAATAAAGGAATAGAGCAAGCATATCAAACAAAAGAAAATCTAAAAAATGAAAGGATAGATTTAATAATATGCTCACCGTTAAAAAGAGCAAAACAGACAGCAGATATAATAAACATAGATAGAAATATTCCAATAATTTATGATGAACGATTGCTAGAAATCTGCTATGGAGAGAATGAAGGAAGATTGCACAATGACTTTGATTATGATGGGTTTTGGAATATAATTAATACTCATAAATATAAAGATGCTGAAAATGTAAATAGATTTATAAAAAGAGTACATGATTTTTTAGAAGATATAAAAAAATATAAACAAGAAAATATATTAATAGTTACACATAATGGTGTATGTAGGGCAATTAATATATATTTTAATGGAATTCCAGAAGACAAAAATATAATTAATCTAGGAATTAAAAATTGTGAAGTTGTCAATTATAAGATTCTTAAAGATAATAAATTTGTAGTATATGCACATAGAGGGGCATCTGCTTATGCACCAGAAAATACAAAAGTAGCATTTGAAAAAGCAATAGAATTAAAAGCAAATGGAATAGAATTAGACTTGCAAAAAACAAAAGATGGAAAAATAGTTATATTCCATGATGATTATATAGATAAAAAATCAAACGGTTCAGGAAAAATTGAAGAATATACTTATCAAGAATTATTAGGATTAGATTTTGGTAGCTGGTTTAATGATAAATATAAAAATGAAAAAATAGTATTATTTGAAGATTTTGCAAGAGATTATTTAGATAAAGATTTAACTTTTGCGATTGAACTAAAAGTTTTAGGGATAGAACAGGAAACTATAAAAGTTATAAATAAGTATAAGACACATAATAACATCTATATAACTTCATTTTTGTATGATGCACTTAAAAATGTTAGAAAAATAGATTCAAATATAAAGTTATCTTGGCTTATTGAAGATAGAATAAGTAAACAAAATATAGAAAAGCTACTAAAAATAAATGGAACTCAAATTTGTCCTAGAGCAAGTTTAGTATCTAAAGAAGATATAGAATTTGCTAATAATAATGAGATAGGAGTTAGATTATGGGGAATTAATAATGAAGAAATTATGCAAGAAGTATATAAATTAAATATTGAAGGAATGACAGTAAATTTCCCAGATAAATTAATTGAGTTATTAAATAAAGAAAAACATAAAGAAATAGAGCCATTTAATGACAATGTAATTTATGAAACAGAAAATTTTATTGTTGCTGTTCCAAAAGTTCCTCATATACCTAGAACAGATGGAGGACATTTATGGATAAGAGCTAAGAAAAAATATTTTAGTAATAGAATTGAACTTGAACCTAAATTAGCTATTGAAGTAATGAGACTAACAATGTTATTAGGTGAAGCAATGGAAAAAGGAATGAAAAATGGAGAAATAAATATTGAAAGAATTAATTATCAAGAAAATGGAAACTGGGCATACCAAAAAGGAATGAATCCAGAATTTCATATTCACTTATATGGTAGAACAAAAGATTCAACAACTCAAACTTGGGGAGAAGCATTAGTTTTCCCTAATAAATCTACAGGATTTTATGATAAATTTGAAAGATTTAATAATGAAGATATAGAAGAAATAAAAAGACAAATTGATTTACTAGAAAAAGAAGATAAATATAATCTTGTAAATTGGAGATTATAAGAATAATTAAATCCTCCATAAAAATTATAATGTGTTATATAAAAATAAGTCAAGGTTAAAATGAATGTGCTATTGCACAACCTTGACTTATTTTTATATAAGCACATTGTTTTTCAATTAAGAGGATTTAAGGATAAGTATATTTAATCAAGTAGACATAAGCACTGTTAAAACAGAAAACACCTCATTAAAATGAGGGCAGGAAAGCATGTTTAACACAATGCCTATACACATTGAAGGACAAGCCTTCAAGAGTTAATAAAGAAACAGAAATTTTAAGCAAATATGATGTAAAAATTCACCGAGTGAACTGGCTCAAATCCGCTATTCTTCGTTTAAATTGAAAATAGTGAACTAAAAATTTGAAAAAGTTCATCGAGTGTACTCGAATTTAATAAAATATTTTAGATTTAGTTCACCAAGTGTACTTAATTTTTAGAAAAAAGTTCATTTAGTGAATGTGTAAATAAAGTAAAATTTACAAATACACTTAGTGAACTTTGGTTATATTTTTCTAGTACACCAAGTGAACTTGCAATTTTAAATTATATTGTTATTAGTTCACTTAGTGTACTTATATAAATCAAGAGATTTGATTGAAAAATATTTATATTTATGTTATAGTATAGAAGAAAAAAGGAGAAAAGTATGAGTAATGAGTATAAACAAATAACTATATTTGAAGAAGATTATATTCAAAGAACGACAGGAACAGTAACACAAAAACCAGATAATGCTTTGACAGAACTTATAGCAAATGCTTGGGATGCAGGAGCTAAAGAAGTGGATATAACTATACCATTAGAGGAACATGAGAAAATAATAATTAAAGATAATGGTATTGGAATGACCAAAGAAGAATTTAATCAAAGGTGGTTAACACTAAGTTATAATAGATTAAAGAATCAAGGAATTGATGTAGAGTTTCCACCAGAATGTGAAGGTATGGTAAGAAAGGCTTATGGAAGAAATGGAATTGGAAGGCACAGTATGTTTTGTTTTTCTAATTCGTATCATATAGAAACATGGAAGAATGGTAACTGTTTTAGTTGTGATATAGACTTATCTCATGGGGATAGACCTTTTAAAATATACAATGCAAAAGAGTACAAAAAAGAAGGACATGGAACAGAATTATCTACATTTCTTACTCAAAATTTGCCAGATGTTAAAGTTATTACAGATGTTCTTTCTGCAAGATATTTATTTGATCCTGGATTTATAGTGAAAATCAATAATGTAATTGTTGATTTATCAAAACATAGTGGTTTACAAAAAGAAGATGAAATAACATTAAAAAATGGAATAAAATTAAAAATTTATATTATTGATTCAAATAAAACAGCAAAGAAATCTGTATATCATGGCATTGCATTTTGGGTAGGAAAAAGGCTAGTAGGAGAACCTTCTTGGGAACTAGGAAATAGAATAATAAGAGATGGTAGAACACAAATAGCAAAAAGATATACAGTAATAGTCCAAACAGAAGATATGTATGAAGATGTATTACCAGATTGGACAGCTTTTAAAGAAAATGAGAGAACAAATGAAGTCTTTGAAAAAGTTGCTAAATATGTAGATAATTATATACGCGAGATTAGTAAAGAAAAGAGACAAGAGACTAAATTAGAAATTGTAAGAAATAGAATAGATGAAATAAAAGAACTAAATAAGTCATCTCAAAGTGAAGTTGCAGAATTTATAGATAATATCATTGAAGAAGAACCAGATTTATCAATAGAAACGGTAGATTTAGCAGTAGAAACAATGATTAATATACAAAAGTCAAGAAATGGACAAGAATTATTAAAAAAATTGTCATCATTTTCAGAAGATGATATAGATGCTTTAAATACTATTCTTGAGAATTGGAACATTAAAGATATTCAATTAACATTGGATACTATAGATAAAAGAGTTTTGGTTGTAGAAGCGATAGAAAGATTATGCTCAGATAGACATACAGATGAATTGCATACTTTACATCCTTTAGTTGCTCAAGCAAGATGGCTATTTGGACCAGAATATGATTCTGAAATGTACACATATAATAAAAGATTAAATACAATAGTAAAAGATGTATTTAAAAATCTAAAATATACAGAGTTAGAAGAACCAAATAGAAGACCTGATTTAGTAATATTTGAAGAATCAGTTATTGCTCCATATGGATTTGAAGATTGGAATGAGCAAATTAGTTTGAATGAATATAAAAAAATACTTATAATAGAATTAAAAAAAGGCTTTTTTACAATAGATCAAAACGAAATAAGTCAAGCAATGACATATGTAAATGCATTATATAATTCGACATCTCTTCCATCAAAACCAAGTATTTGTGCATATGTTATAGGTGATAAAGTTTCTAATAATATTTCTAGAAATGTTAAAATGGAAGAAACAAAACAAATTTGTGCTTGTACTTATTTAGAATTAGTTAGCACGGCTAAGAAGAGATTGTTTAAATTAAGAGAAACATTAAATGAAAGATATGATAAAATGTCAACGGAAAGTATAGTAGATAAAGTCTTAAAAGAACCAAAACAAATAGAGATTACAAAAGAAAATTTAAATAAGTAGAAAATAGGGAACAAAAATGGAATTGATTTTATAAAACTGCGATAATATAATGATAGCATGAAAAGAAAGAGCAAAGAGATTAGAAAAATTCTAGTTTCTTTGTTCTTTTTCTTTTTCAAATTTAAAGAAAAGGAGCAATTTCATGCTACATAATTATGAAATACAAGTAGATAACTCTAAACAATTAAAAGATAATACTATGCTAAATTGTAGCATGGAATTATCACTCTTAAATAATTTGTTTAGAGAAAACTTAATAACAGAAGGGGAATATCAAGAAATTAAAAGAAAAATCCTAAAAGATTACAAACTTTTGTAATATCAATTTACTTTTTACTTAAAAAATGATATAAAATTATTAAGTTTTATCTCTAGGCGGAATGGAGGTTTAAATGGAAATTCAAGTCATAGAGAAAACAAACGGAAGAATTAACAGAGTAACAGGAACAACAATTAAAGAAAGGCTAAGAGTATGTGCCTATTGTAGAGTAAGCACAGACAATGAAGAACAATTAAATAGTTATCAATCACAATTAAAGTATTATGATGAAAAAATAAATAGTAAATCAGAATGGCAATTTGCAGGAATATATGCAGATGAAGCTATAAGTGGCACATTAGATTTTAAAAGAACAAACTTTATGAAAATGATACAAGATTCGATGGAAGGAAAAATTGATATGATACTAACAAAATCTATATCAAGGTTTGCTAGAAACACATTAGATACTTTGAAATATGTAAGAATGCTAAAAGAGAAAAATGTTGCAATTATATTTGAAGAAGAAAACATAAATACAGGTTCAGGGCAAGGAGAGTTAGTTTTGACTTTATTAAGTGCAATGGCTCAACAAGAAAGCGAAAACATATCTTCACATGTTTTGCTTGGACTTAAAATGAAAAAAGACAGAGGAGAATTAATTGGTTATAATGGTTGTTATGGCTATAACTACAATCTTGAAACAAAAGAAATAACAATAAATGAAGAAGAGGCAGAAGTTGTAAGATATATGTTTGAAAGATATGTAGAAGGAGTAGGTTCAAGTACCATAGCAAAAGAACTAACTACAAAAGGAATAAAAACTCCAAAAGGCGGAACAAAATGGTGCGAATCAACCATAAGAGGAATTCTAAAAAATGAAAAATATATTGGAGATGTGTTAATGGGAAAAACATTTACAATAGATCCAATATCACATAAAAGATTAAGTAATCTAGGAGAAGTAGATAAACATTATTTAAAAGAACATCACGAGCCAATTATTAGTAAAGAGTTGTTTGACAGAGTGCAAGAAATAAGAACAAAAAGAGCAGGAAACAGAGAAACAGGCAGAAGAAATGATAACTATAGTAAGAAATATCCTTTTAGCAGTAAATTATATTGTGGTTTTTGTGGAAGTTTACTCACAAGAAAAAATTGGAATGCAAATAGAAATTGTGCAAAGGCAGTGTGGCAATGCATTAAAAGAGCAAAATATGGAAAAGAAGAATGCCCACATTGTAAAGCAATTCCAGAAGAAATATTAGAAGATTGCTTTGTGCAAGGATATAGAATACTCTGTAATGATAATAGAAAAGTAGTAGAAAACTTTTTAGAAAAAATAGAAAATATCTTAAAAGAAAATACTACAGAAACAATGGTAACAAAACTAGAAAAAGACAAAGAAAAAATAAACAATAAACTTGCTAATCTATTAGAATTAAATTTAGAAGGAAAAATCAATAAAGAACAATATACAGAAAAATTTGATAACTTAAATGTAGAATTACTTAAAATAGAACAAAAAATAGAAAGCCTACTAAAAGAAACAAACAGAACAGAAAGTATTAAACTAAGATTAAACAAGTTTAAAAGTTTATTTAAAAATATAGATATAATGCCGAAATTTGATAAAGATGTGTTTAAATGTTTAATTGATAAAGTAGTGATAGGCGAAATATTAGAAGATCCAAAAACAAATTAAATTTTGAAGAAATATAGGAGGTTTAGTATGGATGAAAAATTTTTTATAGAGACAGAACATTTTGCTAATAATAACAACACTGAATTTAATTTAGTAAATCCGATTCAAATCACAAATGATAGGCTAGTAAATGATTTCTTAAATAAAAATGTTTCTTTAGAATCTTTAATTGAGAATGAAATCTATAAGACAAAATTATAAAAGCAATATTAGTTTAGAATGAACAGACATTAAAACACAAAAATAGGGCATATTAAGGAGTGCGAGATGAAAAAATTAAATGTAATAATAGTTTATAACAAAGAAGAAGATAGAATTCTTATGTGCAAAAGAGAAAAAGAACCATATAAAGGAAAATTTAATTTAGTAGGTGGGAAGGTAGAGAAAAATGAAGATGAATTATATGCAGCATATAGAGAATTACAAGAAGAAACAGGTATAACAAATAAAGATATTTATTTGACTCATATTATGAATTTTCAATATGAAATCTCAGATATTGAACTAGAAGTATATGCAGGAAAATTAAATAAAGATGTAAATTTAGTAGAAGAAGTAAATAAACTTTATTGGATAGACAAGAATGAAAATTTTTTTGATATGGATAAATTTGCTGGAGAAGGTAATATAGGACATATGGTAAAACAAGTAGAAATTTACAAGGAAAAATTATTTTAGGAACGGATACATATTATGAAATATAAGTATATAATAATTTAATTTGTTATATGCTTTATTTTTTTGTTTCATTATGTTAAAATGAGAAAGTAATATTAAGAAGGAGTAATAAAATGCCATCATGGATAGTACATTTAGCAACAGCTAACGAAATAATAAAAAAAATAAATATCGAAGATAAAAATAGTTTTTTAATCGGAAATTTAATTCCAGATGCAGAAAGATATGTAATAAAAGATTTTTCTGTATATGTACCATATAAAGTTTCTCATCATTCAGAAATTCAAATGATAGATGGAAACAAAGAAGAATTACCTAATTTAGAAAAATTTATGAAGAAATATAAGGATTATTTATATAATCCAATGATATTAGGATATTTAACACATATTATAACCGATTACTATTGGAATAAAACTACATATTTAAGATATACAATTAGAGACAATCAAGGAAATTGTATAGGAATAAGGCTCAATAATGGTAATGAAATAGAGTGTGATATAAAGGAAAGATCAAAAATAAAGCATAAAGATTTTAATATATTTAAAAATTATATTGCCCAAAAGGAAGATTATACAATTCCCAGATATCAAAATAAACTACTTGAAGATTTAAAATTAATAAAAGAAATACCATTTATTAAAGAAGATATAAACAAAATTATAAAATATCTTAATGAAGAAGATTACAATAAAAAATTAGACAAATACAATTTATTTACACCAAAACAAATTAATAATGATTATAAAAACAGTATTAAATTTGTAATTGAATTTTTAGAAAATAATATATTTAGGGGAAAAGTAAGATGAAAATTTATGTAATAAGGCATGGGAGAACAAAGTGTAATGATGAAAAAAAGTATAATGGAAAACTAGATGAAGATATAAATGAAGTTGGAATTAGGCAAGCAGAAGAAGCAAGCAAACAAGTTAAGGATTTAAACATTAATTTAGTGATTTGTTCACCGCTTTTAAGAACTAGGCATACTTGTGAAATAGTAAATGTAAATAAGATTCCAGTAATATATGATAAAAGAATTGAAGAGAGGGATTGTGGATTATTAACAAACAAAGAATTAGGTGAATTTTACTATACAGATTTTTGGAACTATTATTCTAATAAAAAGATAGAGGGATTAGAAACAATTCAAGATTTATTTAAGAGAATAAAATTATTTTTAGATGATATAAAAGAGAAATATAAAGATAGAAATATTTTGTTAGTTACACATGGTGGAGTGGCAAGAGCAATATATTTTTATTTCAATAAATTGCCAAGTGATGGTATGATAGAAAAATTTGGGTCAAGTAATTGTGGAATAACAGAGTATGAAATATAAAAAAATTATAGTAGAAGATTTTAAGGAGTTGAATAATAAAGGAAGGGAAAGCCTTTAAGAGTTAATAAAATAACAAAAATTCCAAGCAGATTTGATGTAAAAATTTACCCAAATGAACCAATAAAATAAGTAAAAACTAAGGAAAAAAGAGGAAAAGAAGATATGAAAAAGAAAAATACAAAAGGAATTACACTAATTGCACTAATAATCACAATTATTGTCTTATTAATACTAGCAGGAGTAATAATTGAGACTTTAAAAGGGGAAAATGGAGTATTAACTAAATCAAATACAGCTAAAGAGGAAACAGAAGAGAAAAATGCAGAGGAAAAACTACAATTAGTATTAGGAGAACTAGTAACAGACAAATTAACAGACAATACTTATAATGAAATAGATTATATAAATAAAAAACTAACAGATAATGGAATGTCTCCAATAGGAAAGAATATTGTATATGTAGATGGATGGAAGTTTGAGATAGATAGGAATAAACCTAAAATACTACAAGGATTAGGAAAAGGAGAATTAGAAGAGCAAATTAAGCAAGTACACAAGTAACAGGTATAACAGAAGATATGGAAATTTGGAATAAAGAAGATATGATTGCTTTTAGAAAAAAAGTAAATGATGAAGGGAGAACTTTTGAAACTAAAAAAGCAATAGTTATGTCAGACATAAATTTAAAAGGTTCTGAGACAGACCAATGGGTGCCAATAAATGAATTCAAAGGGACATTTGAGGGGAATTACCACACAATAAATAATTTATATATAAAAAGTAGTAGTTATCAAAACTTAGGATTTTTTACAAGCATTAGTGACAAAGCAACAATACAAGATGTTGTATTAGAAAATGTCACAATTGAAAATACTTATGAGAGTGGAACAACTCAATCATATGCAGGAGCTATTGCTGGAATAGCTTATGGGACTATTAACAACTGTGGAGTTAATGGTGGAAATATTATGGCTAAAAAGACAGTAAATGGTGATGACAATTATGTACGTGTAGGAGGTATTTTAGGACGTGGTATAAATAATAAAATAAGTAATTGCTATAATAAAGCAAATGTTAAAGGAGAAATGAATAAGGTACTTGGAAATAATACTATAGTGGGAGGCATTGTGGGTTCTTTTAGTGGTGGAATATTGTCAAATTGTTATAATCAAGGAAAAGTAGATGCTATTGGATATGCTATTTTTACTGGAGGAATCTCAAGTGATACATTATCAAAATCTTCTAATGAGACAGAAGTCGAAAATTGTTATAATGTAGGAGAAATTGGAAAAAATAATAGTGGTAGTATTATATATAATGCAGGTTTAATAGCAAGAAATGGTTTCTCGGCAATAAATTATGAAGCAAAAGTAACAAATTGTTATTGCACAGAAGACAGCAAGTATTCTTTTTATTATTGGAATGGTAGTACAGCAAATATGACTTCAATACAAGGGCGTATTGAAGCAAATATCTTAAAGAGCTATGCCAATAATTTAGAAAATGCTTTTGAGGCAGATACAACTGTTATTAATAATGGATATCCTATTCTAAAATGGCAACTTGAAGAAAGATGATTTTTCTGATGATGTTGATTATTTATCTGAATTCAGATTTTATTAAATATAATTAGAGAAATATAGGAAGTAGTTGGAAAAATACTTCCTTTTTTTTCAATTTTATGCTAGAATGAAATAGAAAAAACACATATTGCAACAAATAGAAATTTATAAAAATAAATTATTAAAAGGAGAAAAGTAAGATGAAAATTATAACATCAGGAAGTAGATACATAGATATTGATGCTTATGCTGGTTGCATAGCCTATAGACACTTATTACAATTAAAAGGAATAGAGTGTAAAGCAGTTAGCACAGCTAAAGTTAATGAAAGTGTGACACAAGAATTATTATCTTTGAAAGTTAAATTAGATCAATATGAGCCAAAGAGAGAGGATGAATTCATCATCATAGATGTGTCTGATAAAAAATTTTTTGATAACCTAGTAAAAGAGGAGAAAATTATAGAAATAATAGACCATCATACAGGATTTGAAGCTGATTGGGAAAAGAAATTAGGAAAGAATTCTAAAATAGAAAATATAGGTTCAGTAGCAACATTAATTTTTGAATTATATGAAAAAGAAAATTTACAAAACAAAATAACAAAAGATATAGCATATTTAATGATGGCAGCGATTTTGGATAATACATTAAATTTTAAAGCAAAAATAACAAACAAAAGAGATAAAGAAACATACGAAAAGTTAATGGTAATAGCAGGAGAAAACAAAAACTACGCTAGCAAATACTTTCTTACTTGTCAGCAAATGATAGAAAAAAATATAGTAATGGCAATAGAAAATGATACTAAAATAGGAGTAATAAGCAAAAGTCTGCCAAATGTTATTTCTCAATTAACAATATGGAAGAAGAATAATTTATGGGATAAAAAACAGCAGATAAGGGAAACATTGAATAATTTTGGAAGAGAATGGATTTTAAACCTAATTGTTTTAGAAGAAGGAAAAAGTTATGTGATAGCTTCGAACAAGGAAATATTAGAAAATATGCAAAAACAATTAAAAGGAAAAATAAAGGATGATTATTTAGCTTGTGAAGAAGTATGGCTTAGGAAGGAAATAATAAAGCAAGCAGAATAAGAAATAAGACTTTTTATTGAATAGGAAAAATAGCAATACAATAAAACACTTTTTATACAAATTTACTAAAGCAAATTTGGCAGACAAACAAAAACGGAGCATACAGAGAGAGTAATCTAAAAAGTCTAACATTTTTTATTATGCTCCTTTTGTTCTTAAGAATGGAATAAATAAACAATTTAAAGAGTTTCTTTTAAGCTAGAAATAACAAGGAAAAAGAAAAAAATTAAAAATAATAAAAAAAAATTAAAAAAACACTTGACAACGATATAAAAAATTAGTATAATAAATTTCGTCGAAAGACAAACGGTCGCTTAGCTCAGCTGGGAGAGCATCTGCCTTACAAGCAGGGGGTCATAGGTTCGAGCCCTATAGCGACCACCAATGTTTTTATGGCCCGGTAGTTCAGTTGGTTAGAACGCTAGCCTGTCACGCTAGAGGTCGAC
>CAMXLV010000044.1 GCA_947244675.1 uncultured Clostridium sp. | reverse complement strand
ACAATTATTATATTATTGATTTTAGCAGGAATAACGATAAGTACATTAACAGGAGAGAATGGAATTTTAAGTAAAGCCAAAGCAGCCAAAGAATTGACAGAAGAAAAAGCCAAAGAAGAGGAAGAAAAATTAAAAGAATATGAAAAACTATTAGGAATAGATGAAAAGCAAGACCTGCCAGAAAATATAGAAAGTACAGAGGCAGGAACATTGGTAAGATTGCCAGAAGATTGGAATATAAAAAAAACAGATAAATTAGATGGAGAAAATGGAGAAATTGTAAGTGTAGGAAAAAAACAAGTAAGTGTGTATGCAGTATCAGATGGAAAAGCAAATACAGTGCCAGTGCCATATGGATTTTATTATGTAGGAGGAACAAAAGAAACAGGATTTGTAATATCAGATCATGTAGGAGATAAAGATAAATACAAAGGAAAAGAAGATGTACCAGCAGGAGTAAGTTACAATAGTGATGGAACAGTAAACAAAGAAACAAGTGAACTACAAGGGAATCAATTTGTATGGATACCATGTAATATAAGTGAATATAAAAAGTATGATTTTGGTATGCAAAGTACAACAGGATGGGATAGATATACCAATAGTGCAGAAAAAGTGCAAATAGATAGTTATAGAGGATTTTATGTAGGAAGATATGAAGCAGGAACAAGTGAAATTACATTAGCTGACAATGTAAAATTTGATAAAGCATCAACAGGAAGTATAATAAATGGAGAATGGTGGCAAAATGGAAGTTTTGTTGTAAGTAAAGTAACTGATGGAAAAATAACAAGTAAAGCAGGAGAAATACCTTATTATCATGCAGATTATGAGACAGCCATAGAAATGTCAGAGAGAATGTACAATAATGAATATGTAAGAAGTGGATTAATAACAGGAACAATGTGGGATGTGATGATAAAATTTATGGCAGAAAACAAAACAGATTATTCTGATATGAAAAATACGCCATGGGGAAATTATAGAGATAATACAAATGTAACCTATACAGCAGGAGTAGGAAGGTATTTAACAGTAAATAGTAATAATGGTTCAACCCAAGATGCCATAGTAGCAGATAATAGTTACCATTATGGAATAAGAACAACAGCATCAAGTGAAGGAGTAAAAAAGAAAAATTTATATGATGTGGCAGGAAATCAGTGGGAATGGACACAAGAGATGTGCTACATAACAAATAACGCAAACTTGATGTATAACTTTCGTGGTGGTGGTTTCCGTTACTACTCTGCAGATTACCCAGTATGTTACCGTGCGTACAGCTACGCAACCAGTACCTTCACAAACTTTGGTTTTCGTCCAGCACTTTATATAAGATAAAACTAGACATTGGTAGAATAGTAAATGAATATGGAAAAATCATAGAAGGATTATTAAAGGCTCATGCTAAATCAGATTTGAATAGAGTATAAGGTTTTATCAAAGTTTGCCATCGTTGTCTTTTAAAACAAGACAGATGCCATCAGCTATTGCTTTAGCATAATCATTATTATAAGTATCAAGTAGTTGATTATCTTGTTCATTAGAAATAAAGCCCAATTCAATTAAGCAACTAGGCATATTTGTATAATTTAAGACATAATAGTCAGAATCTTTACCATTGATTGTACCATATTTAATACCACGATTATTTTGGAGCGGAAAATTTTTTAAGTGATTTAAGATAGAATTTGCTAATAGTGTATCTTGTTCTCTTTCTTGGCTATTACACCATATTTCAACACCATTCCCAGTCTCTGCACTATTTCTATGGATAGAAACAAACAATTTGGCATTTTTTTGGTTGGCTATTTTACATCTTTTGTCTAGGCTAACAGAAGAATCATGACTTCTTGTCATAATGACTTTTATGTTTTTTTCTTTTAAATGTTTTTCTACAAGTTTTGCCATCTTTAGGGTATCATTTTTTTCATAACGATTTGCTAAAATAGCACCAACGTCATCTCCTCCATGTCCAGCATCAATACATACAACTATTTTTTTATTGTCGTCTATCAAGAAAAGAGTAATTCCTAATAATAGCAAAAATAAGAGTAATAATATAATTTTTTTCTTTTTCATTATGCCCTCCTAAAAATTTAGTTTATTATACACCAAAAAAGAGTAAAAAAGTATTAAATTAATCTTAATATTAAATAAATAATTTAAAAAAAGTATATGAAATTAATTTGACTAAGTATTTTATCATTTCATATTTAGGAGAATGAGGAAACAAAAAAAGGTGTCTGATAGCAAAAATTGATAATTGGTTATTTTTATGATAAAATATTAACAAAGAAAAGAGGGAAGAAATGAAGATTCCAGTAGAAAAAAATAAAGAATATATTGTTGAAATTGTTGATAATGGGTTTGAAGGAGAAGGAATTGCTAAAATAGAAGATTTTACTATTTTTATTCCCAATAGTTTAAAGGGAGAAATCGTAAAAATTGTAATTGTAAAAGTGCTAACTTCGTATGCTTTTGGGAAGGTACTAGAAATTATACAATCTTCTAAATATCGTATAGTTAATGATTGTACAACTTATAAAAGATGTGGAGGATGTGCTTTAAGGCATATTGATTATGAAGAAACATTAAAAATGAAACAAAATGCAGTGCAAAGTTTGGTAAATAAAACATTAAAGAACAAAATAGAAGTAAAATCAGTTATTCGGAATGGAAACACCTTATTACTATCGAAATAAAGCACAATATCCAGTAGGAATCAATAAAAAAGGTGAAATAGTTATGGGAGCTTTTGCTAATAGGACTCATGAAATTATAAAGATAGATAGTTGTTTGATTCAAAATCAAAAGATGGAAGAGCTAGCAAAATTTGTATTTCATTTTGTTGTGAAAAATAAAATTAGTATTTATAATGAAAAAACAGGAAAAGGATTACTAAGACATATTGTAACTAAAATTGGTATACAAACAAATGAACTAATGTGTATTTTGGTGATTAATGGTAAAGAATTGCCAAAAGAGAAAGAGTTAGTTAAGGAAGTAGTTAGTAATTTTTCTAATGTTAAGACAATTATAAAGAATGTGAATGAGAAAAATACAAATGTTATTTTAGGAAGAGAAAATATTTGCTTATATGGAAATGGGTATATAAAAGATAAGCTAGGAGATTATGTTTTTAAGATTTCACCTTTGTCATTTTACCAAGTAAATCCAGTACAGGCAAAAATATTGTATGAAAAAGCAATAGAGGAGGCTAAGATAACAGATAATGATGTGGTATTTGATTTGTATTGTGGTATTGGTACAATTTCTTTGTTTATGTCGAAATATGCCAAAAAAGTGTATGGAATTGAGATAGTAGAAGAGGCTGTAAAAATGGCAAAAGAGAATGCTAAACTGAATCAAATAAATAATACAGAGTTTGTAGCAGGCGATGTGGAAATGGTATTAGATGATTTGATTAGAAAGGAAAAGGTGATTCCTAATATTGTTATGGTAGATCCTCCAAGAAAAGGTTTGGATGATGAAACGATAGGAAATGTTTTAAAGATTTTGCCTAAAAGGATGGTTTATATTAGTTGTAATCCAGCTACTTTGGTAAGGGATTTGGCTAAATTGGAAAATTGCTATGAAATAATTAGTATTCAACCTGTAGATATGTTTCCGTTTACGAGTCATATCGAAACTGTTACACTTCTAACCTTGAAAAATCAATAGTTATAGCAATTTTTAATAGTAAAAATGTTGTAAATGTCAACCATTTGTCAACCAAAGTTTTATGCGGTTAACAATTATATGTAAAAAAATAAGAGCCCTAATGACTCTTATTTTGATTTACAGCTTTTTCAAATATTTCTACGGAATTATTACTCATTTTTTCTGTATGATGCACATAAGTATTATAAGTAGTTTCTATATTGGCATGACCTAGCCTAACTTGAACATCTTTTATTTCTGCTCCATTTTCAATTAGAGTAGTTGCATGGGTGTGCCTTAAAGAATGGTAGTTAAATGTTATACCTAAAACATAATTGATTACTTTAGATGCATATTTGAAGGAATTAGGAGTAACAATTTCGCCATCTTCTTTTGTACATACCATTTCCACTTTTTTTAATGTACCAGAAGGGATATTTGCTTTCAAAAAATATAAAGGTCTATATTCTTTATTATCAATGATTTCAATTCCTTCATAAACACAAGTATAATGACAACCGTATTTTAATTTATTCTGTAATTGATCCTTTTTATATTTTTTTAGAATATTGAGTAAAGTGTTTCCTATTTCTATTGTTCTTGTACTGGTTGGTGTTTTAGGAGTGCCAAAATACCACAGTTTAGTATCTTCATTATAATAGATTATTTTATTTATTGATATTTTTTTATTTTCTAAATCAATATCATCCCATGTTAATCCTAAAGTTTCTCCAATTCTAAAGCCGGTATAATAACCAATCATAATAGGTAAATAAAAAGTAGAGCCATAAGGGAAGCGGTCTGTTATTTTTTCAAATTCCTCAGGTTTTATATATTTATGGTTTGCATCAGTTTTAGAATGCTCGTATTTAGGAAATTTCACATATAGCATAGGACTACTTTTTATAAAGTTACATGGATGCACAGCATACTTTAAGGCACCAGATAAAACACCCATAAGGTTTGTTAAGTGACTTTTACTAAAACCATTTATATATTTTGAATTTATAAATTCTTGCAAAATAGTAGGAGTGAGTGATTTCAATTTATAAATTCCTATACTAGGTTTGATATGATTTTCAATATAATTCTTATAGGACTGTTGTGTATTTATTTTTAATTCTAATGTTACATAGTTTTTATACCAATAGTCGAAGTAATCTGATACAGATATCTCTGATGGTTCAAAATGCAACCCAGAATTATTATATTCGGCAAGAGCTTTTACACCTGCATCAAGAGCTTCCTTTTTAGTATTAAAACCAGACTTTGTAATTTGTTTTCTTTTTCCTTCGATTTTTGCAGCTTCAAATTGATACTGCCATTTATTATTTCTCTTACGAACGTTTATTGTTGCCATATTTATGTTCAACCTCCTTTTCAAAAGCTTCTTCTATAGAATAGTTAAGACGATTTAGTCTATACCAAATAGTTGAATAGGGTAAATCTAATTCATTACACCACTCTTTTAATGTTTGTACTTTTCCTTTATAAGTTATAGTGATGTTGTTGCTTTTGTTATTATTCTGTTGAATACTATTAACCCATCTGCAATTAGTAGGTTCGTAATCTCCAGTATAGTCAATTCTATCTAAAGTTAAATTATCTGAATAACCATTTTGAAGAGCCCAATTTTTAAAATTTATATAATTATTCCATTCATCGCAAACCTGTATATTTTTATAATGTTTATTAGTTGAACATCTTCTTTTCATTGATTTCCAACAGATATATAACCTTGTATGAGAATTACTATGCTTAGATTTTAAATGCTGTTTTTTAGCACAACCACAAGAAATTACTTTTCCACGTTTTACATCTGATACGTTTTTTATGACAATATTTCCGCATTCGCAAATAAAAGACCAATAAGACTTATTATTTTTTGAATATTTATACTGTAGTGCTGTAAGTTTTCCAAATTTTATTCCAGAGTAATCCTTTCTTTTTCTAACATTAATTTTTGACATAAAAATACCTCCATTTTTCTTTAATTTATTTTCATAAACACTTGAA
Organism: uncultured Clostridium sp.; assembly: GCA_947244675.1. The sequence goes on along the minus strand of CAMXLV010000044.1, from coordinate 6,875 downwards.
AAATAGAGGTACTTTGTATATAATTACAAAGTAAACACTTTTCGAAGTGCTTATGCTCTGGATAATGTGTGACGTTCCGCAAAAAACAAGACACATTATCCGTTTTTATTTAATTTATTAATTCTAAAAAATCATCTTCAGTTATCATTTCCAAGTCCTGTCCTTTAGCAATGAGATGTTCTGCTTTTATCATTTTGTTACTTTTATTCCCAAGCTTAAATTTATTATAGTCATCATTTCCAACTACTAAATAATTTGTTTTAGCTGTAACAGAAGCATTTGGAATAGCACCACAGCTTGCAGCAAGTTTCATAGCTTCTTCTCGTGTAATCGAAAGAGCACCAGTAAAAACAATTACTTTTCCATTTAAAGTACTGTCTGAATCTACATTTATATCAATTTCTTTTACTTTTTCATAATCAGACTTTACATTAGAAGATTTACTAAGTTTATGTGAAAATGCCTTATAAAAAATATTATCTTTATAATATCCATAAGAATATTTTATTTGTTCTAAAATAGATAAAATATCGTTAGAATTATAAAATTTCATAGCTTCTAGTACAATTTTTCCACAAGCAATAGAATCCGAATCAGCATTATGATGATTTAGCTCTATATTCAAAAAATTACTTACGGTGTCTAACTTATAATTTATTAGTCCTTTCCATGTTCTTTTTGCTAGCATTAAAGAATCTGCATATTTGAAATTAGGTATATTAATATTGCATTCATTACAACCATTAATTATTTTTTTAATATCATATGTAGCATTATGAGCGAATAAAAACTGATCTTGAATTATGTTACATATATTTTTTATAACTTCTGATAATATTGGAGCGTCTTTTACCATTTCTGCAGTTATGCCATGTAATTTAGTTAATTGTGGATCAAAGAAAACATCTCCAGAATTTATTAAAGTTGAATAAACTTTAGAGTAAGAGCTTTCTGTAAATTTATATATTGCTACAGAGCAAGGACTATATTCATATCTTGAAGCTACTTCAAAATCTACTGTTAAAAAATCCATATAAACCTCCTTTAATTATTTTTCTAAATTGATTCATTAATGTTTTTTCCTAAAAGCACTAGAGTTTTCAACTCTTATTACTTCTCCAAGTATTTCAATATCTTCTTCTTTTAGATTTTCTTGAACAGGAAAATTCCACATATTCATCGCTTGCAATTCTATTCCATGTGTTGTTTTTATTATTTTTCTTATAATAGGAAATCCATTCTTTAATTTTAATAAATAAGTCCCTCCGCTAGAAAAAGTAGTTGCTTTTTCTAATATAGCAATATCATTCTCATCTAATAGAGGTGCCATAGAATTATCAGTAGCATAAATTGCGAATAAATTATCTATACTTTGGTTTTCAACATCTGTTCTATATACAAACGGAATTTTATTAATAATTTCATTTGTTGTTAAATTTATAACATTGATTTCAATAATTTTGTCTTTTTCATAGTTTCTATCCATAGGAACATCATATCCCATTAACCAAACTGGATTAACATTAAGAGCTTCAGCTAATAATTCTACACCATCTTGTTTGGCTTCATATTTGCCAGACATATAACAACTTAAATTTGTTTTTGAAATACCTGTAGTTTTTGAAATATCAACAGGTCTAATATCTTTGATTTTTATAGCATAACTTAATCTATGTGAAAAAGTATCTATTAAATTACTCATTAATTATTCACCTCTCAATAAATAAATTATACTTAAAAAATTAAGAAAAGTCAAACTTTTTTTGATTTTTTGAAATAAAATTAGGAAAAAATAAATTTTTTTCAAAAAAAGTATTGACTTTAAATTTTAGTTTTGGTAATATAATCACGAGTTAAGAAAAACCTAACGAAAGGAGGCGAAAAAAATGACAAACGCAAATAAACTAAAATCTAAAATTGTAGAAGCAGGATTAACGATGGCAGAGCTAGCGAAAAGAGTTAATATATCAAGTGCTACATTTAGTCAAAAGACAAGTGGAAAGATTAAATTTTCTCAAGAGGACATTAGAAAAATTGACAAAGAATTAAATTTGACACCAGAAGAATTAAAAGAAATTTTTTTAAGTTAAAAATTAGGAAAAACTTAACAAAGAGGAGAAAAGTATGAAAGAATTAAAAAATGCCGAACTACACACAAAACAAGGAGGAAATTTTGATGGAAGATATTTTGTATACCGTAGCTGAAACAGCTAAGTTATTAAAGACAAATCCTAATTGTATATATGACTTAATAAACAAAGGATTATTACCAGCACTAAAAATAAAAAGCTTTAAAATTAGGAGAACTTCATTATTAGAATTTTTAGAAAAATATGAAGGACAAGACCTAACAGACCTAAATAATATCAAAGAATTGGAAGGGGTGAAGAAGTTTGAAAGTATCAAATAAAAAGAAATTCATAGTCAGAGTAATTGAAACAATAGTAATTATATCAACAATTATATTTACGATACTAGCAATAAAATATGCAACTGCAGTAAGAGGATATGATGCAATTGGAGGAGAATACCTAATACCAATAGTAGGATTATTAATAGTAATGATAATAGAAGATATCTACCAAGAAAGTGAAAAGAAAGGAAAGAAAGAAAAACATGGAAAGAAAAAATAAGAAATGCCCAAAGTGTGGCGGATTATTAGGAGAAAGACCAGCACTAAGCCGTAGAGATAACAAAACAGATATATGCTCAGACTGCGGATTTAAAGAAGCAATGGAAGATGCAGAAAAAATAATTCAAAAATATGGGAGGAAAGATTAATGGAATTAAAAAGTACAATTTTAGAAAAAATAACAAACTTATATGCTCTATTAAGTAAAATTGATAAGTATTGGACAACAATAGATTTTACAAAATCTATAAAAAATTATAATTCAATGAAATTGCAGATACATGTATATACATTCTTAGAAGAAGAAGGAGAAGAGGAAAAAAGACTTGCATACATAATAAACAAAGAAATCAATTTAATGGAAACAACAGCAGAACAACAATTAGATCAATTATTAGATGATGTAAAGAAATTAATAAGTATAAAGAAGGAGGAAGCGGAATGCCAGACAAATTAGATAGATGCTATTATTGGCACATTATAACACTAGCAAAAATGAAAAATGGTCTAAAAGAAATAAGAAAAAAAGAGCTAATCCAAAATACCGACCAAAGTATAGAAAATTAAACTCTTTTTGAAAAATATTTATAAAAATACTTTCTGTATATATTCTATCACAGAAAGTTAGAAAGGGCAATAGGAATGGAAAAAGAAATTGAAATTTGGAAAATTGATTTTGAAACTGCAAACAAAATAGAAAGACTTTTGAAAGATGAAGTTTTTGGAAAAGAAAAAATAGAAGAAAGCCGAAAAACTGAAAATATAAAAATGTTGGATTTAAAAACAAAAATACTATATGGAGAAAAATACTTAGAAATTTTTATGAACAATTTAGTAGGAACTGACATTACAGAAAGTGAAAAGAAATACAACATAGAAAGAATCAATAAGCATTTAGAAAAAATATTAGAGGAATATACACAAATGACAAATGAACTAGATGAGATTATATTCAATAAAAAGAATTAGGAGGAAACTATGAAAACATTGCTAAGTTTATTTTCTGGAATTGGAGCATTTGAAAAAGCATTATATAACATAAACATAGATTACAAATTAATAGGCTTTAGCGAAATAGATAAATACGCAATAAAAAGCTAGTGTGCAATACATGATTTAGATGAAAAACTAAACCTGGGAGATATCACAAAAATAGATATAGACAAGCTACCAAGGTTTATAGACATTATAACTCACGGAAGCCCATGCCAGGACTTTTCAATAGCAGGGAAACAAATAGGAGGAGATGTAGGGACAAATACAAGAAGTAGCTTAATGTGGAATACTGTAGAAATTGTTAAATGGTGTCTACCAAAGTATGTAATCTGGGAAAATGTAAGAAACATATTAAGTAAGAAACATATTCATAATTTTAATAAATACATAGAAACATTGAATGAACTAGGATATAACAACTACTACCAAATACTTAACGCCAAGGATTACGGAATACCACAAAATAGAGAAAGAGTTTACACAATTAGCATTAGAAAGGACATAGACAAAGGCACATTTAAGTTCCCTGAAAAAGAAGAGTTACATTTTAGATTAAAGGATGTATTAGAATCGGAAGTCGATGAAAAATATTATATTAGCGAAAAGATGATCAACGGATTTATAAAACATAACGAAAATCATAAGCAAAAAGGTACAGGGTTTATTTGGAAACCTAAAAGTGGAGATGATATTGCAAATACATTAAGAGCAAACGCTGCTTTATGTCCTACTGACAATACGATTAAATGCATACAAGAAGGAAATCTACAAGGAGGTAAATGGGACAAAATAAACGAGAGCTGTAGAAGAGTATATTCAGAGAATGGAATAAGCCCAACAATACATACTTGCCAAGGAGGAAATACAGAACCTAAAGTGATGACAAAATTTTGTATAAGAAAATTAACACCAAAAGAATGTTGGCGATTAATGGGATTTTGTGACAAAAATTTTGAGAAGGCTAAAAATATTCCTACAAGCGACACGCAACTATACAAACAAGCAGGAAATAGCATCGTAGTACCTGTATTAGAAAAAATATTTATAAATTTATTTAAGGAGGTATAGCATGGGAAAGTTTGTCCTAGGATATTTTGTAGGATACATAGCATCATTTATTACACTAGCAATATTGCAAGGAGGAAATAAAAAAACAGAAGATAAAGAAGATGAAAAACAAAAATAAACAGAAGAACCCTTATATATTTGAATAAGAAAGGAGGTATATAAGGAAATGACAAATAAAGATGCATATTATTTTAGTCATGACTCTAATGCGTTGACAGATCCAAAAATATTATCTATGCGTTGCGATTATGGATTGGAGCGGATATGGTTTATATTGGGCAATTCTAGAAATGCTAAGAAACGAATCTACATATAAATTAACATTAAATAAGAACACATATAGAGCCATAAAAATGCAAACAGGAACAACTATAGATGTAGAAAAATTTATAACTGACTGCATAAACGAGTATAGAGATAGCGAAAAAGGGAATGGGTTGTTTAACTCTAAAGATGGTATGTTCTGGTCTGAAAGTTTTTTAAGAAGAATGAAAAAATATGAGGATTTAAAAGATAAAAGAAGGCAAGCAGCTAATGCTAGATGGAATAAAGAAGAAAAAAATAAAAAAGATGGAAAATGCAAATGTATAAAAGGTTTTTGCAAAAGTAATGCAAATGCACAGCAAAAGAAATACAAAAGCAATGCAAAAATCAAAAAAGTATATGCAAAAAAATGCAAATTAAATCAAATTAAATCAAAGCAAATTAAATTAAATAAAACTAAATTAAAGGAAATGAAATCTATCTATCCTTCTGATCACACACTAATAGAAAAACAAAAGATAACAATGGATGAGATAGAAGAGATGGAATTTCAACGAATTATAAATAATTGCAGCTTACATGTACTAAATCCAAACCTAAATATAGAAATACAAGAAATACTGAGAGAAATGTATTTTGATTTGAAAACCAGAAAGAAGATATTAGAACTCGACTCGAGAAAAGTATTTTATGCACTAGAACAATTTGCAATAGCAAATACTAAGTCAAGAATACAAAAACCAAAAGCATATTTCAAAAAATGTGTCCTGACAGCAACGGAACAAACATATCTGAGTACACAATATGACATAAATACAATGTATGAAATGGAAGAGGTTCAAAATGAATAATTTTAATGAATTATCCTGCAGAAAAGAGATACCGATATTTACAAAAATGAAACCAACACCAGATGGAGGAAATGTAGTCAACTACAAAAAAGAAAAGCTATATAAATATTACAAATGTGACTATTGTGGAGCAGAAATAAGAATCACAGATAAAAAGCAAGATATGACAGGAGGAATAGCAACAATACCAAATACAGTAACTAGAAGAGGCGAAATGAAACTAGCATTATGCAATAAATGCCTAAGACCAATATTAAAAGAATTTGAAAAGGAGCGAGAATTATTTGATGATTTAGAGGAGGGATAAAAGTGAAAACATAGGAAGAAGCTACAAAATTAAAAAAAGAAGAAGTAATGCTTATTATACTTTATATGCTAAATGTAATATTGGATATTACAACAGCAATAACAACTAAAAATATAGTGTGGGTAATATGTGGAATGCTATGGGGAGTAGTAGCAATAATGAAATACTACAATTCTAAAAATGAAAATGCAAATAAGGTATTAATCGAACTCCAAGAACAATGCATTAAATCACAAGAAAGCATTATAAACGCTTTGATGAGTGAAACCGCAGTTGAAGTAGAAATAAGCAAAATAAAAATACCGAAAAACTTCTCAAAACCAAACCAGAAAAAAATGCAAAATAAAATTCAATACTATAGGAAAAATCATAAGTTTGAATCGCAAATAGTCATTGACTTAGATTATAACCTATTAGATGGCTATACATCATACTTGATCGCTAAGAATTATAATAGAACAACAGTAATTGTAAAACTAAAAAGGAAAACGAAGGAGGAGCAGAACTAATATGATAAAAAGAATATGTGACAGATGCAATAAAGAAATAAAAGGTAACTATTGGACAATAAGTATCTATGAAAAAGAAGATACAACAATGAGAGTAACTGCAGCAGGAGCAGCAAACAATTTGGCTCAAAACATAAATAAATTGTTTAATAAGGAAAAGGAATATTGTAAAGAGTGCATCGAAGAAATTGGCAAAGTTATAAATAAAAAGGAGGAACAACAATGAATAGAGGATATAGACCAAAAGG
>CAMXLV010000043.1 GCA_947244675.1 uncultured Clostridium sp. | reverse complement strand
AATTATTACTAATATGATTATTCTTTTTTTATCCATAACTACCTCCTCGACAAATTACTAATTATTGTTTAGATTATACCATATACATCTTTAAAAAACTACTATTTCATAAAAACATTAAAATTATACAATGTAAATATTTATTGTCTAGTTGTCGAAAATTATATTCTAATTTAATGTATCAAAGAAAAATAATAAGTTTATCTTATTTGTACAAGTTGCCTTAGACTGAATTTTTTAAGCAAAACAAAGCTAGTTGTTCCTCTATTTTTAGAGTTTCAACTAGCTTTAAACTAAATATCTTTATATTGTTTATTTTTAACATATAATGTTATAATACTTATGCCAATTACAAGTAATACACCTATTCCTATTAATGATACCCCTGCTTTGGGAAGATTTTTTGTTGCTATTGTACTATCTGATTTTTGAGTATCTATTCCTTCTATTTTAGTTTCATTCTTTGCTGTGTCAACTGTTGTTACTTCATATTTAAAATTTTTTAATCCTTTTTTTCCTGTGTTAGTGACTTCCCCATTATAAATCCCAATATCTTCTACATCTACATATGTACCATTTTCATTATCTAATATCATGTGTATAAAATAATATTTTCCATTTTCTATATTATAATTTTGTACTATATTATAATCTAATACTCTTGTCATGATATCTTCAAAACTATCTTGCTTTAAATTTTTTTCTTGTTCTTTAGCATATTGTAATAATTCTCCATATGCTTCTATTCCATCTGTATTTAATTTTTCCAATAAATTTTTATCTGTTACCTCTCCTATATAAAACTTCATTGTTCTTTTTACACCATTATGCATCATAGTATTACATCCATTTACTTTAATTGAATATTTTGTTCTTCCAGAAGCATCAGATTGTATTTTTATTCTATTTCCTAGGCTTGGTAACTGAGGCATTGCTATTTCTGTTGGGCCATCTAAGATTTCATAATCGCCAGCACTATTATTTGCCCTTTTAGCAATATACACATAATATTGTCCTGTCTTTTCAAAAACGCCATAACTTTTGACTCCATCTAGTGCTTGTGTTGTATCTCCTTCCCATACATTTGTATTTTGATTATATTGAATTGAAAAAGATTTTCCTAATGGGCTTATAAATTGAGAACCTTTAACATCCTTCTCTTGGCAAATCATTGCTCTATAATCATATCCATCTTCTTTTTCAATTCCTGTAATCATTACATTGTAAGTTGTTGCATCTTTGTATTCAGCCTTATAAGTAACTTCTGTTGCATAACTACTTTTACTAACTCCTATGATAAAAAGTAATAAAAATAATGATACATATATAATTTTTTTGTACCCCTTCATTTTCTTCTTTTCCTTTCTCATTTGTTCTTATTTCTTTTATATCTTATGATATCAGTTCTGTCAACCTTTTAACTTCTTTTTTTAATTTTCCTTTACTTTAAACTTTAAATGTTTCGATCAATGTCTGGCAAGATTTGTTTTTTTCTTGAAACAACTCCTTCTAAGAAGATTTTGTCTTCTTTCAATTCCTTTCCAAAAGCTTCTTTGATAACATTTGTTCTTTCTCCTAAGGCAATTATTTCCGAATTGCTATTTAAAATATCTGTTACAGCAAATACAAATAAACTTAATCCTTTTTCTTGTATATTTTTTTGTATTTCCTCTTTTATCTCTTTTTCTCTTGCTAATACATTCTCAATACTTACTGTATTAACTTGTGCTATTTCAAATTTTATACCTTCTTTTTCAAATTCTTTAGCATCAATATTAATAAGTTCTTTGGCAGAAAAATTATCTAAATTAGTACCTGCCTTTAACATTTCTAAACCATACTTTTGGATATCTATTTTAGCAATATTAGCTAATTCCTTTAAAGCTATTTCATCTTGTTTGGTTGTTGTTGGAGATTTTAATAACAAAGTATCTGATATAATAGCACTTGCCATTAAAACCGCTTCTTTTTCTTCTATTTCATGATGTAATCTTTTAAATTCTTCATATAAAATAGTAGCTGTACATCCATAAGGTTTTGCTGTATAATAAATTGCTTCTGAAGTTCTAAAACCAGCAATTGGATGATGATCTGTTACTGCTATTATTTTAGCTTTTTCAATTCCATCAACACTTTGGCTAAACTCATTATGATCTACTAAAATTACTTCTTGCCCTTCTTCTACTTTTTCAATTAACTCTGGTGCTTCCATTTTTAAATAATCTAATACATACTGGGTTTCTTTATTTACCTTCCCAATTCTTCTAGCTTTTGTCTCCCATCCATTTTTCTTATCTAAGATAGCATGAACTATGCTAGAACAAATTGAATCTGTATCTGGATTTTTATGTCCAAATATTAAAACTTCATCTCTCATCTTTATCTCCTACTCTTTCCTATTTTAACTAAAATTAAAATTATTATATTAACTTTCTTTTTAATTGTCAATGCTTTTTAACATTCCTTCTAACTCATCTCTTAAAAATTGATATTTTTCATTACAAAAATGACATACTAATTCTGCTTTTCCATCTGTTTGAATGAGATTTTGTATTTCTTCTTTTCCTATTGTTATTAATGCTTTTTGCATATGTTCTTTTGAACAATCACACTCATAAATTGGTATCCTGCTCTCTTCTATGATTTCTACTGTTTCATCACCTGTAATTCTTTTAGCAATCTCTTCTAACGTTAAGTTTTCATCTAGCATTTTAGACATCGCACCTGCTTTAAATAAAGCCTGTTCTACCTTTGAAATTTCCTCTTCTTTTGCTCCTGGCATTGGATTAATCAGATATCCTCCAGCCTCTTTTACTCCATTTTTGTCTACTAATACACCTAACGCTACTGCTGAATTTCTTTGTTCAGAATTTACAAAATAATTAGCAAAATCATCTGCTATTTCCCCTGTTATTAAAGGAGAAATCCCTATATAAGGATCTTTTAGTCCTATATCTTTGATTACATTAATATACCCCTCTATGCCAATGGCTCCTCCTACATCTAATTTTCCAAACTCGTTTAGTGGTATATCTACTTGTGGATTCACCACATATCCCTTTACTTTTGGAAAATTATTGGTAGTTGCTACCATCATTTCAATTGGACCATTCCCTTTGATTTGTATCGTTAATTTGTCTTTTTCATTTTTCATCTCTGCTCCCATAATAGCAGTCATCGTTAGCATTCGTCCAAATGCTGCTGTAACTACTGGGCTTAGGTCATGTGTTTTTCTTGCTTTTTCTACCAAATTTGTTGTTTTAGCACATATAACAGAAAAATTTTTATTGTGTGCTAAAAATTTTATAATTTTGTCTGACATCTCTTTGCCCTTCTTTCTTATTTTTTATAATGTTCATATATTTCTTCTAATCTTTCTTTACACCTTTGTATCTCCTTTTGTATCTTTATATCTAACTCTTCTGTTCTATTATTTTTAGCCATTTGCATTAATTCCTCTATGTTATATAAATTATCATGTATATTTTTAAAAGATACATTTGTAGTAATGCTATTTGGTCTTCCACTATAATAAGTATGTGTTGGAAATTCTGCTATTAGATAATTCTCTACTTTACTAATTGCTTGATAAATGAAAACAACATCTTCATAATATCTATTTTCTGGAAATACTAATTCATTTTTTATTAAAAACTCTCTTTTCCAACATTTACTCCACGCATTAGCATATCTATCTCCTGCTATTCGGTATGCTTTTGTACAATTTTCTTTATTTGGAATAATGATCCCTGTTTTTTTGCCCATTAATTCAAACCCCAAATACACTACATCTGGTGTATTTTTGGCAATTAACTGATTCAATTTTTCTAATACTAATTCATTATTTAAATAGTCGTCTCCATCTAAAAATATTATAAATTCCCCTTTTGCATTTCTTACCCCTGTATTTCTTGCTCCACCTAAACATTTATTTTCTTTATGTGCTATTATTTTTATATCTTTGAACTGTCTAATTTTCTCTAATGTTTTATCTGTTGAACAATCATCTATTACAATTAATTCATATTCTTTAAATGTCTGATTTCTTACACTTTGTATACTTTTTTCTATATATTTTTCTATATTATAAGCTGTTATAATAACACTAAATTTTATTTTCTTCTCTTCTTCCATTTCTTTCTCCTCTAACAGACTTTATTGAATCCATGAGATTTGTTTCATCAATTATATCACTCTACAATTTATCTGTCAATTTTACATCAGCTAAAAATCTACCTTTTTATACAATTAAATACAAAAAAAGTTACATATTCTGTAACTTTTATCGGTGAATTTGAAACATATCTTTTCCCTCTCCACAAACAGGGCAAACCCATGTATCTGGCAAATCATCAAACTCAGTCCCTGGTTTAATTCCAGCCTTTTCATTTCCAGACTTTGGATTATAGATATATTTACATTCTACACATTCATATCTTTGTGATTCAAACTTCTCTGCTTGGAAGTTCTTATATCCTAGTCCTAGTGCAACAATAACCATTAGCAAAAATGATAAAGCCTTCCAGATACCACTCTCTAGCATAATAATCGCAAATAAACCAAATGTTGCTGCAATTCCATATAAAATTAAAACCGCTTGTTTTTGACTAAATCCTCTTGCTACAATCAAATGGTGCAAATGACCTTTATCTGCTTTAAAAATTGCTTTAATTGACTTTCCTTTAATAATCCTTCTGATAATTGCCCAAAGGGTATCAAAAATTGGTAAACCTAAAACCAATAATGGTAAAACAATAACTACTGCTGTATAAGTTTTAGCAACTCCTAATATGGATATAATGGAAAGAGAAAAACCTAAAAAATTAGAACCAGTATCTCCTATAAATGTTTTAGCTGGAGCAAAATTGAATGGTAAAAATCCTACTAATGCTCCTGCTATTGCTGTTATTAATAATATCGAAATAAGTGGAGATCCATTCAATACAAATATAATTAATAACGATACTGCTGATATCACCGAAATTCCTGCTGATAGTCCATCTAATCCATCAATTAAATTAATTGCATTAGTTACCCCCACAATCCAACCAATTGTTAATGCAATAGAAAATGCTTCTTTTAGTTCATTAGTTGGTAAAAATTCTGGTGTTATTTCATCAATTCTTATGCCAAAAGATACTACTACAATAGCAGCTAGGACTTGTCCTAACAATTTTACGATTGGTTTTATAGTAATAATATCATCAAATATACAAAAAATAGATATTACTATCGTTCCTAAAAACATACCGAAGTAATTTCATTCCATATTGTTCTATCCCAAATAAATCAATCGTGTTTTCTAGGGTTTTTACAATTAATAAATAAATAATTGCTACTAAAAAGCCTAAAATAACAGCTGGGCCTCCAAATTTTGGCATGGCTTTCTTATGCATTCTTCTTTGGTCTCTTGGTACATCGACTGCTCCTACTTTTCTTGCTATTTTTATTGTATATGGCGTTGCCATAAAAGTAACAATAAAAGCTAACAAAAAAGCAATGGCTATATCTCCCCACATAAGTCTGCCTCCTATTTCATGTTTTCCTTTTCTATTTCTTCAATCAATTGAATTCTACTGTTATGTCTTCCACCTTCAAATTCTGTTGCAAGCCACATTCTTAAAATACATATCGCTTCATTCACTGTTAATGCATCTGCTCCTATGGCTAAAATATTACCATTGTTGTGTAATTTTGCATACTTAGCAGTAAATTCATCATAACAAAGAGTACAACGAACTCCTTTAAATTTATTTGCAACCATACTCATTCCTATTCCAGAACGACAAATTAAAATTCCTTGATCACTTTTTTTACTTTGCACTTCTCTTGCTACTTCTTTTGCAATATTCGGATAATCTACTCTTTCTTCATTCATACAACCTAAATCTTTATATGGTATTTCTTTTTCTTCTAAATATTTTTTTATTTCTTCTTTTAATTTATAACCTCCATGGTCACATCCTATTGCTATCATAATTACACTTCCCTTCTTTTCTTCCAATATATCATAAAATTTTTGCTATTACAATAATTATTTTGAATTTTGCTTGCTTTTTCCTAAAAAATGTGTTAAAATAGCATATGTTATAGTGTAATATAGACTAAGAGGAGGTGCCTAAAAATATGCCAAATATTAAATCAGCTAAAAAAAGAGTTAAAGTAATTGAGAAAAAGACTTTAAGAAATAATATGATCAAGTCTGGATATAAAACAGCTGTTAAAAAGTTTGAAGAAGCAGTCGCTTCTGGAAATAAAGAAGAAGCAAAAGTTTTATTTTCTGAAGCTACCAAAAAAATCGATCAAGCTTGCACCAAAGGTGTTATTGTTAAAAACACAGCTGCTAGAAAAAAATCTAGCTTATCAAAAAAATTAAACACCATAAATGCTTAACCAAAAATAAAAATTATGCATAGTTTTTATGAAAGAACAATAGTAATGGCTAATTAATATTTTCTAACTTTTAATATATTAGTCCATATTTAATTGTTCATCTGTGAAAATTTCGTAGAAATTTTCCTATACAATAAAAAAGAACTCTTTGTAATTGATACTCTATATTTTAGAGTATCAATTACAAAGAGTTCTTTTTGTTATCTAAAAATAATAACCTATACCCTATCTCATCACCAACTATAGTAAACCTGGCTTTAATTTCCATTGTTTTTCCCCTTTTTCTATGTTAGTATTAATTATGATGATTATTATATGTAAGAGGTGGATTATGTTAAAAGAACTATTTAATAATTTTAAGAATTTAGATAAACTTACCTTTAAAATTATGAATTATGGTTTAAAGTTTTGCCTTACTGTTTGTTTTATTTCCGTTTCCATTCTATTTATCTATAACTTTGCCTTTTCCTCTCCTTTTATCTATTACATAGGTATAAATTTATTCAAAGTAAGTATCATTTTTGCTATTGAATTTGTAATTTGTGGCTTTGTAGTAGATGGCATTAAAAAGCAATTAATTTAAGTTTCCTTCTTTATTTTCTATCAAAAAAAGACTCACTTCTATGCTTTTTATTTTTAGTGAGTCTTTTTTACGTTATAAGAAAAATCAAAAATCTTCCTATAGCATAAACACATTCTATACAAAACTTCTTATAAAAGAGTGTCCCTCTTTCCCTGTTAGAAGGGATTTAAAGAACGTCCCCCAATCCCTCTAAAAACATTTTATTTAATAATTGTGGATTAGCTTGTCCCTTTGTTTCTTTCATCGCCTGTCCTACTAAATATCCTAAAGCTCTATCTTTTCCTGCTTTATAGTCTGCAACAGATTGAGGATTTGCCTCTAATATTTTTTGTACAATTTCTTTTATTGCTCCTTCATCCGAAATTTGTATCCATCCCTTTTCTTTAATAATTTCTTCTGGATCTCTTGGATTTTCAAATAATTCTTCTAATACTTTTTTTCCAATACTAGAACTAATGGTTCCTTTATCAATTAAAACTACTAATTTTCCTAATTGTTTACTATTAAATGGTATTTCAATTGGTTCTTTTTCTGTTTCATTCAAAATTCTTGATATATCTGATATAATCCAATTGTTTACTGCCTTTGGATTATGACATACTTCAATGGCTTCTTCAAATAAATCAGATAAATATTTGGAAGATGTTATCAAATTAGCATCTTTTAAAGATAATTTATATTCTTCCAAATACCTTTGCTTTCTACTCTCTGGCAACTCTGGTAAGCTGTTTTTTATTTCCTTAATATATTCTTCTGACAATTTAATTGCCACTAAATCTGGATCTGGAAAATAACGATAATCTTGTGCATCTTCTTTATCTCTCATAGAAAATGTTTTGCCAGATACTTCATCCCATCTTAATGTTTCTTGTTCTATTTTTCCACCATCTTCTATTACATCAATTTGTCTATCTACTTCATATTCAATAGCTCTTGTAATACTTCTAAAAGAATTCATATTTTTCATCTCTGTACGTGTTCCAAGTTTTGTATCACCTTTTTTTCTAACTGATACATTAACATCTGCTCTTAGTGATCCTTCTTGCATTTTACAATCAGAAACTTCAATATATTCTAATATTGATTTTAGTTTCTTCAAATATTTTTCCGCTTCACTACTACTTCTAATATCTGGCTCAGAAACAATTTCAATTAAAGGAACTCCTGCTCTATTCAAATCAACCAAACTTCCTCCACCAAATTCATCATGATTCAATTTTCCAGCATCTTCTTCTATGTGAATTCTCGTTATCCCTATCTTCTTCTTTCCTTCTTCTTCAATTTCTATAACTCCATGTTCACACAAAGGCTTATCGAATTGTGAAATTTGATATGCTTTTGGTAAATCTGGATAAAAATAATTTTTTCTATCATTTTTACTATCTCTTGCAATTTCGCAATTAGTAGCAAGTCCTGCTTTTACAGCATATTCTACTACCTTTTCATTTAGCACTGGCAAAGTTCCTGGCATAGCCATACAAATAGGGCAAGTTTGTGTATTGGGAGCTGCGCCAAACTTAGTTGGACAAGAACAAAATATTTTAGTTTTAGTTGATAATTCAGCATGTACTTCTAATCCTATTACCACTTCATAATCTTCTCTTGACATTCTTTTATTTCCTCCTTAAAATTTTCTTTTAGTAATAACTTATTTTATGATAAATCTGGTTTATAATTTTTTCTAAATTGAATCGCTTGTTCAAAAGTATAAGCAGCATTTAGCAAGGTTTCTTCACTAAATTTATTTCCTATTAATTGCATTCCAATTGGCATACCCTCTTTGTTTACTCCGACAAGGAATAGAAATTCCTGGAAGTCCTGCTACATTAACAGACACTGTACAAATATCTGCCAAATACATTTCTAATGGATTATCTGATTTTGAACCAATATCAAAAGCTACCGTTGGTGATGTTGGTGTTAAAATCACATCATATTTTTCAAAACCCTTATTAAATTCATTCATTACTAAAGTTCTTACCTGTTGAGCCTTCTTATAGTAAGCATCATAGTAACCAGAAGACAACACATAAGTTCCCAAAATAATTCTTCTTTTTACTTCTGGGCCAAATCCTTCACTTCTTGACTTTTTAT
The DNA here is from genome assembly GCA_947244675.1 of uncultured Clostridium sp. The sequence continues at coordinate 3,796 of CAMXLV010000043.1, read as the reverse complement.
ATAACTCTTTCAAATTTTTAAATTCATTAGTACGATATGTATAACGAATTCCATCAAATCTACCCAAATTAGAACTTGCTTCTGCACAAGCTATAATATAATAAGTAGCTAAAGCATATTTTGAAATATCTAATGAAAATTCTTCAATACTAGCTCCTAACTCTTTGTATTTCTCTATTGATTTCTGTAAAGCTTCCTTTACTTCTTCATTAATTCCATCTCCAAAAAACTCTTTTGGAACTCCTATTTTTAAACCTTTTACATCATTTTTTAAAGCTTTTGTGTAATCCACTTTTTCTCTTGAACTAGAAGTTGTATCTTTTTTATCATATCCTGCAATCATATTTAAAAGAATTGCTGCATCTCTTACATCTTTTGTAATAGGACCAATTTGATCTAAAGAAGAAGCAAAAGCTACTAACCCATATCTTGATACTAATCCATACGTTGGCTTTAGACCAACTACACCACAAAAACTAGCTGGTTGCCTAATAGATCCTCCTGTATCAGACCCTAATGCCCAAGGTACCAGCTCAGCAGCTACCGCCGCTGCACTTCCTCCAGATGATCCTCCTGGTACTTTATTTAGGTTCCATGGATTTTTGGTCTTTTTAAAATAAGAATATTCTGTAGAACCTCCCATGGCAAATTCATCCATATTTAATTTCCCTAAATTAATTAGATTTTCATGATTTAATTTTTCCATAACCGTCGCATCATAAGGAGATACAAAATTTTCTAACATTTTAGAAGCACATGTTGTCTTTATCCCTTTTGTACAAATATTATCTTTAATTCCTATTGGAATCCCTGCAAAAGGTTCTTTTGCCTCCCCTTTTTCTTGTATCTCTTTTGCTCTCTCCATTGCTTCTTCCTCTAATGTTGTTACAAATGCTTGTACTTCATTTTCTTTTTGCTTAATCCTATCAACATATGCTTTTGTTATCTCTACTATTGTTAATTCTTTATTTTTTAACTTTTCTTGCAATTCATGCACAGTTAAATTCGTAATATCCATCTTTTCTCTCCTTCTTAAATGTTTTACTTTATAATAGCTATACTAATTGATAACCTTTGGTATATTAAACATATTTTGTTCTTCTTGTGGTGCATTTTGTAATAAACTTTCACTATCTTCAAATATTTCTATTTCGTCTTTTCTAAAAACATTTTTTGCTTCATTAGCACCTACTGTAATCTTTAAATTATCGACTGGTGCATTATTTACAATATTAGCAAAATTTAAAATATCTTGTAAGTTAGTTAAATAATTTTCAATTTCATCATCTTCTAATTTCAAATGTGCTAAATTAGCAATGTGTAAAATTTCTTCTCTACCTACTTGCATTTCTTCATCTCCTAATCTTAATTTGTTTTTTATTATACCCTTTTTTTACCAAAAAAACAAGCCATCTAAGCTTGTTTTTCGTATTTTTTACCTATTTCTTTCTTCTGCCTCTTTAAACCTTTCCTCTAACCTTTCAATTGTATCATTTACTTTTTTTGTTTTCTTCTTTTGCTCTTCTTCATCCATTACATCATACTTAATATCTAAACTTTTTATTTTTTCTGCATCGTTTGCCTTTATAAATTTCTTTTCTTCCTCATCATAACGGTAATATTTATTTTCCTTCTCCTTTATCACAATAATAATTGTTTCTGGTTTCTTTTGATCATATTCCATTCGATAACCAAAAAAAACTCTAATATATTTTTGTTCCTCTTCTGTTAATAATGATTGAGCTAATTTTCCATAATACTGTATTCCTTCTCGATAGCCTATTTTTTCTTTTCCATGTTTGTTAGCAATTCCAATCATATTCATAGCAAAATCTATTTTTTTCTCTACTAATTCATCTATTTTTCTGGTTTCAAAAAATTCTTCTATTCTTTTTTGATCTTTAATTTCATCTTTCAACATTTTCAATACATCTTCTGTATAAATTTTTTTCTGATTAAATCCAAATTTGTAATCCATTTCTTCTATTCTTTCTTGTGATACCTCTGTTAATTTTCCATAATCCCTTTCTAATCTCTTTAGGTATGGTAATCTTCCTTGTTTTATCATATTGGCTTCTAATATTTGATTTGGTGTTCCAAAGCTACGTATTCTCATTCCAGTTTGAATTCTCAATATATCCTGTATCAAATTAGCCAAATATACATTTCCATCTTTGGTTTTAAAAACAACATCCACATGTGGCAATCCATTCTCACTTTCTCTCACAATTTTTGCTTCTATACCAATTTGCAATAATGCTTCTGCAAAAGTTTTACTCATATGAACACAAACTGCTTTTCCATCTTCTGTCGTTTCTTTTTGATAAAACGCTTCTTTTTTTTGATATTCTATATAAGGATCTGCCAAGACAAAATCTGAATTTTCACTATATATTTTCCCTAATTCATGATAAATATAATATACCTTCTCTAACTCTTCTATTTTTTCTTTTCTCTCTATTTTTTCTAACTGTTTTAATATCTCTGTAACTTTACTTTGTTCAAATTCACTAATAAAATATTTTTTCATTACATTTTCCTCTTTTCTTAATGTATTCTTTTGTTCGTCTGCCAAATTTTTTTAGCAAATTTGTGTAAAAGATGCTTTGTTGTATTTGTAATTTTTTATATAATAAAACAAGCCTGTTTTAGGCTTGCTTTATTTGTTATTATTTTAATTCTATAACTGCTCCTACTTCACTGAATTTAGCTTTTAAATCTTCAGCTTCTTCTTTGCTTACTCCTTCTTTAACTGTTTTTGGTGCTCCATCAACTAAATCTTTTGCTTCTTTTAGTCCTAATCCTGTAGCATCTCTAACAACTTTAATTACTTTGATTTTTTGATCTCCTGCATCTGCTAATACAACATCAAATGATGATTTTTCTTCTGCTGCTCCAGCAACAGCTCCTCCAGCTGCTGGTGCAGCTGCTGCTACTGCAGATACTCCATATTTTTCTTCGATAGCTTTAACTAAATCTGCTAATTCAACAACAGTTAAAGCGTCGATTTCTTCGATTAATTTTTCTATTTTTTCCATTTTAAAATCCTCCTTTTTCTAGTGATATAAGTTCACCACTCTATTTTTATTTTTTATGAAGCCTATGCTTCTGGTGTATTCTCAGATTCTGCTACTGCTTCCTCTGTACTTGCTGTTTCTTCTACTGGTACAGAAACACTTACTTTTTCTCCAGCTTCTTCTTTTTGGATTCTTACTTGATCAAGTGCAACTGCAATTTTTGAAATATTTCCAAGTAAAGCTCCAGCAAGCATTGATAATAATGTTTCTTTTGATGGTAATTTTGCCAATGTAATAATTTCTTCTGCTGACATTACTTTTCCTTCAATAACTCCACCTTTAATTTGATAATAGTCGTTATCTTTGCTAAATTTGTATATAATTTTAGATGGCTCTAAATATTCTTCATTACTTATAACAACTGCTGTTGGACCTTCTAATTTTTCTTCTAGTCCTTCTATTCCGCATTCTGCTAATGCTCTTTTAGTAATATTATTTTTAATAATACTATATTTAGCTCCTACAGCTCTTAAGTCTCTTCTTAAAGTAGTATCATCTGTTACATTGATTCCTCTGTAATCTGTTAAAAGTATTAATTTAGCCTCTTTCATTTGTTCTGCTAATTTACTTACTTCTTCTTTCTTTTGATTTAATATTTTTTCACTTGCCATTTTATTTATTTCACCTCCCAAAAATTTCTTTTATTTATCTTAAAAAATAAATAACACTCTTCTAATCCTTTCCAAGACATTAAAAGAGTGTTTAAATAAAATACACTT
>CAMXLV010000042.1 GCA_947244675.1 uncultured Clostridium sp. | reverse complement strand
TCTCTTGAATTACAAATTAGTATTTTATTGAATACTTTTTCTAATTTCTTTTTTACATTATCACGTATTTCTTTTGCTTTATCTTTTAATGGATTTTCGCTTTTTTGTCTTGGCCATGTATTAAAAGTAATTGCTTGTGCTATCTCATATGCTTTGTCCCAATTGTCCAAATGATTTTGCAAGTTTTCTAATGATTCTATATCATCTCTAATTACTTGATAAAATTTTTCTAGTTCTTCTATCTTTTCTAATTCTTCTGCTATTTTTTTTAAAATACTAATATCATCAATTAGTTCCTCTCTTACTTCTTGAGCTAAGATCTTTCCCCAAGGAGTTTTAACAAAATCTTCCTCTATTTTTTCTTCTAAATGAAACATTTCAACTTTTTTAGCTAACCATTCTTCTGGAAAAGGGTTACTTTGAATGTAAGTATCAATTTTTAAGACTAATTCTTTTAAAGGGGTATCATCTCTATAACTTGTATAAACATTAATTAATTTGAGAAAATCTTCCTCTTCTTGCTCATATTTTTCTTCAAAGATATCTTCCATTACTTCTTGTTTTAATAATTCTATTTCTGTGTTATCAGCAATTCTAAAATTAGGAGAGATGTCTTCTAATTCATAAAAGTGATTTCTTACAATTTCTAAGCAAAAAGAATCAATTGTACAAATACTAGCTTTGTTTAGTAAAGTTATTTGTCTTTGTAGGTTTTCATCTTCTCCGGTTTTCTTCTAATTTTTTATAAATAGCATTTAAGACTCTCTCTCTCATCTCAGCTGCTGCACTATTGGTAAATGTAACTACTAATAGTTTATCAATATCTATTTTATCTTGCAAAATTTTATGAATAATTCTTTCAACTAATACTGCTGTTTTTCCACTTCCAGCAGCAGCTGCTACTAATAAGTTAGCATCTTTTTCAAAAATGGCATCTTTTTGTTCTTTAGTCCAATTTACATGGCTCATAAAATAAATCTCCTTTTTTAGTATCGAATACTTCGATATAAAGTTTTTAGTAAAATTTTTGCTACTGAATCATTTAATGGATATTCTCTATGCAGTCTTGCTAAATCTAATTCTTTGCTCTTGTTTATTTTATTGTCTGTTAAATTTTGAACAAACCCTTCTTTTTGCAATGCTTCTATTTTTTCATCTTCATTGATTCCATATGGATAAGTAAATACTTTTGTTACTTGTTTTCCCAATTGTTCTTCAATATGATGGTGTGCATATAAAATGTCATCTACATATTGTTTGGTTGGTATGTCAGTAGCTTCTTCATGATATCTACTATGAGTGTAGATGTCTACTAGTCCGACTATCACTCATTTCTTTAATTTGTTCCCATGTCATAGCACCTTTTGTGCCTACATTATTGTCAACAATATTAATGGTAATGGGAATGTTTAGTTCTTTTATAATAGGAAATAATACCTCATAATTTCCAACTCTTCCATCATCAAATGTCACTAAAATTGATTTTTCATTGAGCTTTTTTTCTCCTTTTTGATAAGCAATTAGATCATCATAACGAATTATTTGATATCCTAAGTTTTGAAGTCCTATCATTTGTTCTCTAAAATTTTTTTCTGTTGTTTGCATATATTCTTCTCCTGTCATTTCTTTTACAATGTCATGATAAACAAAGATAGGAATGATAATATTTTTCTCATCAATAGCATATTCTCCATTGGCTTGTATGAAACTAAAATACGAAGCTCCTATCACTAAAAGAATTAATAATACAAGTGTTAGTAGTGTAATGAGTATTTTTTTCATTCTTTTTCTCTCCTTTTTATCCGTTCTTCTACTTCAAATTGACTATTATATAATTCGGCATAAAATCCATTTTTTTCTAATAATGCTTCGTGTGTTCCTTGTTCTACAATATCGCCATGATTCATTACTAAAATTAAATCTGCGTTTTTGATGGTAGATAAACGATGCGCTATAATAAAGCTAGTTCTTCCTTCCATTAAATGATCCATTGCTGCTTGAATTTGTATTTCAGTTCTGGTATCAATTGAGCTTGTTGCTTCATCTAAAATTAATATTTTAGGATCTACTAAAATTACTCTTGCAATTGTCATTAACTGCTTTTGACCAGCTGATATATTGCTAGATTCTTCATTAATAATGGATTGATACCCTTGTGGTAATGTTTTAATGAAATGGTGTACATGAGCAGCTTTTGCTGCTTGGATTACTTGTGCATCTGTTGCCTCTTCTTTTCCATACTTGATATTGTCTTTTACAGTTCCTCCGAATAACCATGTGTCCTGTAAAACCATACCGAAATTTTTTCTAAGTTCTCCTCTATCAAAGTCTTTGATATTATGTCCATCAATTAAGATAGCTCCTTCATTTACGTCATAAAAACGCATTAATAATTTTACAATGGTTGTTTTTCCTGCTCCAGTTGGACCAACAATTGCAATTTTTTGTCCTGCTAATACTTTACTAGTAAAATCATTAATAATCGTTGTCTCTGGTTGATAACCAAATTTTACATGTTCAAATGTTACATTTCCTTTTAAATCTTCTATTTGTACTGTTTTTTTATTATGTTCTATCTCTTCTGCTTCTTCTAAAAATTCAAAAATTCTTTCTGCTGCTGCCATCATTGATTGTATCATAGAAGATATCTGTGCTATTTGATTAATAGGACCGTGTAAATTGCTTGTTATATTGAATAAAACTTTGAATGTTTCCTACAGTAATACTTCCGATTAATGGCTAAATAGCCTCCTGCCACAGCAACTCCTACATAACCTATATTAGAAATAAAATTCATTACAGGATACATTAAGCCAGATAAGAATTGAGATTTCCATCCAGAATGATATAATTCTTGATTTGCTCTTTCAAATTCTTTTGCTACTTTTTCTTCTCCATTAAATGCTTTGACAATATTTAGTCCTCCATAAATTTCTTCTACTTGCCCATTTACTGTCGCTAAATAAGCTTGTTGCTTTTGAAAATATTTTTGTGATTTTCCTACAATATTTTTTACTAAAATTCCTGCAATAGGAAGAATAACTAATGAAATTAAAGTCATTTGCCAACTGATTGAAAACATCATTACTAGAATTCCTATAATAGTACAAATTGATGTTATGATTTGTGTAATACTTTGACTTAAGTTCATACTTAAAGTGTCAATATCATTAGTAATAATTGATAAAACTTCACCATGTGTTTTTTTATCAAAATATTTCATTGGTAATTTATTGATTTTTTGAATGATTTCGTTTCTAATACGATAAGTAAGTTTTTGCGAAACATTTGTCATCGTAAATCCTTGAATAAAGGAGAAAATAGCACTTACTACATATAAACTCAATAAAGTCATTGCAATTTTAGCAATCTTGGTAAAATCAATTCCATTTCCTCCTGATAGCTTATTAATCAATCCATTAAATATTTCTGTTGTAGCATTTCCCAATATCTTAGGTCCTACTATTGTAAATATAGTACCTCCAATAGCAAAAATAAGTACAATTAATAAAGCTAATTTATATTTTCTTAAATATCGACTTATTAATTTTTTACTAGTACCTTTAAAATTTTTTGCTTTTTGTAAGGGGATTTTTTTACCTGGTCCCATTGGTCCGTCCTCCTGGCATATTATTCTCCTCCTTTCTTTCCTTCTAATTCTTCTTCTGATAATTGAGACAAAGCAATTTGTTTATAGGTTTCATTGTTTTTCATTAGTTCTTGATGTGTTCCTATCCCTACTACTTTTCCTTCTTCTAAGACAACTATTTTTTCTGCATTCATGATAGTACTAATTCTTTGTGCCACAATAATAACTGTTTTATTTTTCGTTTTTTTACTTAATGCTTCTCTTAATTTACTATCTGTTTTAAAATCTAGTGCCGAGAAACTATCGTCAAATATATAAATTTCTGGATCCTTCGCAATGGCTCTTGCAATGGATAAACGTTGTTTTTGCCCTCCTGATACATTACTTCCTCCTTGTGCAATTGGTTCTTGATATTTTTTATCCTTTTCTTCGATAAAATCAATTGCTTGTGCTATTCTACATGCTTCTTCCATTTGTTCATCTTTCATTTGCTCATCAGCATATTTTATATTGCTTTCAATTGTTCCAGAAAATAAAACTCCTTTTTGAGGGACTAAACCAATGATGTTTCTTAATTCTTTTTGCGATACCTCTTTTACATTGATACCATCTATTAATAATTCTCCTCCTGTTACATCGTAAAATCTTGGTAAAAGATTAACAATGGTTGATTTTCCACTTCCTGTACTTCCAATAATGGCTGTCGTTTCTCCTGGTTTTGCTGTAAAGTTAATGTCTGATAAAATTTCTGTATCAGCATCTGGATAACGAAAAGATACATTTTTAAATTCTACTAAGCCCTTTTTGGTTTCATCAAATGATTTTACTTGTTTGCTATCTTGAATACTTGGTTTCGTTTCTACTACTTCATTAATACGTCTAGCAGATACAGATGCTCTTGGTAACATGATAGATATCATTGATATCATTAAAAACGCCATTACTATTTGCATAGTGTATTGAATAAATGCCATCATATCTCCTACTTGCATAAGTCCATCTTCAACACTATGTCCTCCTACCCAAACAATTAGTATCATAATAGAATTCATAATAAACATTAGTAATGGCATCATCATAGACATTGCTCTATCTACAAAAATATTGGTTTTCATTAAATTGCTATTTGCTATTTCAAATCTTGCTTCTTCTTTTTCTTCTTTATGAAAAGCTCTAATAACAGGAAGTCCTGTTAATATTTCTCTTGCTACTTGGTTTAATTTATCAATTAGCTCTTGTAGTTTTTTAAATTTTGGCATAACAATGATAAAAAGTGTTCCTACAACAAAAAGTATTGCTAAAATAGCTACACCAATAATCCATGCCATTTGACTATCACTATTGGTTAATACTTTTACAAAACCACCAATTCCAATAATTGGTGCATAAACAATTACACGAAATAACATGGTAATTAATTGTTGAATTTGCTGAATGTCATTCGTATTTCTTGTAATTAAAGAAGCTGTTGAAAACTCAGATAATTCTTTATTTGAAAAGTGAATTACTTTTTTAAATACTTTTTCTCGTAATGTTTTTCCTAACTTTGCTGCTACTCTAGAAGATAACAACATAATAGAAATTGCAGATATCATAGTAATAGAAGCTATTAATAACATTTGAAGTCCTGTTTTTAGGATATAATTATTTTGAAGTCGATTCATATCTACTCCTAATTTTTGATAAAGCCCTTTTATCACGCCAATTGCTGCTTGCTCTTTTATAGAATCTTGCATTTGATCTATTTCATTCGTATAGGTTTGCAATACTTTTTCTTTTTGTTCTTGTGGTATTTTCTGTATTTCTTCTCTTTCAAGAATTGCTAATTTTATGAAACCATTTGCCATAATTTTGGATAGTTCTTGTTTTTCTTCCTTTTCCATTTCTTTTATGATATAAATGGTACTTGTTTTTATTTCTTTTTCTTTTCCTAAATATTGGTGTATTATTTTTTCTTCTTGCTTGCTTATTTTTTCAGTATCTACTAATGTATAATGAGCTAAAATTTCATCTTTCTGATTTGTAAGAATAAGCAGTTTTTCCATGTCTTCTTTTGCTAAAATTTCTGGTATAGGCTCTTTAATACCACCAGCTTGGATTCCTATATTTACAATTTTAGAAGTATAGTCTGGCAGTGCTAAATCAGTTGTTGCTTGTACACACAACAAAATAACAATTAAAATAACAGACCACATTGATTTTTTTAAATTACTTAATACTTTTAACATATTTTCTCCTTGCTTCTTATATTTAGGTTTTTTAAAGAGGTTGTACCTATAAACCTTTACTCTCTAGGAAAAATTAAGAATTTTACCTAGAATATCAATAACACTGCATCTCATTATATGTGACGCAGTGCTATTCGTCAATATTCTATTTGTGAATTATTTGTAAATTTTTTTACTTTCTCTTTATTACATCTTTCTAAAAACGCCACCAACTTTTCCTAAAATTTCACAAGTTGGTACTATAATTGGATCCATCGTTGCATTTTCTGGTTGTAATCTGATATGGTCTTTTTCTTTATAAAATGTTTTAACAGTTGCTTCTTCCCCAATTAAAGCTACTACAATTTCACCATTGTTAGCTGTGTTTTGTTTTTTTACTAAAATGTAGTCTCCATCTAATATGCCTGCTTCTATCATACTTTCTCCTCTAACGGTTAGCATAAAGCTTTCACAATTGCCAACAAAATCTACTGGTATAGGAAAGGTATCTGTTACATTTTCTACTGCTAAAATTGGTTCCCCTGCTGTAATTTTTCCAATAATTGGTACTTCTACTAATTCTCTTTGTGTATAGAAGTCTTTGCTTGATGTTTTCTTTTCTTCTCCAGATCCTCCTTTTAATAATCTTAGGGTTCTTCCTTTTTTATCTTGCTTTTTAATATATCCTTTTTCATCTAATTTTGCTAAATAACCATGTACTGTTGCTGTAGAACTTAATCCTACTGCTTTTCCAATTTCTCTTACAGAAGGTGGATATCCTTGTGTCATAATTTGTTTTTCAATAAATTTTAAGATTGATTTTTCTCTTTTATTTAATTCTGGTTTTTTTCTTGGCATTTTATTCACTCCATTCCCTTATTTTTTAACATCTTATCATACAAACAAATAAATGTCAAACATATTTTTGACATTTTTATTTTTTTGTATTATACTAGATACAAATGTTCGCAAAAGAAAGGATTAAAAAAATGGAATTACTTGATAAATTACAAATATTAGCTGATTCTGCTAAATATGATGCTTCTTGCAGTTCTAGCGGAAGTAAACGAAAAAATACAGGAAATGGAGTTGGAAATGCTAGTTATTCTGGTATTTGCCATAGTTGGGGTGCTGATCGGCAGATGTATTTCCCTTTTAAAAATTTTATTGAGCAATGCTTGTTCTTATGATTGTAAATATTGTATTAATCGTTGTACTAATTCTGTAAAAAGAGCTACTTTTACTCCCCAAGAAGTAGCTGATTTAACCATTCATTTTTATAAAAGAAATTATATAGAAGGTTTATTTTTAAGCTCAGCGGTTCTTGTATCTCCTGATTATACTATGGAAATGTTAATTCAAGCCATTTCTATTTTAAGGAATCAATATCATTTTAATGGCTACATTCATTGTAAAACTATTCCACGGATGTTCACAAGAATTAATCGATCAATTAGGAATTTTAGTTGATCGTATTAGTATTAACATTGAGCTTCCTTCTCAAACTAGCCTAAAATTACTAGCACCACAAAAAGAAAAAGATGGCATCCTACAACCTATGACCTATGTTTCTAATCAGATCAAGCAAAATCAAATGGAAAAAAGTAGTTTTAAAACTGATTTTGTTCCTGCTGGGCAAACAACACAATTAATGATTGGTGCTACACCAGAGACTGATCTAAAAATCTTAAAACTTTCACAAGGCTTATACCAAAAATTGAATTTAAAGCGTGTTTATTATTCTGCCTATATTAGTGTAAACCAAGATAAAAACTTACCTACCATAAAAACACCACCTCTCCTTCGTGAAAACAGACTCTACCAAGCAGATTGGCTTCTTCGCTTTTATGGTTTCCGCGCAGAAGAATTGTTAAATGAAAGTCATCCTAATTTCAATACTCTTTTAGATCCCAAATGTGATTGGGCTATACATAATATCCATCAATTTCCTGTTGAAATTAATCAAGCAGATTACTTTACTCTGCTTCGTGTTCCTGGCATTGGTGTGATTTCCGCCAAAAAAATTATTCGTGCTAGGCGTGAATTCTTATTAGATTTTGAAGCTTTAAAAAAATTAGGAGTTGTACTAAAGCGAGCCAAATATTTTATTACTTGTAAAGGAAAATATTTTGATAAAGTTTATAAATTCAATGAAAATTTTATTCAAACGAATTTAATTTATCAAGAAAAAAGAGAGCTTGCTCCACCTCATTTCCAGCAATTATCACTTTTTGAAGAATTATTACCAACCAAGGAGGATAAACAAAAATGTCTAACAGGGAATTTATAACCACCAGCTATCTTTATGATGGTAGTTTTGATCGGTTTTCTAAGTCTTATTTTTGATTGTTATTCTAGTAAAACATTACCACAAAAAATTTTTTGTGATGAAGATTATATCCCAAATTTCTTAGAAAGCCCTATTAGGATAGAAACTAATTTTGAAAAATCAAATCGTGTTTTAAAAGGAATTGAAAAAAATATTGGCTATCAAACACTTTATAATACCTATTATGCTTTTCTTTCTAGTGATATAGGAAAAGAAATGGATTTATTAGCTTATTTATGGAATGGCTTTAAAATAGGGCCTAAAATAAATCATCGTTTAACACTTTCTTATGTTGCTAATGTTATGAAAATGCAAAAAAGAGTTTTTGGAGAATGTCATAGATTAAAAGGGCTTCTTCGTTTTCAAGAAGTAGGAAAAAATTTGTATTATTCCTCTATTCATCCTGATAACAACATTTTAGAACCTTTGGGACATCATTTTATGAAACGATTACCAGAAGAAGATTTTATTATACATGATAAAATAAGAAATCTTTGTTTTCTTTACCATAAAAATGAATATAAAATTATGGATGCAACTAATTTAAAGATTCCTTCTATTTCTTTGCAAGAACAAAAATACCAAGAACTATGGAAAATGTTTTTCCAAACAATTGCCATTACTCAAAGAACAAATCCTAAGTGTCAAATGCAATGTATGCCAAAAAAATATTGGAAAGATTTAATAGAAGAGCCTTAGAGAAAAACAAAAAGCGTATGATTAAAATTTTCTGCATAATGTGTTTTTGTTGTATAGGTAAAATCTTTGATTTTTCCTATACAACAAAAAAGTCTAAGGCTAAAATAATTTATTAAAAAGTTATCTACAAACGTTCTTCTTGAAAATCAACACTAGTTTCTCCCACTCCTGCTTCAATTCTAATAGGAATATTTCCGTTTTCTACAATTGTACTTCCGTCTTACTTTTTGATTATTAATTCGTAAATTTCCTAAACCTGTTTGTGCTTTTACTTGATAATCTGATGAAGAACCAATTAAACTTAAACTCACTTTGCCAACACCACAATGAATATTAGCTTCTTTTGTAATACCGAGCATTTAGCACTAATTTACCAATACCACCATTTAGTTTTAATTCTCCTATCTTTGCATTGTCTATAATTGATTCACCAGCTCCTGCTTCTATTTTAGCATAATCTGCCAAAATAGAATCGATGTTACATTTTCCAACTCCCATTTTTAAATCAATCTTTTCGGCTTTTAGGTATTCTATCTCTGTTTCATTAACACCTGTTTCTATTTTTACTTTTTTTAAAGAATTTTCCTCTGGTATAAAAATAGTTACTTCTGGAATAATATCTTCTATGTTCCAAAGATTTTTATAAACCTTGTTATCTTTTATTTTTAATTCATTTGCTTCTACTCTACATTGAAACTCATTTGAAGAATTTGAAACTTCTACCTTAAAAGTTTCTCCTTTCTTGATAGCTAGTTTGGCAACATTTAAATCAATATCCATATTGGTTATATCTTTATATTCTTGTTCCCATTTTTGCATTTTAGCAATATTTTCCGTATTTTGAAATGCCTCAAATCCAATAGAAATACCAAAAATTGCTGTAATTGAAGCTATTATGATACTAATGATGATAAAACATAAGTAAATAGCAAATGCAATGGCTCCATATTTAATTACTTTTTGAAATTGTGTCATTTTATTTCTACCCCCCCAAACATTGCTACACCATTAATATATAATGTTGGTAAACTTTCATTGTATTCTGTTTTTGTTTTATTTTCTACACCACCAAAAATTGGTGTTGATTTTACTTTAATATTCACACCACTTGGAACTCTAATGTCTACACCACCAAAAATGGCATTTGCATTAATAATTTGATCTTTCTTTAAGATTGCCTTAGAAAGATCTATTTCTACACTCCCAAATATAGCATCTAGATTTGCTCCATTAAATTCTTGCCCTGATAAATCAGTTTTTTGTGAACCAAAAGTAGCACAATATGATTCAAAATTTCCTTTGTTTGCATTTAAGTTTTTTATTTTGTCACTTACCTTTTTGTGAAAAGTGTCTTTAAAAATGATACTAATACCTATCATAACTAGAATAAATGGAAAAATTAGTTTTCCTACTAAACGAAAAGATAATAGATTTTGGGCACATAATAGTAAAACAATTCCTATACATAGCCAAATAAAACTCCACATTTTGTTTTCATTTCTAAATAATTCAATAAAGCTTGGAATGATAATTAGTAATGTCCACCATCCTTGAAAGAAAATATTGATATTTGTTAATCCTACTGCATTAAGCCCAAAAATTACTCCTACTATAATTAATACCATTCCCCATAAAATGTTTCCAAATTTTTTCATTCTTTTTCTTCTTCCTTTCCTTATTTTATTATTTTTTCTACTTCATAAAAAGTAGCTTCATCATTGGTAAGTACTATATCAAAATTTTCTTGATATGTCTTTAAATTTTTTTGTATTTCTTGATTTAAGAATCCAATCCTTAGTGTTTGGTTTCGCTTTTCTTGTGGTAGCATTTGACAATCTTCTACGATATCACCACATAAAATAGAATAAGGTTTTTCTCTAATTTTCTCTTGCCATTTTTTAGGTAGTTTCCCCTCTATACTCTTATTCATAGAATGAATTAAGGGTTTTGTATATTTTTGCATTTTTTCCTCTCGAAATTCAATGAAATTACTAATAATATACATATTTTCAAAATAACATTCCTGTTCTTTTAAAAATTCTTCAATTACATTTCCAATTCCAGCAGATATGATAATAACAATAACTCCTTGTTGGTTTAATTTTTGCAGAAATTCTTTTGCTCCCTCTCGAAAAACAAAAGGATTTTTTTGCATGGCTTGTTTCATCTTTGGAATGGTTAATTGATAATGATATAATAGATCCATACTCTTTTTATACCAATCTACCATAGCTTGTTTTTTTGTTTCATAATCCATTCTATAGTCTATTTCTATGGGAGCATATTCTTGGTTTAATTTTTCCCATTGTTTTTGACAATCTTTTTCATACATTTCAAAATCTATGGTTGCCATCCAAGAATCAATACTTTCTTTTCTGGTTATTGTTTTATCAAAATCAAGTACTACATAGTAATTATTTTTTTCAAATTTTATATTTTTTTCTTGCTTTTTGTTTATATACTTCATTTTTCTACCTCGCCCTCATTTTAACACACTTGTCAAAAGATTGCAATGTTGTTTATTTTTATTTCTTATGTTATAATGTTAGAAAATTAAAGGAGAAAAATAATGAAAAACTTTTTTTTAGTATTCGCCATGAAACTTTTATATATTGTTTTGAAATTAGCTAAAAAGAATGGTGGGAATTTTTTAGGAAAAATTGCTTATGATTGGAACCCTCAAATTTTTAAATATTTTAAAATAGATTGTCCTGTTATAGCAATATCAGCTACTAATGGCAAGACTATGACAAATAATGCTATTGTACATGTTTTTAAAACGGCTGGCAAAAAAGTAATTAGTAATATTGAAGGAAATAATATGGAAACTGGTGTTTTATCAACTATTTTAAAACATTGTTCTTTCACTGGTAAAGTAAAAGCTGATTATCTTATTTTTGAAGTAGATGAAGGATATATCCCTGTTATTTTTAAAGATTTAAAATTAGATACTCTTGTTATTCTTAATTTCTTTCGTGACCAATTAGACCGAAATGGAGAAGTAGAATCATTAATTTTAAAAATCAATGAGTTTTTAAAAACCTATACACGGAAATTTAATTTTAAATAATGATGATCCAAATGTGGCAAGACTTCGGACAAGCTAACCCAGAAAATCATAATATTTATTACTTTAGTTGTGAAAAATATCAATATGCCACCAATGATATGCAAGAAGCAGGAGAAGGAAAATTTTGTCCATTTTGTCATACACGTATTCAATATGAATATTATCAATACTCACATATCGGAAAATTTATCTGTTCTAATTGTAACTATGGTAATAATGAAATCTACAAATTAGCCAGTCAAATTGATTTAAAAAATCGAACTTTTATGGTAAATGATGTCACCTATCAAATCAAATTCAATAGTATTTATCATATTTATAATTTTATTGCAGTTATTAGTTGTTGTTCTTTATATAGTGTTGAACCTAACATTATACAACATGCCTTATCAACTTTTGTATTAAACAATGGACGTTTAGAAGAAGTTTTTGTAAAAGAAATACCTACAATTATTAATTTAGCTAAAAATCCAACTGGTGCTAATGTTAGTCTTAGAATTTTAAAAGAAGATGAAGAAGAAAAAGAATTACTTTTTGTTTTAAATGATAATTTAGCAGATGGGCTTGATGTTTCTTGGATTTGGGATATTGATTTAAGTTCTCTACCTCATGTCTCTCGAATTATCACAGCTGGAACACGTAGCTTTGATATGGCAATTCGTTTTAAAACAGCTCATTATCCAATAGAAAAGATAGAAGCTTATCCAACCTTAAAAGAAGCTGTAGATGCCCTTTATCAAACAAATATTAAAAAATACATTATTGCAAATTATACTTCCCTACAACCAACTAGAAATGAAATTTTAAAAAGGAATGATAAAAGTGAAAGAAATTAAAATTTTGTATCTTTATCCAGATATCTTAGAATTATATGGTGATTATGGAAATATCCAAGTTTTGTCTTATCGTTTAGAACAACGTGGTTTTAAAGCTATTATTGAACCTTATTCGATTGGTGATGCTCCCCCAAACTTTAAGGATTATGATTTAGTTTTTGCTCGGTGGTGGTGCTGATCAAGAACAAAGTATTTTAGCAAAGGATTTGCTTCAATATAAAGCTTCTATTCAAGAAGCACTTCAGCATGG